>NZ_JAHKRL010000208.1 GCF_019396405.1 Nonomuraea rhizosphaerae | reverse complement strand
GCTGGCCCCGCTGCCCGTCGGCGCCGTCGTCGGCGCGGTCGCCAGCAGCCCGCAGACCGCCGCCGGCCTGGCGATGCTCGTGGTCGGCGGGGTGACCGCCATCTCCGGCGTCTTCTACCCGATCACGGCGCTGGCCGGCTGGGTGCAGGTGCTCGGCCAGGCCTTCCCCGTGTACTGGCTCGGGCTCGGCATGCGCGCGGCGCTGTCGCCCGCCTCCGCCGCCGCGGCGGAGATCGGCGGCTCCTGGCGCGTCCTGGAGACGCTCGGCGTGCTGTCCCTGTGGAGCGTGGCCGGGCTGCTCCTCGCGCCGCCGATCCTGCGCCGGATGGCCCGGCGCGAGTCCGGCTCGCTGATGCAGGCCCGCCGCGACCGGGCCCTGCAGCGCATCGGATGACCGGGCTGATCGCGTCCGGTACGCCTCGTCCGCTCGGGCAGATGACCGGCTTGGCGCCCGTGCGCGGCCGGGCTGGGAAGATGGTCGGCGATGAGTGAGACCGTCTACAACCGCATCGCGCTGCTGCGCGCCGAGCGCGGCGTCACGCGCAGGCAACTGGCCGACGCCCTCGGGGTGCACTACCAGACGGTCGGCTACCTGGAGCGCGGCGAGTACAGCCCCAGCCTCTACCTGGCACTTCGCATCGCCGAATACTTCGAGGTGCCGGTGGAGGTGGTCTTCTCGACCACGCCGTTCCCGCGCATCGGGGAGCGCACGGCCTGACGGATTCTGTCGGTGCCTGCGCCTACAGTGGCACCATGCGTCCGGTCACAGATTTGCAGCGGAAGGTGGCGCCCTTCGAGGTCGTCACCGAGATGACTCCCTCCGGCGACCAGCCGACGGCCATCGCCGAGCTGGAGCGCCGCGTCAAGGCCGGGGAGAAGGACAGTGTCCTGCTGGGCGCGACGGGCACCGGCAAGACCGCCTCGATCGCCTGGCTGATCGAGCGGCTGCAGCGGCCCGCCCTGGTCATGCAGCCCAACAAGACGCTCGCCGCGCAGTTCGCCAACGAGCTGCGCGAGATGCTGCCCAACAACGCGGTCGAATACTTCGTCTCCTACTACGACTACTACCAGCCCGAGGCGTACGTCCCGCAGAGCGACACCTACATCGAGAAGGACTCCTCGATCAACGACGAGGTCGAGCGGCTGCGCCACTCGGCGACCAACTCGCTGCTCACCCGCCGCGACACGATCGTCGTGGCGTCCGTGTCGTGCATCTACGGCCTGGGCACCCCGCAGGAGTACGTCGACCGCATGGCCAGGCTCCGCGTCGGCATGGACGTCGACCGCGACCAGCTCCTGCGCCGCCTGGTCGACATGCAGTACACGCGCAACGACCTCGCCTTCACCCGCGGCACCTTCCGGGTGCGCGGCGACACGATCGAGATCATCCCGAAGTACGAGGAGCTCGCCGTCCGCATCGAGATGTTCGGCGACGAGATCGAGAAGCTGTCCACCATGCACCCGCTGACCGGCGAGGTCATCACCGAGGACGAGGAGCTCTACATCTTCCCCGCCTCCCACTACGTCGCCGGTGAGGCGCGGATGGCGGCGGCCGTCTCCGGCATCGAGGCCGAGCTGGCCGAGCGGCTGTCGGAGCTGGAGCGGCAGGGCAAGCTGCTGGAGGCGCAGCGGCTGCGGATGCGCACCACGTACGACATCGAGATGATGCGCCAGATCGGCACCTGCTCCGGCATCGAGAACTACTCGCGCCACATGGACGGCCGCGAGGCCGGCAGCGCGCCCAACACGCTGCTCGACTACTTCCCCGAAGACTTCCTGCTGGTGCTCGACGAGTCGCACCAGACCGTGCCGCAGATCGGCGCCATGTACGAGGGCGACGCCTCGCGCAAGCGGACGCTGGTCGACCACGGGTTCCGGCTGCCGTCGGCGATGGACAACCGGCCGCTGAAGTGGGAGGAGTTCCTGGAGCGCATCGGCCAGACCGTCTACCTGTCGGCCACGCCGGGCTCGTACGAGCTGGGGCGGGTCAAGGGCGACGTCGTCGAGCAGGTCATCCGGCCCACCGGCCTGGTCGACCCGGAGATCGTCGTCAAGCCCACCAAGGGGCAGATCGACGACCTGGTCCACGAGATCCGCGAGCGCGCCGACCGCGACGAGCGGGTCCTGGTCACCACGCTGACCAAGAAGATGTCCGAAGACCTCACCGACTACCTGCTGGAGCTCGGCATCCGGGTCCGCTACCTGCACAGCGAGGTCGACACGCTGCGCCGCATCGAGCTGCTGCGCGAGCTGCGCACCGGCGAGTTCGACGTGCTGGTCGGCATCAACCTGCTGCGCGAGGGGCTCGACCTGCCCGAGGTGTCGCTGGTGGCGATCCTCGACGCGGACAAGGAAGGGTTCCTGCGCTCGGAGACGTCCCTGATCCAGACCATCGGGCGGGCCGCCCGTAACGTGTCGGGGCAGGTGCACATGTACGCCGACAAGGTGACGCCGTCGATGGAGCGGGCGATCGACGAGACCAACCGGCGGCGGGCCAAGCAGATCGCCTACAACCAGGCCAACGGGATCGACCCGCAGCCGCTCCGCAAGAAGATCGCCGACATCCTCGACTCGTTGCAGCGCGAGGACGCCGACACCGACCGGCTGCTCGGCGGTGGGCGGTCGGTTTCGCGGGGCAAGGCGCCTGTGCCGGGGTTCGCGGCTCGGCAGGCCGGTCAGCATGCCAAGACCATCGCGGGGGAGATGCCTCGGGCGCAGATGGAGACGTTGATCGAGTCGCTCACCGAGCAGATGCATCAGTCTGCGGCGGATCTGCAGTTCGAGGTGGCGGCTCGGTTGCGGGACGAGATCAAGGAGCTCAAGCGGGAGTTGCGGGACATGCGGGAGGCGGGGGTTCAGTAACGCTTTCTGCTTCGTTCTGCTCCGTTTTGCTTCGTTCCGCAGAGGTGGGCGGGCGTCCCGGCCGACCGCGATTGCCTGGGGTCTGGTGACTTTCGCCTCCGGCGTTGCGCGGGCGCGGGGGTACTTGGCACGGTCTTAAGTCGGCCGGAACGCCCGCCCACCTCCGCTTTCCGCTGCACCGCCGTTTCCTCCTCCGCTCTTGACACGGGCGGGTGGCCGCCTCTTCGCCGCCCCCGGCGGCCCGGCGGCCCTACCAGGCGCTTGTCGCTACTTGGGTGGGTGGGGTGAGGTTGTTGCGGAGGGTTTCGAGGAAGGTGATGATCTCGGCGGCTACCGAGCGGTGTTGGAGGTCGTTGAGGACGTCGTGGTGGGCGTCGTGGACGATGGTGAGGCGTGCCCTGGGCAGGGTCTTGGCTGTTCGGGTGATCGCGTCGTGGTCGGCCAGGGGGTCGGCGTCGCCGACCAGGAGCAGGTGCGGGATGTCGGCGGTGCTTTCGTAGGCCGCGTCCAGCAGCTCCTGGGGGACGGCGGTGGACAGGGCGCCGCGTTCCACGGAGGTGTCGCCGGTCAGGACGCCGCGGTGGGTAGGACAGTGGGTTCGGATGTTGAGTTCGTCCTCCCAGCCCTCGGCGGCCCGTGAGGTGCTGGCGGGCAGGCCGGCGAGTACGGCCGCCTGGGGCCACCAGGGCGCGGCGGGGGAGGCGGCGGCGAGCAGGGCGCCGAGGCCGGCGGCGCCCTGGTCGGAGCCGGCCAGCACCAAGGGGCGCGGCAGCCCGTCCGGCGTCTCGGCAGCGAGGTCGTCGACGGGCGCCCCCAACCGG
>NZ_JAHKRL010000207.1 GCF_019396405.1 Nonomuraea rhizosphaerae | reverse complement strand
GGCACTCATCCAGCAACATCATCGCCGCCGCCACCGAGACCGGCTTGGAGGTCGAGGCCATCCGGAAGATCGTCTGCCGGCTCATCGCCGCCCCACCGTCATGGCGCATCGTCCCGATCGCCTCGACGTGCGTCTGCCCGCCCCGCCCCACCAGAGCCACCACACCGGGAATGCGCCCCGACTCCACATGCCGCGCCAGCACGTCATGCACCCTGCGCAGGCCCGCCTCGGAGAAGCCGCCACTGCCGTTTTCCATGATGAATCCCCTAGCTCGTAGTGTTTGAGGGCCAGGTCCGTCCTGGCGATGTGCTCAGCGTCGCCGAGCGCCCTGATACCGGACCGTCGCCGCGCTGACACGGCCGTTGACACGGCAGCGCGCGGCCGGCGGTGGTGCCGGTGCGGGAGTCAGCCCGTGATGGGAGAGATCCACTCGACGAGCCGGATCGTCACGCCGTTGGGGTCGGTGAGCTGCGTGAGCAGCTCGCCCCACGGCTCCCGCCGCAGCGGGACGGTGATGGTGGCGCCTTCGCCGCGCAGCCGCTCGTACTCGGCGGCGAGGCCGGTGACCGTGAGCACCACGACCGTGTCCGCCAGTCCCGGTCCCGGTCCCGGTCCCGGTCGTTCGAGGTCGCGCTCGGTCAGGACCAGGTCGACGGCGGCGTCGTCACGGCCCAGCGCGATGAAGTCCTCGCCGACCAGGGTCTCGCGGAAGCCGAGATGCGTGGTGAGGAACCGGCTGGAGGCGGCCGGGTCGGCGACGGTCAGCGATACAGCGGAAGAGATGACGTTCACGCTGGTGTACCGGAGAATGACATGCCCTGATTTACCTCCCGACGGGGGTTTTCCGGTGATGGGTCAAGCATCACGCCGGGTGGTGTCGCGGAACAACGACGACTGTCGCAACGGTCGTTGACCCACGGTTGACGGTCTCAGCGGGGCAGCGGTCCCAGTTCCCGCACCACGCGGGCGAGGCCGCGGATGAGGTCGTTCTCCGCGTCGGTGCGCCACACCAGCCCGTACGTCAGCGCCTCCATGTCCGTCACCGGCAGGTAGACGATGTCCGGGCGCGGGTAGTACCGGGTCACGTGGACCGGGAAGAGCGAGACCGTGTCCCCGACGGTCGTGTACATGAAGATGTCCTCGATGTTGTCCACGAGGTCCCCCCGGTCGATCGCCCGGCCTTTCGGGGTAAGTCCCGGGATGTAGCGGTCGAACCAGTCACCGGGCGCCGACGCGGGGGTCACGTGCCGATAGTCGCTCACCGCCTCCAGGGAGGTCGTGGACCACTTGGCGAGAGGGTTGTCGGCGGCCACGGCCAGCACTCTCGGCTCGGTGAAGAGCACGGGCCCCACGGTCAGGTCGGGTTCGTCCACGGGCAGCCAGGTGACCAGGACATCGGTCTCCTTCTCCCGCAACTGGGTGAACGGATCGGCGTAGCGTGACATCCGCAGGCGCAGATCCCAGCGCGGATACCGGGAGCGGAAGGCGTCCCAGTACCGTCGCAGCTCCTGGACGTTGGCGGGGAACAGGCTGACCCGGAGCGTGCCCGTCTTGCCACGGGCCGCCAGCCGGGCCCGGGTCAGGCTCTGCGTCAGCCCCTGATGGACCTGGCGCAGGTCGTCGCGGAGCTGCTCGCCCACCGGAGTGAGCCGTACGTTGCGGCTGTCGCGAGCGAACAGCTCGATGCCGATGGCCCGTTCCTGCTTCTTGATCGCCTTGCTGACCGCCGCCACGGAGATGTGCAGCCGCTCCGCCGTACGGCCGAAGTGCAGCTCCTCGGCGAGGGTCAGGAAGACCTCGATGTCGCGCAGCTCCACAGGCTCTTTTCTCCTCGACCAGCTCCGTAACGCGTGAGGCGGACCTTTCGCGAGGACAACGATAGGCGGGGTCAGGGGGTGGCCGTCCCCGTCACCCCTGGTCGCCGTCAGCTTGTGGCGTCGCTGGGCTCGTCCAGGGGCGTCAGCGCGGCCGTCGCCTCCTCGTGGTCCATGCCCGTCGCCTGCAGCAGGTCCACGGCGATCGACCGGAGCTGAGCGATGATCACGTGCGCGGAGAAGCCGAGCCGGTCGGGCCGCTCACGCGCCGCCACCGCCAGGAGCGCCTGCCGGGCCAGCATGGGCTCGCGGCCGGCGGCCAGTTCGAGCTGGAGCAGCAGCGCCGCCTCCGACACCTCGCGCATCGCCTCGGCCAGCGAGGTCGGCGGCGGGCTGGCCTCGCCGATCGCGGCCAGCGTACGGCGGGCCAGCACGCGGGCGTTGCGCAGCGCCAGGTCCACGGGCACGGCCACGGCCTCGTACCGGGCGACCCTGGAGCGCCGGTGCCAGTGCAGCGGTGAGATCAGCGTGATCTCCTTGCTGGTCTCCACCGCCCGCTCGAACTCCTCCACCGCCGCCTGCGTGTCGCGGGCCGCCTCCAGTGCCTCGGCGGCCAGGTCCACGTCACGCTTCTCGATCGACTCCGCGGCCTGTTCGAGGACCGTGGACAGCGCGTCCAGCACCCCGGACAGGTGCTTGGAGGCGATCGCGAACGGGCTGGCGGGCAGCAGCGCCACGGCCGCGATGCCGATGACACCGCCGGTGAGCGCGTCGGCCATCCTGTCCCAGCCGCCGGCCCCGTCGGCGGGCACCAGCGCGGCGACCAGCACCGCCGACGACCCGGCCTGCGCCACGAACAGACCGCCGCTGTCGAGCAGCACCGCCGCGGTCATCGCCAGGGCCACCACGAGCCCGATCTGCCAGGCGCCCGACCCGATCCACGACACCAGCAGGTCGCCGACGCCCACCCCGAGGCTGACCCCGACCACCAGCTCGGCCACGCGGCGCAGCCGCTGCCCGAGCCCGACGCCGACGCAGATCAGCACGGAGATGGGGGCGAAGAACGGGTGGGAGTGGCCGAGCAGGTGGATGGCGGCGAGCCAGGCGAGGGCCGCGCCCACGGCGCACTGGGCGATGGACGGCGCCGCCAGGCCGAACGTGCCCAGCCGTTCCTTCAAGTGATCGCTGAGCCGGGTTCGCACCCTTCCACCCTGGCGGATCTTTGTGACGTTAGGGTCACATTCGTCGGATTTATCCGGTCCGGGAGGTGAAGCGCCACCGTACGGGATGCGGGGCCCCGGAACGCGCGGGCGGAGGAGGAGAGGGGCTCGACGGAGAACGGTCCGGTACGTCGAGCGACGGCAGCACCGCCGGGACCTCCTCGCGCTCCATGCCGCTCGCCTGGAGCAGGTCCACCACGATCGACCGGAACTGCGCCACCATCACGCTCGCCGAGAACCCCCACCGCTCCGCCTCCTGCCGCCGGGCCGCCGCCAGGATCGCCTGCCGGGCCCGTTCGGGGTCGCGGCCGCGCGCCAGGTCC
>NZ_JAHKRL010000206.1 GCF_019396405.1 Nonomuraea rhizosphaerae | reverse complement strand
GAGCCGCACCGCCGCTACCACACGCCCGCCCCCCTCGCCGCCGTCCTGGCCGCCGTGGACGAGCTGGCCCCCGCCGCCTCGGACCCGGCGGCGGTGCGGCTGGCGGCCTGGTTCCACGACGCCGTCTACGACGGGCGGCCCGGCTGGGACGAGGAGCGCAGCGCCCAGCTCGCCCAGTCGCGGCTGCCGCGCTGCGGCGTGCCCGCCGAGCGGGTGGCCCGCGTGGCCCGGCTGGTCCGGCTCACCGCCGCCCACGACACGCTGGCCGCCGGCGACCGCGACGGCGCCGTGCTCTGCGACGCCGACCTGGCGGTGCTCGGCTCACCCGGCTACGACGCTTATTCCGGGCAGATCAGGCAGGAGTACGCGCACGTGCCCGACGCGGCGTTCCGCCAGGGCAGGGCCGCCGTCCTGCGCCGGCTGCTGGCCGTGCCGAGGCTCTACAGGACGGACGAGGCGCACGCCCTGTGGGAGGAACGCGCCCGCGCCAACATGACGGCCGAGCTGGCGTCGCTGGCGGACGGGGACTGAGCGCGTTCCTAACGGCGCTTGCGCTTGCGCAGCCCCGACGCGATGAGCCGGCGCAGCAGCTCGCGCGAGCTGACCGCCTGCGCGCCCAGCGCCACCGCCCGCGCGTGCACCGTCTCCGGCACGTCGTAGTGGTCGCGGTCGAAGGCCCGCTCGGGCACGCCGAGGCGCGACGCGAACGCGTGCAGCTCCTCCAGCGAGCTGTCACTGACCAGGTGCGACCACATCAGGCCGCGCGGCCCCGGCCAGTCGGGCGGGTCGATGAGCACCGTCATGATGGAACCGTCACGACGTCAAGGGTAGGACCCTGCCGCGCACCGCCAGCTCACCGAGGTCGCTCACGACGACGTGGGCCTCCTGCGAGGCGAGCAGGCCGTGCCGGTCCACCGCGACGACCAGCCCGAACCCGCCCTTGCGGCCCGCCTCGATCCCCGGCAGGGCGGCCTCCACCACCCCCGCCCTGGCGGCGGGCAGCGCCAGGCGGCGGATCGCCTCCAGGAACAGCGCCGGGTCCGGCTTGCCGGGCAGGTTCATCAGGGCCGCGTCGTTGCCGTCCACCAGCAGGTCGAACAGGTGCGTCACCCCGGCGGAGGTCACCAGCTTGCGGCCGTGCAGGCTGGCGGAGACGGCCGCCGTACGCGCGCCCCTGCGGCGCAGCTCGTGCAGCAGTGCCACCGTCGAGGGGAAGGCGGCCACCCCGTACTTTTCCACCTGTGTCATGAACAGCTGGTCCTTGGCCAGGCCCAGCCCGTGCACGGTCGGCGTCCCCGGCTCGTCGTCCGGCGCGCCCTCGGGCAGCGTGATGCCGCGCGAGTCCAGGAACGTACGGATGCCGTCGAGGCGCGGCCGGCCGTCCACGTGCCGCAGGTAGTCGTCGCGGATGTCGAATGGCGCCGAGCGGCCGCGCAGGAACGCGTCGAAGACGTGCTTCCAGGCGGCCGCGTGCCCCCGAGCGGTGTCGGTGACCACGCCGTCGGTGTCGAACACGACGGCGCCGATCTCGGTCAGGTCGATCACAGGCTCGTTCACACCTGCGAACGTAACCGCTCTACCAGGCGACCGGTAGCTTCTCCACGCCATAGACGATGGCGAGCTTCCTGAACGGCACCTCATCGGCCACCCGCAGCCCCGGGAAGCGCCGCAGCAGCGCCGGGAAGGCGATGCGCATCTCCATCTGCGCCAGCGGCGCCCCGATGCAGCGGTGGATGCCGTGCCCGAACGCCAGATGGGTGCCCGCGACCGGCCGCTCCGGCCGTACCTCGTCCATGCCCTCGCCCAGGGCGGGGTCGCGGTTGGCGGCGGTGAGCGAGCACAGGACCAGCTCGCCCTTGTTGATCTTCTGGCCGAGCAGCTCCAGGTCCTCGCGGGCGAAGCGCGGGAAGGCGACCTGCACCACCGTCATGTAGCGCAGCAGCTCCTCGACGACCTGCTCGGTGTAGGAGTCGTCGGCGCGGACCCGGTCGGCCTGCTCCGGGTTGTTCAGCAGCCACAGCGTGCCGAGCGAGAGCATGCTGGTGCTCGTGTCGTGGCCGCCGGTCAGCAGCCCGTCGGCCATGCTGGCCAGCGTACGGTCGTCCAGGTCGTCGCCGTGGTCGCGGAGCAGCTGGCCGAGCAGCCCCTCGCCGGGGTTCTCGCGCTCGCGCGCCACCAGGTCCGTCAGGTACGCCATCGCGTCGTTGATCGCCTGCAGCGACGCCTCGGGCCCGGCGGTGAAGTCGAAGCGGTTCGTGCTGATCTTCAGGAAGTCGGCCCGCTCCTCGTACGGCACGCCCAGCAGCTCGCACACCACGAGGGACGGGATCGGCAGCGCGAACGACTCCACCAGGTCGACCGGCGACCCCTTGGCCTCCATCTTGTCGAGGTACTCCTCGACCAGGACCTCGATGCGCGGCTCCATCCTGCGCAGGCGGCGGACGGTGAACTCCGGCGTCAGGTACTTGCGCAGCCTCGTGTGCTCCGGGGGATCGCGGAACCCCAGGCCGCCGGGATCCTCCTGGTTGGAGCCGAGACCGATCACGTTGCCGAAGTCGTTGCTGAACCGTTCGTGGTCGGCCAGCACGGCTCGCACGTCCTCGTAGCGGGTCACCAGGTACACCGTCTGGCCACCCGGGATCTCCATCGGGAAGACCGGCTGCTCGGTGCGGATGCGGGCGAGCTCGGCCACCGGGTCGAAGCCCTCGCGCATGAACTGGACGAGCGGGAACTCTGAGTCAGACATCGAAATCCGTCCTGCTGGGATACATCACACTATGTTGGGATAAATCCCTACATAGATGGTCCCACCGGATGGATGCGATCCGGCCACAATCCAGCCTGCCTCATCCCCGGCCCGTCCGCTGATTCAGCCACGCGCCAGGGACCTGGTGACCTCGCCGGGCGGCGGCACCGTACGGTCGTGCGCCCACACCTCGGGCTCGGGCAGCGGCGCCCGCTCGACCAGGGACGGCAGCGTCGGCCTGGGCCGGCGCGGCTCGCGCACCCCGCCCTCCCGCCCCCCGGGGTCGTCGAAGGGGAAGTCGTCGTCCGGGGCGTGCGGCTCGCCGGGCCCGAACCCCGGCAGCCGGCCCGGCGCTCCACTGGTGAGTACGCGCGCCCTGCGCGATCGCTTGCTCACGAAGCCTCCTCGGGCTTCCTGCGGCGTCCCTCGCACTGTCGCATCCATTGTGCGCCACCACTTCCCTGAACGCGAGGTCTCCTGTGCCGGGGGAGGTTTGTGATAAAGGTGGGCGAAGCGGGTCAGCAGAGGTGGTTTGGCGTACAGGAACGCCACGTTCTGCGATGATCTCGCTATAAGCGGAGTTTGAGCCTCACGGATAGTGACTGATGCCGACATTCGAGGAAATAGCTGCCTTCGTCGCCGAAAAGCCGTTCGCAACGGCGGTCATCGCGCTGCTCGGCCTGGCCGGGCTGGTGCTCGCCTACCTGGTGCTCCGGATCGCCTGGCGGGCTGTCGCCTGGCTGTTCGAGCGCTACATCGCCCCACGCCCCATCGAGGACGTCCTGACCGTGGTGGCCGCGTCCATCGCGACCGGCGTCTCCGCCCAGGGCATGTGGCGCTTCTCCGGTGACGTCCTCGGCCTCGACGGGCCGCTGCGGCTGCTGCTGTTCGCGTTCATCGAGGTCGCCATCATCACCTCCGCCGTGCGGGCCCGCCGCAACATGCGCGAGAACTTCTCCGCGGGCATCGACGGCATCGCCGTGTGGGCGCTGACCTGCCTGACCGCCGTGCTGTCCAGCATGGACGCGCGCAGCCTGCCCGAGGCGGTCTTCCGTCTCGCCGCGCCGCTGGTCGCCGCCTGGCTGTGGGAACGCGGCATGGCCATCGAGCGCCACCGCATCCGCGGCACCGGCCGCATCAACTGGCGGCTGACCCCCGAGCGGCTGCTCGTACGGGTCGGGCTGGCCGAGGTCAGCGACCGCACCGCCAGCGAGGTGGACGCCCACCGCAGGCTCACCCGCGTCGCCCTGGCCGCCAAGCGGGCCAAGGCCCTGCGCGAGAACGGCGCCTCCGAGCGCAAGATGCGCGTCGCGCTGGCCAGGCTCGACAAGGCCATGGACCAGGCCGTCGAGCACACCGGCCTGGCCGTCGACCAGGGCCGCCAGGAGGCGTTGCTGGCCCAGATCGCCGCCCTGTACAACACCAGCGCGCTCATCGACGCCGACCCGCGCGTACCCTGGGAGCCCGAGCCCGAGCAGCACCCCGTGCCCGCCCGCCCCGCCCTGCCGCCCGCGCTCGCCGAGCTGGTGCGCGAGGAGGACGAGGACGTGCAGGTGTTCGACGCCACGCCGCAGGTCGTCGACACCGCCCAGCGGGCCGCCATGATGCGCCTGGCCCGCGACTACTGGGACCGGCAGATCGCCAAGGGCATCGTCCCGCGTACGGTGGACATCGCCCAGGAGACCGGCCTCTCCCTGGCCACCGCCCGCCAGTACCGCGCCCTGTGGAAGCTGGAGCCCGAGGCGCACGCGCTCATCGAGGCCCTCTTCCAGCAGCATGGCATCGTGGACACCGGCGCCTTCCCGGTCATCGCCGACGACGGCCGCATCCTGGCGTCCAATGGCCTCACTTCGTGAGGCAGGCTCGATCGCTGGGATCCGCCGCTCTTCCCTCGTCGCTCTGGTCGCTGCGCTCCCGGCGCTCCTCCTCCAGAGCGACGGCGCTCTCTCACGGGAGGCGGGATCCGAGGGGAGTCGTTGAGCGAGCGCACGCTTGAGCGGGTCAGGAAGCTCCTGGCCAAGGCCGAACGGACCGACAACGAGCACGAGCGGGCCACGTTCATGGCGGCCGCGGCCTCGCTCATGGCCAAGTACGGCATCGACTCCCTCGGCCCCGCCGAGGTGCGCCAACGGCCCGGCGACCGGATCGTGACCCTCCCTGACCCGTGGGCCAGGGAGAAGGCCCGCCTGGTCAGTCTCGTCGCCCAGGCCGTCCGCTGCCGCCCGCTGCTCATCGGGCGCGGCGACGGCGGGCAGCGGGTGCACGTGTTCGGCTTCGCCGCCGACCTCGACCGCGCCGACCTGCTGGCCACCTCGCTGCTGCTCCAGATGGCCTCCGGGCTGGCCCGCGTCCGTCCGCCCGGGGGCGCCGTGCGCGCCTACCGCCGCTCCTGGATGCTCGGCTTCACCGACGAGGTGTACCGGCTCCTGAGCCGGGCCGAGGCCCGCGCCGGCGATGAGGCGCCCACCGCCGGCACCGCCCTCGTCCTGGCCGACCGTCAGGCCGAGGTCGAGCGCGCGGTCGCGGCCTGCTACCCGCGCGTCCGCACCACGGTCCCCCGCACCAGCGGCACCGGCTACCGGGACGGCGTCGAGGCCGGCCGCCGCGCCGACCTCGCCCGCACGGGCGTGCCCGCCACGGCCACCCCCGAACTCACCTGACGGCTCCGCCGCCTCAGGAGCCCTCGGCCCTGCGCGGGAGTCCTCGGCCCTGCGCGGGAACGCTCAGCCCAGCGCGGGAACGCTCAGCCCAGCGCGGCCGACACCAGCGCGCGGGCCTCCCGCTGCACCTCGCCCAGGTGCTCGGCGCCCTTGAACGACTCGGCGTAGATCTTGTACACGTCCTCGGTCCCCGACGGTCGCGCCGCGAACCAGGCGCTCTCCGTCGACACCTTCACCCCGCCCAGGCCGGCCCCGTTGCCCGGCGCGGACGTCTGCACCGCCGTGATCGGCTCCCCGGCCAGCGACGACGCCGTCACCTGGCCGGCCGACAGCTTGCCCAGCACCGCCTTCTCCTCGCGCGAGGCGGGCGCGTCCACCCGGGCGTAGGCGGGCTCCCCGTACCGCGACGTCAGGTCCCGGTAGTGCGCGGACGGCGAGCGCCCCGTGACCGCGAGGATCTCCGCCGCCAGCAGCGCCAGGATGATCCCGTCCTTGTCCGTCGTCCAGGCCGACCCGTCACGCCGCAGGAACGAGGCCCCGGCGCTCTCCTCGCCGCCGAACCCGAGCGACCCGTCCAGCAGCCCCGGCACGAACCACTTGAACCCGACGGGCACCTCGTAGAGCCGCCGCCCGAGCGACCCGGTCACCCGGTCGATGATCGCGCTGCTGACCATCGTCTTGCCGACCCCCGCGCCGGCGGGCCAGCCGGAGCGGTGCTCGTACAGGTAGGAGATCGCCACGGCGAGGTAGTGGTTGGGGTTCATCAGGCCGCCGTCGGGGGTGACGACGCCGTGCCGGTCGGCGTCGGCGTCGTTCCCGGTGGAGATGTCGTACTTGTCGCGGTTGTCGATGAGCGAGGCCATCGCGTACGGCGACGAGCAGTCCATCCGGATCCTGCCGTCCCAGTCGAGCGTCATGAACCGCCACGCCGGGTCGACCAGCGGGTTGACCACGGTCAGGTCCAGCCGGTGCCGCTCGGCGATCTCCCCCCAGTACGCCACGCTCGCCCCGCCCAGCGGGTCCGCCCCGATCCGCACCCCCGCCGACCTGATCGCGTCGAGGTCGAGCACCGACGGCAGGTCGTCCACGTACGCGCCGAGGAAGTCGTAGCGCCCGGTGGTCCCCGCCCGCAGCGCCCTGGAGTACGGCACGCGCGAGACGCCCTTGAGCCCGTCCGCCAGGAGCTGGTTGGCCCGGTCCTGGATCCACCCGGTGGCGTCGGTGTCGGCCGGCCCGCCGTGCGGCGGGTTGTACTTGAAGCCGCCGTCGCCCGGCGGGTTGTGCGACGGCGTGATCACCACCCCGTCGGCCAGGCCGGACGCGCGGCCCCGGTTGTGGGTCAGGATCGCGTGCGAGACCGCCGGGGTCGGCGTGTAGCCGTCGCGGCTGTCGATCAGCACGCGCACCTCGTTCGCCGCGAACACCTCCAGCGCCGACACCCGCGCGGGCTCCGACAGCGCGTGCGTGTCGATGCCCAGGAACAGCGGCCCGTCCGTGCCCTCCGCGCGCCGGTACTCGCAGATCGCCTGGCTGGTGGCGAGGATGTGATCCTCGTTGAACGCGGTGTTCAGCGACGAGCCACGATGCCCGGAGGTCCCGAACGCCACCCGCTGCCCCACCTCACCCGGATCCGGGTGGAGTGCGTAGTAGGCGGTCACCAGGCGGGCGAGGTCCACCAGATCGCCGGGCTGTGCGGGCGTGCCTGCGCGTTCGTGGGTCATGGGGCCACTTTACGAGTGGCCGCCGGGAACCGGTCGGCTAGACTCGCGTCAGCCACCAGAATGGAGTTCGGTTTCATGCGTCTCGGACTGCTCCTGAACGAATCGAACAACACCGACCCCCTGGCGGGGCTGCGTGACCAGATCGCCCGGGCGGCCGACGACGGCTTCGCCTCCGCCTGGTTGTCGCACATCTTCGGCCTCGACGCGCTGACCGCGCTGGCGGTCGCCGGGAGCCAGGTCCCCGGCATCGAGCTCGGCACCGCGGTCGTGCCCACGTACCCGCGCCATCCGGCCGCGCTGGCCCAGCAGGCCATGACGGTCAACGCCGCGGTCGGCGGGCGGCTGACGCTCGGCATCGGCCTGTCGCACCAGATCGTGATCGAGAACATGTTCGGCTACAGCTTCGAGCGCCCGGCCAGGCACATGAAGGAGTACCTGAACATCCTCATGCCCGCCACCCGCGGCGAGCAGGTCGACTACGACGGCGAGACGCTCAAGGCCCACGTGCGCCTCAGCACGCCCGGCGCCGGCCCGCAGGTGCTCGTCGCGGCGCTCGGCCCGCGCATGCTCAAGCTGGCCGGGACCGTCGCCGACGGCACCGTCCTGTGGATGACCGGCCCGAGGACCGTCGCCGACCACATCGCGCCCACCATCGCGGCCGCCGCGAGCGAGGCGGGCCGCCCCGCGCCGCGTGTCGTGTGCGGGCTGCCGGTGTGCGTGACCGACGACGTCGAGGCCGCCAAGGCGCGGGCCAACGAGATCTTCGCCGTGTACGGGCAGCTGCCCTCGTACCGGGCCATGCTGGACAGGGAAGGCGCCGAAGGCCCCGGCGACGTGGCCATCGTCGGCGACGAGGAGAGCGTGGGGGCCCAGATCGACGCGCTGGCCAAGGCCGGGGTGACCGAGTTCGCCGCGTCCACGTTCTCCAATAGGGAGCGGACCCTGGCCTTCCTCAAGACGCTGCTCTGACCGGCGCGTCGGAGCGGGCGGCCGGCAGGGGGCCGCATAAACTCCCGCAAGGTGAAGCGCTTGCTGCATGGCATAGACGTGTCCAACTGGCAGGGCTCCGTCGACTGGTCCGACCACGCCGAGGCGGGGGTGTCGTTCGCCTTCGCCAAGGCGACCGAGGGCGGCGGCTACACCGACAAGTTCTTCGCCCGTAACTGGCAGGGCATGCGGGAGAGCTGGATCGTCTGCGGGGCCTACCACTACGCGCACCCCAAGGGCGACCCGGCCGAGCACGCCCACCACTTCCTGCGGGCGATCAGGTCGGCGGGCGGGCTGCGCCGCGGCGACCTGGTCGCGCTCGACCTGGAGACCAGCGACGGGCTGCGGCCCGAGCAGGTCGCCCGGCACGCCCGCCGCTGGTGCCGCTACGTCGAGCGGCACGGCGGCGTGCGCCCGTTCGTCTACACCTTCCAGTGGTTCGCCCGCGCCGGAAACTGCGCCGGGCTCGGCGAGTACCCGCTGTGGATCGCCAGCCCGGAGAAGCCGCGCGGCCGGCCGCTGGTGCCCAGGCCCTGGCGGGACTGGACGATCCACCAGTACTCCAACAGCCCGCTGGACCGCAACGTGTTCCACGGCAGCAGGGAAGACCTGACAAGGCTGGGGTTTCACAGGCGATAGCATCGGTGTTCACCATCGACAGCGCTATCCAAGGGAGCCACCGTGTCAGCCGAGCTACGCATCACCCTCGCCGGAGCCGAGCGTGTGGTCGCGGCCGGCACGACGGCCGGCGACGCGCTGGAGGCCGACGGCCGCACGGTCATCGCCGCCAGGGTCAACGGCGAGCCGCGCGACCTGGCCCATCAGGTCGCCGAGGGCGACCTCGTCGAGCCGATCGAAGTCTCCAGCGACGAGGGCCGGGCCATCGTCCGCCACTCCACGGCCCATGTCATGGCGCAGGCCGTGCAGGAGCTGTTCCCCGAGGCCAAGCTGGGCATCGGGCCGCCCGTCGACAACGGGTTCTACTACGACTTCGACGTGCGCGAGGCCTTCCACCCCGACGACCTCAAGCGGGTCGAGAAGCGCATGCGCGAGATCGTCAAGCAGGGGCAGCTCTTCTCCAGGCGGCCCGTCTCCGACGACGAGGCCCGCGCCGAGCTGGCGGACGAGCCGTACAAGCTGGAGCTGATCGGGCTCAAGGGCGGGGCCGAGGACGAGGAGAGCGTGGAGGTCGGCGCCGGTCAGCTGACGATCTACGACAACCTCGACGCCAAGACCGGCGAGCTGCGCTGGAAGGACCTGTGCCGCGGGCCGCACGTGCCCTCCACCCGGTCCATCCCCGCGTTCAAGCTCATGCGCTCCGGCGGCGCCTACTGGCGCGGCAGCGAGAAGAACCCGCAGCTCCAGCGCATCTACGGCACCGCCTGGGAGTCCCGCGACAAGCAGGACGACTACCTCAGGATGCTGGAGGAGGCCGAGAAGCGCGACCACCGCAAGCTGGGCGCCGAGCTCGACCTGTTCTCCTTCCCCGACGAGCTGGGCTCCGGCCTGGCGGTCTTCCACCCCAAGGGCGGCGTGATCCGCCGCGTGATGGAGGACTACTCGCGGCGCAAGCACGAGGAGGCGGGCTACGAGTTCGTCAACACGCCTCACATCACCAAGGAGAAGCTCTACCAGGTCTCGGGACACCTCGACTGGTACCGCGACGGGATGTTCCCGCCCATGGAGCTCGAAGGGGCGCGCTACTACCTCAAGCCGATGAACTGCCCGATGCACAACCTGATCTTCAGGGCGCGCGGGCGCTCCTACCGGGAGCTGCCGCTGCGGCTGTTCGAGTTCGGCACCGTCTACCGCTACGAGAAGTCCGGCGTGGTCCACGGGCTGACCCGGGTGCGCGGCCTGACGCAGGACGACGCCCACATCTACTGCACCCGCGAGGAGATGCGCGACGAGCTGACCTCGCTGCTGCGCTTCGTCCTCGACCTGCTGCGCGACTACGGTCTTGAGGACTTCTACCTGGAGCTGTCGACCAAGGACCCGGCCAAGTTCGTCGGCGCCGACGAGGCGTGGGAGGAGGCGACCGAGACGCTGCGCGAGGTCGCCGAGGCCGAGCGCCTGGAGCTGGTGCTCGACCCGGGCGGCGCGGCCTTCTACGGGCCCAAGATCTCCGTCCAGGTCCGTGACGCGATCGGCCGCACCTGGCAGATGTCGACGATCCAGCTCGACTTCAACCTGCCGGAGCTGTTCGAGCTGGAGTACCAGGCGGCCGACGGCACCCGCAAGCAGCCCGTCATGATCCACCGGGCGCTGTTCGGCTCGATCGAGCGCTTCTTCGGCGTGCTGGTCGAGCACTACGCGGGCGCCTTCCCTCCGTGGCTGGCCCCCGTGCAGGCCGTCGGCATCCCGATCGCCGACGCGCACGTGCCCTACCTCCAGGACGTGGCCAAGAAGCTGCGCGAGCGCGGCATCAGGGTCGAGGTCGACGCGGCCGACGACCGGATGCAGAAGAAGATCCGCAACGCGCAGAAGGCGAAGGTCCCCTTCATGCTGCTGGCCGGTGACGACGACATCGCCAACGGCGCCGTCTCCTTCCGCTACCGCGACGGCGAGCAGAAGAACGGGGTGCCGGTGGAGGAGGCGATCGCCGAGATCGTCAGCGCCGTGGAGCGCCGCGTACAGGTCTGACCAGCCCTCCGGGCATACGAAAGGGGTACGGCGTTGGGGCGCCGTACCCCTTTCCGTGCTGCTGCTACTTGGCGAGCGGCTGACCCTGCTTGTCGGTGAAGTTACCGATGAGGATCATGATGAAGTCGATCAGCACCCACACGCCCAGCCCGCCGAGCGTGATGAGCTGCAGGATGCCGGTGCCGACCTTGCCCACGTAGAAGCGGTGGACGCCGAGCGCGCCGAGGAAGAAGCACAGTAATACAGCCACGATCCATGACTTTGCCATGAGGAAGATCCCTTTCGATGGGGAGTTGGGCCGGGCGTTGGGGCATGGAGTGCCCGGTCGGTGGAGCTTCCTGTGGGGGTGATCACCACAGGGCACGCAACGGTAGCAACAGGAACCAACCGTCACCAGCGTTTCGGCATTATGTCAACCGAAGGGTCCCTTATCCCCAAATATCCGCGTTAGCGGGTAAATAGTCGGAATGGAATGCAGGGCCGGCCGCCGAACCGCTCCGCCCACTGTGAGGTGAGCTGCTCGACCAGCGACCTGACGTACGCCTGCGGCTCCTCGTCCGTCAGGGCCTCGATGTAGGCGCGGTGCTCCAGCAGCGAGGCCACGCCGCGCTCCACGACGCCGGTGACGTCCATGGCGTGGGTGGGGTCCATGACGCCCGCCACGGCGACCCAGCGCACGCCGTTCCAGGGGGCCTCGGCGGTGTCGGGGAAGATCCACCGGTTGCCGGCGTCGGCCGCCGCGTCGAGCACGGCCCGGCC
>NZ_JAHKRL010000205.1 GCF_019396405.1 Nonomuraea rhizosphaerae | reverse complement strand
GGCGACTCGATCGCCGTCAACGGCGTCTGCCTGACGGTCGTGGACGTCCAGGGCGACGTGTTCACCGTGGACGTGATCAAGGAATCGCTGGACCGCAGCTCCCTCGGCGGCCTGGACGCCGGGTCCGCGGTGAACCTGGAGCGGGCCGTACGGGCCGACCAGCGACTCGGCGGCCACATCGTCCAGGGCCACGTGGACGGCACCGCCGTCCTGCTGTCCCGGCAGCCCGGCGGCAACTGGGACGACCTGCGCTTCTCCCTCCCGGAGAGCATCGCCCGGTACGTGGCCGAGAAGGGCTCGATCGCCATCGACGGAATCAGCCTGACGGTCACCACGGTTGACGACGACAGCTTCGGCGTGAGCCTGATCCCCACCACCTTGAAGCTGACCACGATGGGCGAGCGCGAGGTGGGCGACCTGGTGAACATCGAGGTCGACGTGATCGCCAAGTATGTGGAAAGGCTGGTGGGCAAGCAGTGAACTGGACACACGCGGGATTCGACGTCTTCGGCACGCACGTTCTCTGGACGGACCTGGTCGGCAACATCGCCGCCCTGTCGACCGTCCTGCTGGCGATGCGCAAGTCGATCTGGACCTGGCCGGTGCAGCTGACCGGCTCGGTGCTGCTGCTCATCGCCTCGCTCAGCGCCGGGCTGGTCGGCAATGGGCTCAAGCAGGTGATGTTCGGCGTTCTGGCGGTCTACGGCTGGTGGGCGTGGCGGCGCGGCACGGAGGGCGGCAAGAACCTGGCCGTCCGCCCGGCCACGGCCCGCGAGCGCTCCCTCTACATCGCCGCGATGCTGCTCGGCACGGCCGTGGTCGGCGTGCTGTTCTACGCCACGGGCCTGTCGTGGGGGGCCGCCGTGCCGCTGCCGAAGGGCGCGTTCCTGGTGGCCGCCGACGCCTACATCTTCGTCGGCAGCGCGGTCGCCACCTGGGCGCAGGGCAGGGCGCTGGTCGACTTCTGGATCATCTGGGTGGCGGTGGACCTGGTCGGCGTGCCGCTGGCGTTCAGCTCCGGGCTGGTCGTCTCCGGGGCCGTGTACGGGGTCTTCTTCGTCCTGGTGCTGATCGGCTTCGTGAAGTGGCTGAGGGAGTACCAGGCGGGCGCCAGGGGCCTGGCGGTGGCGTCATGACCATGCTCGACCAGGTCGAACGGGCCATCGAGGACATCCGCAACGGCAAGGCCGTCCTGGTCGTCGACGACGAGAACCGGGAGAACGAGGGCGACATCATCTTCGCCGCCTCCAAGGCCACGCCGGAGCTGCTCACCTTCACCATCAGGCACACCAGCGGCGTCATCTGCGTGCCCATGGAGGGCCGGGAGCTGGACCGGCTGGGCCTGCCCCTCATGGTGTTCCAGAACAGGGAGCGGCTGCGCACCGCGTACACGATCAGCGTGGACGCCCGCGACGGCGTGACGACCGGCATCTCGGCGGCCGACCGCGCCCGCACCATCCGCACCCTCGCCGACTCCGCGACCGAGCCGTACGAGCTGGTGCGGCCCGGCCACATCTTCCCGCTGCGCTACCACGACGGCGGCGTGCTGGCCCGGCGCGGCCACACCGAGGCCGCCGTCGACCTGGCCAGGCTCGCCGGCCTGAGCCCCGCCGGGGTCCTGGCCGAGATCGTCAACGACGACGGCACCATGGCCAGGCTGCCCGAGCTGCGCGCCTTCGCCGACGAGCACGACCTGGCGCTCATCTCCATCGAGCAGCTCGTCGACTACCGGCGCAGGACCGAGAGCATGGTCACCAGGATCGCCGAGACCCAGGTGCCCAACGCGTACGGGACATGGCGGGCCTACGGGTACGCCAGCGCCCTTGACGGCGGCGAGCACATCGCCCTCGTCTACGGCGACCTGTCCGAGACCGGCGGCGAGAACATCCTGGTCCGCGCCCACTCCGAATGCCTGACCGGCGACGTGTTCGGCTCGCTGCGCTGCGACTGCGGCGTGCAGCTCGACCACGCCATGTCCGCCGTCGCCGCCGAGGGCTGCGGCGTCGTGGTCTACCTGCGCGGCCACGAGGGCCGGGGCATCGGCCTGCTGGCCAAGCTCAAGGCCTACAGCCTCCAGGACAACGGCAGCGACACCGTCGACGCCAACCTCGAACTCGGCCTGCCGGTCGACGCCCGCGAGTTCTCCAACGCCGCGCAGATGCTCGCCGACCTCGGCGTCAAGTCCGTACGGCTGCTCACCAACAACCCGGCCAAGCTCAAGGGCATGGACGGGTACGGCATCAAGGTCCTCGGCCGCGAGCCCATGCCCGTGGCCATGAACCCGCACAACGAGCGATACCTCAAGGCCAAGCGCGACCGCCTCGGCCACGACATCTCGGAGGCCTCATGAGTGGCGAAGGACGTCCGGCGAGCGAGGCCGCCCCGGACGCGGCGGGGCTGAGGGTCGGCGTCGTCGCCGCCTCCTGGCACGCCAAGATCACCGACCAGCTCCTGGCCCGGGCCCTGCAGGCGTGCGACGACAGCGGCGCGACCGCGACCGTCGTCCGGGTGCCCGGCTCCCTGGAGATCCCGGTCGTCGCCCAGGCCCTGGCCCGCCGCTGCGACGCCGTGGTCGCCCTGGGCGCGGTCATCAAGGGCGAGACCGCCCACTTCGAGTACGTCTGCGACTCCGTCACCTCCGGCCTGACCCGCATCTCGCTCGACGAGCAGACCCCGGTCGGCAACGGCGTCCTCACGTGCGAGACCCTCGACCAGGCCCTGGACCGCTCGGGCCTGCCCGGCAGCAAGGAGGACAAGGGGTACGAGTCGGCCGTGGCCGCGCTCGAAACCGCCCTCCTGCTGCGGGACCTGGCCTGAGCTGCGATAGGTTTTCTGATCGTGTCCGCGCCTGTGCCGCCTCCGCCCCTGCCCGTGATCTGGCGTCCCCGTAAGGGGCGGATCGTGGCGTACACGTGCGCGACGCTCGTCGTGATCGGCTCGGTGGTGATGGCTGTCCTCATCGCCGAGCCGTTCCAGGTGGCCGACCGGATCGCGCTGGTGCTGTTCGGCTGCGCGATCGCCTTCGTGCTGCACCTGCTCGGCCGGGTCCGGGTCGAGGCCCGCGACGAGGGCCTGACCGTCGTCAACGCCGTCCGCGTCCACCGCTACAGCTGGCCCGAGGTCCTGGACGTCACCCTGCTGGAGGGCGACCCCTGGCCCAAACTGGACTTCTCCGACGGCCGGACGGTGGGCGCGATGGGCATCCAGGGCTCGGAGAAGGCCCGCGCCGCCCGCGCCACGGCCGAACTGTCGGCCCTGATCCATGAGCGCGGGGAGGCGGGGGAGGACTGACTAGGCGGGGTCCTGGAACACCTCGTCCGCGTTCGTGGCGGTGAGAGCCCGGCGCAGCCAGCAGTCGAGCAGGACCTGATCGGTGCAGGACTCGACGATCGTCCTCACGTCGGAGGGGATCCTGATCTGTCGTTGGTCAAGCACCAGAAGCAGGATGTCGACCGCCTTGCGGACTTCCCCTCGTTCCTCAGCCTTGATCTCGATGGGCCGGGTGAAGGCGTCGGGCAGGCGGTCGACCTGGGTGCGCATGAGTTCCTCCAGTTGCATGCGGACAACGATCGGGAGCTGTCCGCGCAGGTAATCGTAGTAAATGAGGCCACGCTCATCGCCGGAAGTTGCCAGGGTCTTGGCCACCGAGACCAGCGTCTCGGTGTCGGTGGGATGGGCGATGGCGCTCAGGGTGGCGATCTCCAGCGAGGCCAGCACATCCTCCGGCTCCCGCAGGACCGGCAGTTCGTCCGGCCCGACGACGACCGGGCACAGCAGCAGGCAGCTCTCCGGCGGGCTGATCGGCTGCCGGTACTTGTCGGCCGTCTCGCGGGTGGGGCAGAACACGACCAGCATGACCGCCCGCTTGTACCGGCCCATCAGCCCGCCCACGTAGGCGGCCCAGGACCAGAGCTTGCGCTCGTCGAACCGGCGCTGCACCTCCACGATCACGAACCGCTTGTGACCGTCCTTGCCCCTGACCGAGATGACCGAGTCGGCCGCGTACTCGGCGGGCAGGCGTTCGTTCAGCTCGACGGATTCCGTCCTGGCGTCGGAATACTCGTCGGCGTGGCCACGCAGACCCCAGGCCAGCAGCTCCAGCGCGAAGCCGGGGCGGTGCCTGATCATCTCCAGTGGCATCTCATGGTGAAGGCCGGGGGACATTACCTTCCTCTCTCTGTGACGGGCACTTTACTCTCCGCGATCGAAAGAAAAAGCGAATCCTCGCAAAGAAGCGGCGGCGACGTAGCCTGAGAGGCGTGCTGCGGCGGACAATCAAGACAATGGACATCGAGTCGCCGGCGAAGCTGATCGAGCTCCTGGACCGGCACGCCTACCTGGCCGACGAGGGCCTGGCCACGGCCGCCTTCCTGGCGCTCCGGATGGGACGGCCGCTCTTCCTCGAAGGGGAGGCGGGCGTAGGGAAGACCGAGCTGGCCAAGACGCTGGCCGAGCTGCTGAAGGCGCCGCTGATCCGGCTGCAGTGCTACGAGGGGCTCGACGCCGCCCAGGCGCTGTACGACTGGGACTTCGCCCGCCAGCTCCTGCACCTCAAGGCCGCCGAGGCCGCCGGGGTCACCGACGTGGAGCGGCTGGAGGGGGAGATCTACGACCGCCGGTTCCTGATCGCCCGCCCGCTGCTGAAGGCGGTGGAGACGCAGCCCAGCGTGCTGCTGGTGGACGAGATCGACCGGGCCGACGACGAGTTCGAGGCGTTCCTGCTGGAGGTGCTGTCGGACTTCACGATCTCCATCCCCGAGCTGGGCACCGTCCGCGCCAAGACGCCGCCGGTCGTGATCGTCACCTCCAACAGGACGCGCGAGGTGCACGACGCGCTCAAGCGCCGCTGCCTGTACCACTGGCTGGAGCATCCGGGGTTCGACAGGGAGGTGGCGATCCTGCTGCGCCGCCTGCCAGGATGCACCGAGACGCTCGCCCTCCAGGTGGCCGGCGCGGCCGCGCGGCTGCGGCAGGCGCAGCTTGTCAAGCCGCCGGGCATCGCCGAGACGCTCGACTGGACCGAGGCGCTGCTCACGCTGGGCGCCAAGGAACTGGACCCGGCGCACGCCGCCGCCACCCTGGGGGCGGCGCTGAAGTACCGCGAGGACGTCGAGAACGTCCTGAGCAACGGGCTGCTGACCCATGGATGAGCTGGCCGCCACCATGACCGGGTTCGCCAGGACGCTGCGCGCCGCGGGCGTCGCCGCCGACCACGAGCGCACCCGCAACCTGATGCTGGCCCTCGACCACCTCGACGTGACCGACCCGGCGGCCGTCTACTGGGCCGGCCGCTGCACCCTGTGCGCCGGCCCCGACGACGTGCCCAGGTACGACCGCTGCTTCGCCGCCTACTTTCAGGGCAGGACCGCCAAGGAGACCAGGACAGGCGCCACGACCGTCACCCGCCACACCGCCGCCGGCGAGGAGGAGGGGCAGGGCGAGGGGGAGGCCGCGCCGGGCACCGCGAGCGCCGCCGAGCTGCTGCGGCACCGCGACGTCGCCAGGCTCACCGACGCCGAGCGGGCCGAGGTGCACCGCATGCTGTCCATGCTGCGCGGCCGCCGCGCCCAGCGCCGCTCCCGCCGGTACGAGCCCGCCCACCGAGGCGCCCTGGACCAGCGGCGCACGATCCGCGACGCGCTGAAGAAGGGCGAGGTCGCCCGGCTGCGGCGCAGGAGCCACGCCACCCGGCCGCGCAAGGTCGTGCTGCTCGTGGACGTCAGCGGCTCGATGGCCCCGTACGCCGAGACGCTGCTGAGGTTCGCGCACGCCCTGGTCAGGAGCGAGCCGCGGGTCACCAGGGTGTACTCGATCGGCACCCGGCTCACCCAGATCACCGCCGAGCTGCGCCACCGCGACCCCGGCACGGCGCTGAACGAGGTGTCGAGGACGGTGCCCGACTGGAGCGGCGGCACCAGGCTCGGCGAGGAGCTGCGCGAATACCTGGCCCGCTCCACCGCCAGGGGCGCGATCGTGGTGATCGCCTCCGACGGCTGGGAGCGGGGCGATCCCGACCTTCTGGGCACGCAGATGGCCCGCCTGGCCAGGCAGGCGTACCGGGTCATCTGGGTCAACCCGCACAAGGGGTACGACGGCTACCGGCCGCTGACCGGCGGCATGCGGGCCGCCCTGCCCCATCTGGACGAACTGGTGGCCGGGCACAGCCTGGCCGCCTTCGAGGAACTCAGTGAGAGGCTCGCCCATGCGTGACGTGCTGCCGGAGATCATCCGCTGGTGGAGGTCAGGGCTCAGGTTCGGGCTCGCCACGGTCGTGAGCACGTTCAGCAGCGCGCCCCGGCCGCCGGGAGCGTCCATGGCGGTGCGCGGCGACGAGGTGGTCGGCAGCGTGTCCGGCGGGTGCGTCGAGGGCGCGGTGTTCGAGCTGGCCGCCGAGATCGACAAGCCGCTCCTGCAGAGGTACGGGGTGAGCGACGACGACGCGTTCGCCGTCGGGCTCACCTGCGGCGGCATCATCGACATCCTCGTCGAGCCCGTCTCGATCGAGACGTTCCCCCAGCTCGGGGAGATCGCCGCCTCCATAGACGCGCACGAGCCCGTCGCCGTCGCCACCATCGTCTCCGGCCCCGGGCGGATGGGCGCGCGCCGCGTCATCTGGCCGGACCGCTCCTCGGGCACGCTCGGCCTCGAACGCCTCGACGAGGCCGTGGACGACGACGCCCGCGGCATGCTCGCCCAGGGCACGACCGGCATCCGGCACTACGGCGGGCAGGGCGAGCGGCGGCTGGACGACCTGGCCGTGTTCGTGCACTCGTTCGCACCGCCGCCGCGCATGCTGGTGTTCGGCGCGATCGACTTCGCGGCGGCGGTGGCGCGGGTCGGCAAGTTCCTCGGCTACCACGTGACCGTCTGCGACGCGCGGCCCGTCTTCGCCACGCCCAAGCGCTTCCCGCAGGCCGACGAGGTGGTGGTCAAGTGGCCGCACGACTACCTGACCTCGGTGGACGTGGACGAGCGCACGGTCATCTGCGTCCTGACCCACGACCCCAAGTTCGACGTGCCCCTGCTGGAGGTGGCGCTGCGCACCAAGGCCGGGTACGTCGGCGCCATGGGCTCGCGCCGCACCCACGAGGACCGGCTGTCGCGGCTGCGCGAGGCCGGGATGACCGAGGAGGAGCTGGCCGGCCTGCGCTCGCCCATCGGGCTCGACCTGGGGGCGCGCACCCCGGAGGAGACGGCGGTGTCGATCGCGGCCGAGCTGATCCAGCTCCGGTGGGGCGGCTCCGGACGGCCCCTCACCGACACGGCGGGCCGCATCCACCAGGAGACCCCGTGAGCGCCTTGCCCCCGAGCGGCATGGCGGTCGTGCGCTGGGAGGCGTCGTGAGGGACGGGCGGGTGGCGGGGCTGCTGCTGGCCGCCGGGCGGGGATCCCGGCTCGGCACGCCCAAGGCGCTGGTCGAGTACGAGGGCGAACGCCTGGTGGACCGGGGCGTCCGGCTGCTGGACGAAGGCGGCTGCCACCCGGTCGTGGTGGTGCTCGGCGCGGCGACCGTGCAGGTGCGCGGGGCCGTGTCGGTGCGCAACCCCGACTGGCCGTCCGGCATGGGCTCGTCGCTGCGCGTCGGCCTGGCCGCGCTGCCCGCCGAGGCGGAGTCGGTGGTGATCGCGCTGGTCGACCAGCCGTTCATCACCCCGGCGGCGGTGCGGGCGCTGATCGCCGGCCACGCCCCGGTGGCCGTGGCGACGTACGGCGGCAGGCGCAGGAACCCCGTCATGATCGCCCGCCGCCACTTCGCCGAGGTGTCCGCGATGGCGGAGGGGGACGTGGGGGCGCGGCCGTTCCTGAAGGCGCATCCGGAGCTGGTCACGGAGGTGCCGTGCGACGGCCTCGGCGACCCCGCCGACATCGACACTCCCGAGGACCTGCCCCTGCTGGACAGGTAGCGATCGGCTGGTCGTCCAGAGGTGCCGATCACCCGGTCGTCCAGAGGCGCCGGTCGTCTGATCGTCTAGAGGCGCAGGGAGGCGATCGCCGCCCGGTGGTCGCTCCCCGTGGCCGGCGCCACGCCCGCCCTGGTCGCCGTCATCCCCCGGTACAGGATGTGATCCGGCCGGGTGATCGGGAACTCCGACGGCCAGGTGAACCCGAACCCGTCGCCCGCCGCCCGCTGCGCGTCCGTCAGCGGCGGCGTGAGCCCGCTCATGCCGCGGTCGGTGGTGGCGGTGTTCAGGTCGCCGAGCAGCAGGATGCGCTTGCTCGGGTCGTCGTCGATGAGCTTGCGCGCCGCCGCCAGCGACGCGTCGCGCGAGGTGGTCATGCCGGGCCGGGCCGAGGCCAGGTGCATCACGTACACGGTGACCTTGCCCTTGGGTGTGGACACCACCGCCCGCAGCGCGCGCGGCCAGCCCATGCCGACGTCGAGCGGCTTGGTCTGGCTGAGCGGGTAGCGGCTCCACAGGCCGACCGTGCCCACCGGGTAGTGGTGCTTGAACATCTTGTTGAGCTGCTTGGCCGCCGGGCCGCCCGCCGTCAGCTCCTGCGCCGCCAGCAGGTCGAGGTCGTCGGCGATGCGGCGCACGGCCTCGCCGGAGGCGTCGTTGGTGACGCCCACGTTCACCGTGCCGACCGCCAGGTCGCTCGCGCCGCCGGGCGGGCTCTGCAGCAGCGTCGAGCCGAACATCGACGCCCACACCACCCCCGGCAGCAGCGCCACGCCCGCCGCCAGCTTGGAGCGCGCCACCGCGGCGGCCAACAGCAACAGCGGCACGGCGAACCCGAGCCACGGCAACAGGCTCTCCATCACCGGGGTGAACCCGCCCAGCGCCGGGATCAGCTGATGCCCCGCCAAGGTGGCGGCGAGCACGACTGACACGGCGATGACGACGCGCTTCAGCATTCGAACCAGGCTAGCCGCTCGCTGCCCCGCACGCGGCGCGCTAACCTGTTGCCGTCGCAACGGAACAACATTCGGTTCGTCTTTTGTCATGGGGAGCCCGGCATGCGCATCGGTATGGCACTCAACTACTCGGGCGGCTTCAAGGAGTCCGTCGCGGAGCTGGCCGACTACGAGAAGGCCGGGCTCGACATCGTCTTCGTCCCCGAGGCCTACAGCTTCGACGCCGTCAGCCAGATGGGGTACATCGCCGCCCGCACCGAACGCCTGGAGATCGCCTCCGGGATCCTGCCGCTCTACTCACGCACCCCCACGCTGCTGGCGATGACCGCCGCCGGCATGGACTACGTCTCCGACGGCCGCTTCACCCTCGGCCTGGGCGCCTCCGGCCCGCAGGTGATCGAGGGCTTCCACGGCGTCCCGTACACCGCGCCGCTGGCGCGTACACGGGAGATCATCGAGATCTGCCGCCAGGTCTGGCGGCGCGAGAAGCTCCAGTACGAGGGCAAGCACTACACGCTGCCCCTGCCCCCCGACCAGGGCACCGGCCTCGGCAAGCCGCTGAAGATCATCAACCATCCGGTACGGCCGCGCATCCCCATCGTCGTCGCCGCCATCGGCCCCAAGAACGTCGAACTGGCCGCCGAGCTGGCCGAGGGCTGGGAGCCGATCTTCTACGTCCCCGAGAGGGCCGCCGCCGTCTGGGGCGCCTCCCTCGCCGCCGGGGCCGCCAAGCGGCAGCCCGACCTCGGCCCCCTGGACGTGATCGCCCAGGCGTCCCTGGCGATCGGCGACGACGTGGCGGGGCTGCTGGAGTTCGGGCGGCCGATGGCGGCCCTGTACATCGGCGGCATGGGCGCCAAGGGGCGCAACTTCTACAACGACCTCGCCCGCCGCTACGGGTACGAGAAGGAGGCGGAGCGGATCCAGGAGCTGTACCTCGACGGCAAGAAGGACGAGGCGGCGGCTGCGGTGCCGCACGAGCTGCTGGAGAGCATGTCGTTGATCGGCAGTGAGGGGTTCGTGCGGGATCGGGTGGCGGCGATGAAGGAGTCGGGGGTGACCACGCTGAACATCGCGCCGTTCGGGAGGAGCCATGAGGATCGGGTGCGGCTGATCGAACAGATCAAGGACATCGCCTCCTGACCGGCACCCCTTTCTGGCCGGCCCCTCCTGCTGGTCGGCATCTTCTCCGGACAGGAACCACCTTCTGGCGGAACCGCCTCCTGACGGGAACCGCCCCGTGAGGCGGATCGCCTTGTGACGGGCACCGCCTCCTGAGGGCCGCCCTCTGAGACTGCCTTCTCAGAGGGCGGCCTT
>NZ_JAHKRL010000024.1 GCF_019396405.1 Nonomuraea rhizosphaerae | reverse complement strand
ATGACGGCCATGACCTCACCACAAGGATGACCGCCGGGTCCGCGCCGCTCAGGCGGCGCGTACCCGCTGCACGGCCGCGGTGTCCATGTAGTCGCGAGCGTGCACGATCATCCCGTCCCTGACCCGCAGGATCAGCAGCCCCGGCACCCCCACCTCCCGCCCGCCCACCGAGACCACGGCCGTCTGCTCGACCACGACCTCCGAAGGGTCGGTGGTCCGGCGGACGACCACGTCCCGGATCTCGGTGACGACGGCCGTCATCGCCCCCCACATCCGCGTATATCCGGCGCGAATCTCCTCCCGTCCGGTGAACGGCGGCATCCCGCCGAACGGGAACTCGTGCAGCCCGTCGGGGGCGTAGAGGCCGGCCAGCTCGTCGGCCGACTTGTGCAACATCGCGGCATGGTACGCGGCGACGATCTCCGAAATATCCACTCAACAAGCGTAGAGCCAAAAAACCAATACGGTCAACGCCTGTAGAGTGAACGCCGTGACCGAACGGGCGCAGAGACGCCGCAGGACCGAGGAACGCATCCTGGCCTCGGCCAGGAGCCTCTTCGCCGAGCTGGGCTTCGAACGCACCACCATCCGGGCCGTCGCCAAGGCCGCGGCGGTCGACCCGGCACTGGTCATGCAGTACTTCGGCAGCAAGCAGGGCCTGTTCAGCGCGGCCGTGCGGGTCGCCCCGCCCCTGGCGGCGCACGGGGACACCGACGAGCTGGTCGAGCAGCTCGTCGACAGCCTGGGCCTCAAGATGGGCGAGCTGCCGCAGAGCTCGCTGGCCATGATGCGCTCGATGCTCACGCACCCAGAGGCCGCAGTGGAGGCCCGCGCGGTGCTGAGCCGTCAGATCGCTCAGGTCGCCGAATCGATCACCGGCGACGACGCGCGGCTGCGCGCCGCGCTCCTGACGACGATCATGCTGGGCGTGACGGTCGGGCACCAGCTCCTGGAGCTCGACGAGCTGAGGGCGGCGTCCCAGAAGGACATCGCGCGGATCCTGCGGCCGGCCCTGCGGGCCATCGCCGATACCGAAGAGTAACCGCGGAGTAACAAGTTATTGGAACGGGTTCCAATTCCATCGATCCTCGCTACGGTGTGCTTGAAATCACACCAAAAGGGCGGTGACCGGTGGGCGTCGAAGTGGTGGTCGACGGACTGACCAAGTCGTTCGGCCGGCAGGTGATCTGGGAGGACGTCTCCCTCACGCTCCCCGCCGGTGAGATCTCGGTCCTGCTCGGCCCCTCGGGCACCGGCAAGTCGGTGTTCCTGAAGACGCTGGTGGGGCTGCTGCGCCCCGACCGCGGCCACATCTGGATCGACGGCCACGACCTCGCCAACTGCGACGAGAACAAGCTCTACGAGCTGCGCCGCCTGTTCGGGGTGCTGTTCCAGGACGGGGCGCTGTTCGGCTCGCTCAGCCTGTACGACAACATCGCCTTCCCACTGCGCGAGCACACCAAGAAGTCCGAGACCCAGATCCGCCAGATCGTCCTGGAGAAGATGGAACTGGTCGGCCTGCTCGGCGCCGAGACCAAGCTGCCCGGCGAGATCTCCGGCGGCATGCGCAAGCGGGCTGGCCTGGCCAGGGCGCTGGTGCTCGACCCGGAGATCATCCTGTTCGACGAGCCGGACTCGGGCCTGGACCCGGTACGGACCGCGTACCTGAACCAGCTCATCGTGGACCTCAACGCCGAGATCGAGGCGACCTTCCTGATCGTCACGCATGACATCAACACCGCCCGTACGGTGCCCGACGACATCGGGCTGCTGTTCCGGCGGGAGCTGGTCATGTTCGGCCCGCGCGAGATGCTGCTGTCCAGCGACGAGCCCGTCGTGCGGCAGTTCCTGAACGCCAGGAAGCACGGCCCGATCGGCATGTCGGAGGAGAAGGACGTCTCCGAGCTGGAGGCCGAGGCGCAGCTCGGGCACGACCCCGGCGCGCTGCCGCCGATCCCGCCGCAGCTCATGCCCACCGGCAACGGGATCCGCCGCACCCAGCGCCCGCCCGGCACGTGGCTGGCCGCCAACGGGGTCATCCCGCCGGCGGGGTCGTTCGTGGACGATCGCGGCCGTAACTGGCTGGAGGAGTATCCCCGCCTGGTAAACGAGCACCTCCACGGCGTCAGATAGCCCTGGAGGGCACGTTCCATCCCGTACCTGACTCTCATGTCGCCTCGGTTGTTTTCCGGGCTGTGGGAGCGTCTGGCGGGTTATCATCCCGGCGACCGAGCCGGAGAGGTGAGCGTACGTGGACGAACCCGCGCCCAGGTCACCCCGTGTCCTGATCGGCGTGCTCGTGCTGGTCGTGGTGCTGCTCGGCGCGGCGGTGGTGTTCCTGCGCCAGCAGGACGTCGCCGAGCAGGCCAGGGCCGACGACCGGCGGACCGCGCTGCGGGTGGCGGGCGAGCACGCGATCAACCTGCTCACGCTCGACTACAAGACCGTCGACGCTGACCTGAACCGCCTGCTGGCCACCTCCACCGGTCTGGCCAGGCAGGAGTACGCGGCCGGCGCCGCCGCGCTCAAGTCCGAAACGGTGAAGGACAAGGTGGTCCAGCACGGCGTGGTGCGCGCCGCCGCGATGGTGTCGATGACCGGGGTCACCGCGAGGGTGCTGGTCGTGGCCGACGTGGAGATCCGCAAGGAGGGCGGCAAGACACCCCAGCAGGACGGGTTCTACCGCTGGTCGATGGACATGACCAAGGTCGAGGGGGCTTGGCTGGTGTCGAAGGCGGTGCAGGTGAATTGAGGGCGGTCGTGATCGCGCTGCTGGTCCTGGCGCTCGGCCTCGGCGCGGCGTCGGGGGTGTTCTGGTACGACGCGCACGCCATGCGGTCCGACGAGGAGGCGGGGCAGGAGGCGCTGGCCGCCGCCCGTGAGCTGGCACCGGACCTGCTGTCGTACGACTACCGCACGGTCGAGCAGGACCTCGCCAGGGCGACGGGGCACACCACGGGGGAGCTGGCCAAGCACTACAAGCAGCTGTCGGCCGGGCTGGTGGCCAAGGTGAAGGCCGAGAGGACGGTGCAGACGGCGTCCGTCGCCGACGGCGGCGTGGAGGTCGCGGAAGGCGACCGGGTAGAGGTTCTCCTCTTCGTCAACATGGGTACGGAAAAGGAGATCACCGGGAAGGGCGGGCGCAGGTTTCAGCAGAGCAAGAACCGGGCCAGGTTCGTCATGGTCCGGCAAGATTCCCGCTGGTTGGTGGCCGACCTGTCGACCCTGATCGGGACCGCCTGAGGGCTCCGGCGAGTCGCCAACTTCAATTGTTACCAAAAAAGAGGTTTAGCGATGCCAAGCCGGCGGGTAACTGAGTCACAGCTACACCGGTTGTCGGCATGGGTTCGACCCCCGGTGTGACGGAGCGTTAACCGTCCCCGTTCGCGGGTATCGTCTTGGGCCTGACGGTAGGCGTCCGATCACACAGGGGAGAAAACCCAGCGTCCGGCCCCTGAGTCGGCGGAAAGTCCGGCTTACGGGCTTGACGTTTCCGCTCGAACGGGCGATGCTGCGACCAACGTGGAGCATGCAGCGAGAGCGAAGTGGACAGGCGTGTGCCGTTCGGCTACACTGCCTCTTTGCGCTGCCCTCTGACGACCCGCTCCGCTTGCTCACGTTGCGAGGTTGTCTGGCGTGCGTGTAGTCAGTCCGCCGCGAGCCCTCGGAAGGACATCTGTTGGCAGCCTCGCGCAACGCCTCCGCTGTACCCGCTGGTCCCCGTCGCGTCTCATTTTCGCGTATCCAGGAGCCTCTTGAGGTCCCTGATCTTCTTGCCCTGCAGACCGAATCGTTCGACTGGCTGCTCGGGAACGAGAAATGGAAGGCCCGGGTCGAGGCGGCTCGGCAGGCCGGGCGCAAGGACGTCCCGATTCAGTCGGGTCTTGAGGAGATCTTCGAGGAGATCAGTCCCATCGAGGACTTCTCGGGGACCATGTCCTTGTCGTTCCGCGACCACCGGTTCGAGCCGCCCAAGTACTCCGTCGATGAGTGCAAAGACAAGGACATGACCTTCTCCGCCCCGATGTTCGTGACGGCGGAGTTCATCAATAACACCACCGGTGAGATCAAGAGTCAGACGGTGTTCATGGGCGACTTCCCGCTCATGACGCCGAAGGGCACCTTCATCATCAACGGCACCGAGCGTGTCGTGGTCTCCCAGCTTGTCCGCTCGCCGGGCGTCTACTTCGAGCGCAATCTCGACAAGACCTCCGACAAGGACCTGTACGGGTGCAAGGTGATCCCGTCGCGGGGCGCCTGGCTGGAGTTCGAGATCGACAAGCGCGACAGCGTCGGCGTGCGCATCGACCGTAAGCGCAAGCAGGCCGTCACCGTTCTGCTCAAGGCTCTGGGCTGGACCACTGACGCGATCCTGGAGCGTTTCGGGCAGTACGAGTCGATGCGCGCCACGCTGGAGAAGGACCACACGGCGGGCCAGGACGACGCGTTGCTGGACATCTACCGCAAGCTGCGTCCGGGTGAG
>NZ_JAHKRL010000204.1 GCF_019396405.1 Nonomuraea rhizosphaerae | reverse complement strand
GGCGGCCAGGTCGTCGGCGACCTGCGCGCCGAGCCGCCCGGCGACGTACCGGTGTATCTCGTCGAAGTACCGGTCGTAGAGCACGGCGAACGCGTCCGGGTGGTGCCACGACCGCTCAATGAGCGCGGCGTCATCGGCTGCCACGGGCACATCCGGGGGAGCGGCCATGCGCATGGTGTCCCTTCTTCGAGCTACACCTCTATTCCGCCGAAGTGCCGCTCCCTCTTCACACTTTTTCGCGAAATCTCGCCCTCAGGTCGTCCAGGCCGAGCCGGGCGGGGCGGCGAGGCGGTGCCCCGGAGACCGGAGACCGGAGACCCGGCCCCCGGCGCTCCCGTTCATCCGGGATTCACACCCCCACGGCGATGACAGACAAAGGAAGCGTCCCGGACAGCCGAACGGGGAAAGAATTCATCCGCTCGGGGGAGCTTTCCGCTGTCACAGATCACCGCCATGAATCGGGCCGCCCTCAATGACCGGCCCGGCCGAGGCCAAAAAGGGGAAATCATGTCCGGCCGCCACGTCCATCTCGTGGGAAGTTATCCAGCCGCCGACGCCCGCCAGGCGATGACCATCATGGCGGAGGTCGCGGGCCCGCACCTCACCTCGCTGCCGGACGGAGAGGTCGGTCCCCGCCGCCAATGGATCACACACATTCTCGACGCCTTACGCGTCCATCCCGACGTCGAATTACGAAAGGACGGGGACTGGTCCGGCTACGACACCCGCCCCGTTTTCAGGGTGAAGCGCGGCCACCCGCTCACCGCCGCCTCCCTCCATCTCGGCCACGCCGCGGCGGCCGCCGAGAGTTACGAGATCTTCCACATGGTCCGCGAGCAATACAGCTTGAACGGCCTGTCGTTCCAGGTCGGCATTCCCGGTGACCTCGACCTGGCCCTTTTCGCCTTCGGACCGGCGAGCGCGATGACCCGCCGCCGCGCCTTCCGCGACGCGCTCACCCGCGAGATCAAGGAGATCGCCGGCTGGGCCGGCCAGGACGTGCTGTTCCAGATCGAGGTCCCCGCCGAACTGGTCATGGTGGCCACCGTGCCCGCCCCGCTGAGGACGCTGGTGGCCCGCCGACTGGTCAGCGGCATGATCAAGCAGGTCACCGCCGCCTCGCCGGGCACCCGCTTCGGCGTCCACCTGTGTGTCGGCGACCTCAACAACAAGGCGTTGAAGCGGCCTGCCACCGCCGCGCCCGTGGTCTCCATGGTCGACGCCCTCGTACGCGCCTGGCCCGAGGGCCGCCCGCTGGAGTACGTCCACGTCCCGCTCGCGGCGGGCGACGAACCACCGCCTTTGAGAACGGCCTTCTACAAACCTCTGGAATCCCTCGCCGCGCTCCCCGGCGACATCAAATTCGCCGCCGGTCTGGCCCATGAGTCCCAGGAGCCGGGCGACCAGCGAAAGGTCCTGCGCATTGTGGAGGACCTTCTGTCCCGGACGGTCGACGTCTCCCCCGCCTGCGGCCTCGGCCGGCGTTCTCCGGAGGCCGCCCGGCGCGTCCTGGAAAGAGCGGTGACCCTCGCCGAATCCTGAATGAGTACCGATATAGGTAGGGGGTACTCAGGACGTCCATTCCCAGCACGATCACCATGAGGACGTCCGGTTATTCCAGCCGGACGAACATCTCTGCCGGCACGGTCGCCACTTCGGCATTCCGTGCCGGCGGCACCCGGAGGTGCCTCATGGCGAAGGAACACATCGGCGAGATCCGCATCACCCCGCGAACAGTTCGCATCGGGCATGAGGTGTATCCGCTGGCGAACATTTCCCGCGTGCAGACCCTGCGCCTGATCTGGGGCGGAAAATACGCGACGCTCTACCCGTTGCGGCAGATCGCCACTCTTCTGCTGGTGGCGGGAGTGGTGTTCGTCGCCGCGTCGATCGTGCTGCCGGAGCTGAACCTCCACCCGGGCTTCGACGTCGAGAACGCCGCCCAGCGCTTCACCATGGGCGCGTTCGTGCTGGCGGCGATCCGGCTGGCGTACCTGCTCGTCGTGCTCCTTCACCGGCTGCTGATCCGGCGGACGCGGTACGCGCTGATGATCGAGGCGTCGGGAACGCAGTACACCGCGCTGACCGGCACCGACCGCGACGAGATCCACCGGCTCAAAGGCAAGATCGTCGACGCCATCGAGGACCCGCCCGAGCAGGAGACGGTCATCCACGTTCACGGGGACCTCGTGGCCGGCGACAAGGTCAGCGGCGGCATCCAGTACAAGCAGCAGGGCGGGCGCGACAGCAACATGACCTTCAACAGATAAGGGCTGTGACATGGCGGACCACGTGTTCGGTGACAAGATCAGCGGCGGCGTCCAGTACAAGCAGCAGAGCGGCCGTGACAGCAACATGACCATCAACAACGGGGCGGAGCTCACGCGGGCGGACCTGGACGCCGCCGTGTCGGAACTGCACGCGTTCGTCGCCCAGCTGACCCGCGACGGCGCGGTCAGCGCGGACGGAGCCGTCACCGATCCCGGCGCGGTCGTCGCCGCGGTGCAGTCCCAGCCGGGCCGCCTGAAGGCGCTGGGCCGGGCGGTCGCGGGCGGCGCCAAGGACGCCGTCCTGTCGGTCGTCCAGAACGGCGTGGCCGCCTTGATCGTCGCCCTCGTGGGACGCGGCTGACCTGACCCGCCGAAGGCGTCACCGGGCGGACGAAGCCTCTCCGCCCGGCCCACCCGACCGCTCCGCAAAGGAGGCATTCACCTCATCCCACTCGTGCGGCAGCTCGGGAACCTCCCTGCGGAGGAACGCGAAGAACCGCCGGGTCTCGTCCATCCGCGCCCCTGCGGCCGTGTCCGTCCCGAACACCTCGGCCCCGTCCCGACCCGCATCAAGTACTTCACCGCACCCGATGGGCCTCCTGTACGCGGTGCGCGCGATCGCGAACGTCGAGCGAAGCCCGTGGGTCTCCTGGCTGACACCGTTCGGCTGAACCCAGCACATGCACTCCTTCGCCGGCGCCCCCCCTGGCCACTGCTTCCCGCACTCAGCCTGTCCCTCCTCCTGATAGCCGCGCCGACGTCATCCTGACCGGCCCCGTGTCCTGACCGGCCCCGTCGGCAGACTCCGCTGACGCCTACCAGCCCTGAGGCAGATCGTTCGGCTTTCGAGTCCACCACCATCGAGTCTCGCTCCCCTCCGCGAGAGGCTGCCAATACCGCGCAAGCTCAGCGCCGCCGTCCTCATGCGTCACAGCGCGAAAACGCTGGTCGAGGCGGTCCAGAGCACTGATGAGCTTCGTACGAGCCATCCCACTCAGAGCCCCGCAGTACTCCTCCAGACCATCTCGAACCGTCAGGTCATTGATGTACTCGTAGACCATGTAACGATCCTGGCCACGCGACCACTCCTCCATGTCGCTGATCAGGCATTCCCATATCTTCAGAGAGGAGAGAACGCCATAAACGGGCTCCTTAACCTGCGCCGCGTATTCAGGCGCCAGCCCCTCCCTCTCCACAGCGAGGCGCTGAAGATCGAGAACACTGACCATCTGGCGTTCGTCAGGAGTAAGACTCCCCGACAGAGCCGCCGCCTCACTCCCACTGCGCGCAGAGTAAGTCATCACTCCCCGTTTCTGATCGACAAGCCGACAGGGCGGGTGACACCCGTACCACCGATCCCGCAGGTACCCGTCAGACACCCGCAAGGTACTGCTCGTGCAGCGGTCACTCCATCCAACAGATCCAGAGCATCGCCCCCCTCACGAACTGTTTCAGACCCCGACCACCTGCGTGGCCTTCCCGCGCAGCCGACTCGAACGGAGCGCGGTAACCGCTACCACTGCGTCGATGGCGGCTTCGGGCGCGCGCCATCCGTCCTCCTCCCGGAGTTCAGGCACCGACTTCACCTGGCGGAACAAGTCCGCCGCCTCATCACGCAACGACTGTGGGATCGGCCCTACGCGTCGCCGGACGTCAAACCCGACGGCGGCAGGAGACCCCGATACCGCCATGGCTGCAGTAACCGAATGCGCGTTACTTCGCGTCCTTTCGGGTGACGGGGACCTCGACAGACCCGAAGTCTCCAGTCCGCCTGCTCGTAGCGGCGCATCAGTTCTGGCCATAGATGACGGGCAGGTCGACAAGGTGCAGGTCGGGTGCCGAAGCTGCCGCTTGGTGGGCCTTGTCGTTGAAGCCCGCACCGCTGAAACAGATCATCTTCGTGTGTGAGGTGTCGTAGCGGCCGGCCCGAGTGATGAGATCACGGATGTGGCGCAGACGGTCGATGTGTGCGGCGCCCATGGTGTCGTTCCATTTGGCTTCCCCGATGGCCAGCAGCGGTGCTTTGCCGCTGTCGGCGATGCCGACGATGGCCACGTCGATCTCGTGGCCAGTCCGCGTGGTGGGGTCATGAACGGTGCCATGTCCCACGCGGGCGGGAAGTCCGCCAAGGAGATCGGGTTCGGCGTGGTGCAAGGCCCAGTCGCGGCAAACCTGTTCGAAGTGAGGTCCAAGGACATTGCTGACGAAACGGCGGCGGCTGGCCTGCCAGACACGGTTCGCGCTGCCCGGGCGTTCCAACTGGTCCCAGACGGGGCGCATGATCGCGTGGTAGAAGCCGATCAGCGGTTCCGCGATGCGGTAAGTCGGCCGGTTCTCTCGGAAGAGGTCAGCGTCCCGGTGGAGCAGTCCAGCGTCTTCGAGGACATTGATCGGGTGTGCGATATCGGTGGCCTTCCGTTCCAGATAACCGGCCATGCCACCGCGAGTGGTGTTCCCGTCGGCTACAGCCCCCAGGACGGACAAGTACAGGGAGGTGTCACGCAAATCGGGTTCCTCGGCGAGGAGATAGCGGGCCTCTCGGAAGAGAGGTGTCTCTGGATTGAGGACCGTGCGAACGACCCAATCATCAAAATCCGCCATGTCCGCCGGGGAATCGCCGCGGGCGAACTCACGCCGGTAGGCAGGTGTGCCGCCGACGATCGAATTGACCATGAGAGCCAGGCGCGGATCGGTGATGTCCCAGAACTCAGCGGCAAGGCGGTGATCGAGCGGGCGAACGAGCAGTTCCAGGCCAGACCGGCCGCGCAGGGGCGCGTTGCCCGCCAGAAGCTTGCCCATGAAGGACAAAGCGGAGCCGCAGAGCAGGAGTCTGGTCCGGGAGACGGTTCGCTGATCGCGCAATGGCCTGAAGGCTTCCTGGATCACCGACGGTAGCTCAGGGTTGGCTTTGGCCAGGTACGGGACTCCGGTGGCTAATTACGCCTGGTGATGGTCACGCGATGAGAGCGAGTTCCTTGTTCTCCAGCCGGGCCAGATGGCTGGTGCGTGTCTGGTCCAGCGGTTTCCCGTTCCACCAGGCGTCGAGGCGGATCAGGTTGAGCGCGACGGCGGACAGGACGTGGTCGAGGTGGACCTTGGGCAGGCCCCGGTAGCGGGTGTGCCGGATCCCGGTGACCGCGACGGCCTGCTTGATCGTGCTCTCGGCTCCAGCGCGGAGCCGGTACTTGTCTTGCCATTGCTTGGTGGACTGCTCCGCCCGGGCCTCATCCAGCGCCTGCTGGATCTCGCGGGGGCGCAGGGTGAGCTGGCGCCCCTTGCGGGAGGAGGCGGTGCAGGAGGATCGGACCGGGCAGCCTCGGCACGCCTCCACGGGGAACCCGACCACGATCGCCTCGCTCCCACGCTGCAAGCACGGGCTCCAGGAGGAGTTCTGCCGTCCTTGCGGGCAGGTGACCTGCCCGTTCTCCCAGTCGACGGTGAATGCGGTCCGGTCGAACCCGGCCCCGGCCCGGGCCTGCGGCGAAGTATCGAGCAGCATCGGTGTCACCAGCGTGATCCCGAAGCTCTTCCGGGCGCTCACCAGTAGTTCCGCGCTGGGATACCCCGAATCGAGGTAATGCTCGGCCGGGACCAGGCCGCGCCGCTGGAGCATCTCATGGACGGCCTGCGTCATCTGGTTGTCGGGAACGGTCGCGTCCGTCGTGGCCACCTGGGTGATCAGGTTCGGCGGGCGGCGGACACCAGCCTGCGCGTCCTCGGCCCCAGCGTCGTTCCCGGCGGTGCCGCAGGTCTCGGTGACATGCACCTTGTACCCGTTCCAGAAAAGATCGTCGCCCTTGGCCGCCCACCGGGCGTCGGTGTCATAGGGGGAGGTCAGCCGGTATCTGCCCGGCGGGAGCCCCTCTCCGCCGTCTTCGAGGGACTCCCGCCGCTTGACCACCTCCCGCCCCTTGCCGCCGGTGATTCGCACGTAGTTCTGGACCAGCATGACCCGCAGCGCCTGAACCGCGGGCAGGTTCCGCAGCCAGAGCGGGGAGAACGGCGCGTATACCGCCGCCACCAGGGCGTACCCGTCCGCGCCGTAGTTGCGGGCCAGTTCTTCGCGCTTGGCCGCCGAGGCCGGCAGCCGCCAGGAATCCACCCGAGCCCGATATCGATCCGCCCATCCAGGCACGTCCAGCACCTGCTCCACCCAGCCCGGCGCGGCGGCCGACAGCGCCTCCAGCGCCGCGCGCACGCACTCACCGGCCAGCTCAAGCCGGTTGAGATCCCGCACCGCGCTGATCACGTGTGTGGAATCGGTCCACTGCTTGCCACCCGCCTTGACCAAGCCTTTCTCCACGAGCACAGCGAGCACCGCATCCAGCGCCTTCTCCTCCAGGCCGTGCGCGGCGACCCGGGACCGGAACTCGCTGAGCACCGTGTGATCGAACCCCGGATCCTCCAACTCCAGCGACAGGGCGTACTTCCAGTCCATGCCGTACTTGACCCGATCCGCGGCGGCCCGGTCGGTCAGGTTCTCCACCTTCTGCAACACGCTGATCATCGCGAGCAGCGCGGGCGGCAGCCCGGGAGCACCCCGCCTGCCGTACGCCGCGGCGAACTCGGCGTCATCGAAGAGCGCCCCGAGCTCATCGCGGACCCGCATGGCCAACGGGTAAGCCCCCTTGGCCGACGCCGCGCGAGCCACCCGCGCTGTCATCTTCGGGATCTGCGCCCACGGTCGCGGCTGCATCGACACAACCTACTCCGTTCCACGCCCGGAACGAGGAGGGAGCCCAGGCACAGAGGGCATCATCACGGGTGATCAGCCGGAGATCACGGACATCGGCACGTGTCGCACGAATTGGCCACCAGGGTCGTACGGGAATTCGTCGATCACCACGGGCAGCGGACGCTCGGAGCCGAGCGCGAGGAGCGCGTCGATGGCTTCGGACCAATGGGCGAAATGATAGGGGGACGCGGGCCGCGAGTGTTCGGTGAGTGCGGCACTGAACCGGCGAAGGGACTCGGCGTCAGCGGCCTCGGTCGCCCCGAAGTAGAACCCTCCGGCCGCCCGGCAGGCGGCGTCGAGCAGGAAGGTCTTTCCCTGGCGTCGGCGTCCGGAGACCACGCCCAAGGTGGCGCCGGGCTGCGGATCGGTGATGAACCGGGTCAGCGCTGACCACTCGTACTCTCGGTCGAACACCTCGGCCGGCTTGTCCATCAACGACCTCTGATATAGGGCTACAGTTCTACTAACTGTAGCCCTATATTCCGCAGATCACCGACTCTTCGCGACACCCGAGATCCACCGAAACGACTGAGACCTCCGAGACGGCGCGCCTTGCCGTACACGGAGGCCTCACAGACCTGGAGATCCACTCCTCTGAGCCGTCAATCCTGTAGGGCATGACCACCCGAAAGGGGCACCCAAGATACAAGTAACTGTCGGCAGTGGCGCTTCGCTTCAGGCAATCGATGCACGACCTAGGGCCTGTTTTATAAGCGGGTCAGCCAGTCGTTGATGATGGCGATCTGAACGGTGGCCTCGTAGCGGACGGCGAGCTTGTCGTACCTGGTCGCGACGGCACGGTGGCGTTTGAGCCGGTTG
>NZ_JAHKRL010000203.1 GCF_019396405.1 Nonomuraea rhizosphaerae | reverse complement strand
GGCGGCCACGGCCCTGGGCCTGACGGCTCTGGGCCTGGCCGCCCTCCCCGCCACTCCCGCCTTAGCAGCAAATATCGCGACAAATCCGGGCTTCGAGTCCGGCCTGTCCGGCTGGACCTGCTCGTCCACGGCCGCCGCCCAGGCGGTCTCCCAGCCCGTCCACGGCGGCACCCGAGCCCTCCAGGCCACCCCGGCCGGCAGCGACTACGCCCGCTGCCAGCAGACCCTGAGCGTCAAGGCGAGCACGACATACCAGCTGTCAGCCTGGGTCCAGGGCAACTACGTCTTCCTCGGCGCGACCGGCACCGGCATCAACGCCAGCACCTGGGGTGCGCCGGGCGGTCAGTGGCAGCAGCTGACAACCTCCTTCACCACCGGCGCGGGCGTGACCAGCGTCACCGTCTACGTCAACGGCTGGTACGGCCAAGGCGCCTATTACGCCGACGACATAGTCCTCGACGGCCCCGGCGGCACCCCCGACACCCAGGCCCCCACCACCCCCGGCAACCTGAGCGTCGGCAACGCGACCAGCTCCAGCCTCACCGCCTCCTGGTCCGCCTCCACCGACAACTCCGGCAGCATCGCCCGCTACGAGGTCTCCCGCGACAACGGCACCCCCACGGCCGTCACCGGCACCAGCCACACCGCCACCGGCCTCGCCGCCAGCACCGCGTACCGCTTCAAGGTCCGGGCCTGCGACGCCGCGAACAACTGCTCCGCGTACACCGCCGAGGTGACCGGCACCACGACGGCGACAGGTGGCAACGGGCAGCTCCCCAAGCGGGTGCTGGTCGGCTACCTGCACGCGTCCTTCGCCAACGGCTCCGGATACATCCGCATGGCGGACGTCCCGAACGAATGGGACGTCATCAACCTGGCCTTCGGCGAGCCCACCTCGGTCACCTCGGGCGACATCAGGTTCCGCCAGTGCCCGGCCGCCGAGTGCCCGAACGTCGAGCCCGAGGCCGACTTCATCGCCGCCATCAGGGCCAAGCAGGCCCAGGGCAAGAAGGTGCTGATCTCGATCGGCGGCCAGAACGGCCAGGTCCAGCTCACGACCGCGGCGGCACGCGACACGTTCGTGCGGTCAGTCGCCGCGATCATCGACAAGTACGGGCTCGACGGGCTCGACGTCGACTTCGAGGGCCACTCGCTCTACCTCGACCAGGGCGACACGAACCTCTCCAACCCCACCACCCCGGTCGTGGTCCACCTCATCTCCGCCCTCAGGACACTGAAAAGCCGGTACGGGGCCAGGTTCGTCCTGACGATGGCCCCGGAGACGTTCTTCGTCCAGCTCGGCTACCAGTTCTACGGCCCGGGCCCCAACGGCGCGGCCGACCGCCGCAGCGCCTCCTACCTTCCCGTCATCCACGCCCTGCGCGACGACCTGACGCTCCTGCACGTGCAGGACTACAACTCCGGCCCGATCATGGGCCTGGACGGCCAGTACCACACCATGGGCGGCCACGACTTCCACGTCGCCATGACCGACATGCTCCTCGCGGGGTTCCCGATCATGGGCAACGCGGCTAATCCGTTCCCGCCGCTGCGTCAGGACCAGGTCGCCATCGGCCTGCCCGCCTCGCCGAACGCCGGCAACGGCTTCACCACGGTCGGGGAGGTCCAGAAGGCGTTCGACTGCCTGGCCAAGGGCACCAACTGCGGCTCGTACCGGCCTCGGGGGGTGTATCCGAACCTGCGCGGGCTGATGGCCTGGTCGGTGAACTGGGACAGGTTCAACGGTCTGGAGTTCTCCCGCAGCCACCGGGCGTATCTGAACGGCTTCTGACCCCTCACCCCCTCACCCCCGAGACCCCAGCACCTTGCGCACTGATCGCAAGGTGCTGCTGGGGTTGTGGCTGGGGGCTCTGAGAGGAGCGGAAACCCCGGCACCTTGCGCTCCTGGCGCAGGGTGCGGATGGGTGGTGGCCAGGGGCCCAGGGATGGAGAGGAAGGCCCGCCCAAGAGCGGTCGTGGGGGAGGGCGCCGAAGGGCGGTCCGGATGTGGTGGGGGAGGGGCGTGCGGGTGGTGGTCAGCGGACGAGGTAGGTCGGTTTGACCGGAAGGCCGGCCCCCGGCGGCCGGTACGTAGGCAGCGCCTCCCCGTACTCATGCATCCACACATGATCCACAAGCAACCGCATCCGCGACGCACCCCCCACCGCATCGACGGCGACCCGCCCGCCCGGTGAGAAGGCCGCCGCCGACAGCTTGGCCACCGCGTCCGCCACCATCCCCGCGTCCGGAGCCGCCAGGTCGCACCCGTCGTCGGGCCCGATGAGGAGCTCCACCGACGGCGGCAGCGGGTAGATGGGCCGCGGGATCGCCAGCACCCGCGGCGACGGCGCCATCGGCAGCCCGTCGCGCACCGCCTCCAGCAGCACCGACCGCGCCGACCGCTGATGGAACAGCCCGTCGCCCAGCGGCCAGCTCAGCGCCCCCACGTCGGCCGCGTCCTCGCCGCACGCGTGCAGGCACAGGTACGGCACCAGTGGCACGGCCGACCCCGCCCCGTCCGCGGCCCAGCCGCCGCCGCAGCCGGTCAGGACGAGCAGCGCGAGCATGGCCCGGTAGGCGGTGTCGGCGTGGCCGGTCTCCAGCCGTCCGGGCACGATCATGCACCGTCCGCCGGTCCGCTCGGCCGCCGTGCCCAGCTCCCGCGCGATCTTGAGGGCACGCGCGGCGGTCACCCCCGTGTACGCCTCCTGCCAGGCCGGCGTGTACGGCTCCCCTCGATCCTCGTATCCGTCCGGCCACTGCCCCGGCAGCCCGGAACGCTCCACCCCGTACACCGCCAGCAAGAGGTCGTACACGGTCGTGACCAGCGCGGAGCCGTCGGAGACGACCGGCACCCCGCGCCGCAGCAGCCCGGGCCCGTCGTCGAAGCGCGGCAGCAGCACCTCCGCCGAGACCGCCGACTCCTCGCCGTACAAGCTCAACCTGTCGGCGAACCCGCCGGTCAGCCCGCCCACGACGCAGGCCCCGCCCCGTTCGCGCAGCCGCACGAGGGACGGCAGGTCCGTCCGCTCCATGGCGTGCCCGTGGAAGGCGGAACGTTCCACGAAGAACTCCCGCAGCAGCACGTGCCCCATCGCCATGGCCAGCGCCCCGTCCGTCCCCGGCCGCACGACCAGCGTCTCGTCCGACAGCCGGGTCGGGTGCGGCCCGATGGCCACGACCTTCTGCCCCTTGTACCGCCCGGCGATCAGCCACGGCGTGTCAGGCGTACGGACGAGCCTGTTGTTCTCCCCCCAGAGCATCACGAACGCCGCCCGCGCCCACTCCTCCGGCAGCGTTCCCCGCGCCCCCACGCCGAAGACCTGGTCCGGCGCGCTGGACTGCTCGGTCAGCACCGCCCCGCCGATCCCGCCGACCAGCTCGGCCAGCGGCGAGGTGGACAGCGCCGCCACCCGCCCGGCGCCGTGCTCGGCCGCCGTGTGCACGATCGCCGCGGCGGTCAGCTCGGCCGCGGTGCCGTCGTCCAGCGGGACCCGCCTGCCCCCTCGGGCCTGCCGGTAGAGCTGGGAATTTGCTGTGAGTTTCGCCCAGGCGGCAACGGGGTCCCGCAGCCCGTCGCGCACCTCGAAATAGAGCCTGACCAGAGCCTGGTTGACCTGCGATCCTCCCATGCCAAAAGTTCAGCACAGGGACTCATGTTCTTCTGTGTTACAAACCGGCATGTCGGGGATAAGAATTGGAAGCCCAGGTGGCAGCACTCAGACGAGTACGGCAGGCTAGATCCCGCCATGGAATACGCAGTTCTCACGGGGACCATCCTCGTCGCAGGTGTCCTGCTCGCCCTCATCGCCCAGTGGCGTGACTGGCGCCCTCCGCTCTACGTCGCCGTCCTCGTGGGGATCGCCGTGCGTGTGCTGCTGCTGTTCACAGCGGCCGACGACGCGTGGCAACCCGTCGACTACATGGAGAGCTTCCAGCCCGCCGGCCAGGCCGTGCTCAACGGCCAGGACCCGGTCCTGGCCAGCGAGGGCGGCTGGCACTTCCTGCCGACGATCCCCTACGCCTACGGCATCCTGCTGTGGCTGGGCATCCCCTGGGTCTACGCGGGCCGCCTGGTCACCGTGATCGCCGACATCGTGCTGGTCCCGCTGGTGGCCAAGCTCGCCGGCGGCCCCAAGGCCTCCCTGCGGGCCCTCCAGTACGCGCTCAACCCGCTCGCCCTGCTCGTCGCCTGCATCCATGGCCAGGTCGAGCCGGTGGCGCTGGTGTTCGGCGTGGCCGCCTTCGTGGTGGCGCGCGGCCCCGGCTCGCCCGAGCGTCCGGGCGTCACGACCCGCGTGGTGGCCAAGACCCGCCGCGGCCTCCAGGCGTACGGCTGGCAGGCGTCGGTCCGGCGGGTCATCGGCTCGGGCGGCATGCTGCACCGCGCGCTGAAGCCGGGCCCGGACGACCGCGCCGACCTCAAGCGCGGCCTGCTGGCCGGGCTGCTCATGGGCCTGGCGCTGTGCGCGAAGAGCTGGCCGATCTGGCTGATCCCGGGCTTCCTGCTGCTTCTGCCCAACCTGCGCTCCAGGATCGCCGGGCTGTTCATGACCGGCGCGGTGCCGCTGTTCTTCCTGGTCACGCTGCCGGTGTTCGCGGGCACCTCGTTGCAGCAGATTCCTCAGGTCATCAAGACCATCCAGGACATCCGGCCGATCGTCGGCGAATGGGGCTGGACGCCGCACTTCACCGGCGGCAACTGGGAGCTGCGCGCCGACCTGGCCGGCATCGGCACGAACCTGATCTACGTCTGCGTCGTGGCCGCGATCCTGATCTGGCGGCGCGCCGACCCGATCGACATGACCACGGCCATCCTGCTGATCTTCATGGTCGTCACGCCGCGGCTCGGCGCCCAGTACCTCATGTGGTTCATGCCGTTCCTGATCGCCAGGCCCACGAAGTTCGCCTGGCCGGCGATCATCGGCGTGTCGCTGTGGTCGGCGTACGGGTACATCTACATGACCCAGTTCGACGTGAACACCTGGTGGTACCTGCACGCCGACTGGTCACGCGCCTCGATCGTGCTGCTGCCGGTGCTGCTCGCGGCGATGCCGTGGGGCCGCACGGTCTCGACGGCCCCACCGCTCGCCACTCTCTCCGGCGCCGCCAAGAAGGCGCCGGTCTCCTCAGCGGCATAAGCACAGGTCAGTGGCACAGGTCAGTGGCACAGGCTCAGGTCAGTGGCCACAGGCTCACGTCATTGGCACAGGCTCAGGTCAGCGGCACAGGCGCCCCCACAGCGTGATCCACTGGTCGGGGTGGACGTGGCCGACCACCGTGTCGCGGCCGATCCCCGCCGCGGCCAGCGCGCCGTCCACCCCCTCGTAGCGTCGCCGCAGCGAGGCCCGCAGCGAGCCGCCGACCCCGCCGAACCCCAGCTCGACCAGCTCCTGATAGCCCCGGCGGCCGCGGACGAGCGGCTCGGGCCGCCGCTCGATCCGCAGGATCGCCGAGTCGACGGACGGCACCGGCCGGAAGCTCTCCCGGCCGATCCGGTCGCCGATCCGCCAGTCGAACCACGGCCACGACTCCACCGTCACCAGGCTCCACCGGCCGTAGCCGCCCGCGCGCTTGCGGGCGTACTCCAGCTGGGTCAGCAGCGTCGCCGACGTCAGCCCCGGTGTGCGCAGGCACCAGCGGACGATCCCCGACGTGACCGAGTACGGGATGTTCCCCACGACGGCGAACGGCCCCCGTGGCGCCCGCGCGGTCGTGAAGTCGGCCCTGACCACGTCGATCCGCGGATCGTCGCGGGTCAG
>NZ_JAHKRL010000202.1 GCF_019396405.1 Nonomuraea rhizosphaerae | reverse complement strand
CAGCGCCCCTGGTGGTTCTTCCGCAGGTCGGAGAACGGAGCTGGCCCCGCCACCCCCTGGGTGAGCTGCCGGGGGCCGTTCGGGCTCTCGGCGTCCTGGGCGTCGGCCACCGCCTCGGCCGCGGCCTCGGAGGCGCGGGCGACCTCCTCGTCGGCCGCCGTGCTCTCCGGCACGTCGTCGCGGGTGGCCGCCGAGCGGGGCAGCGCCTCGGTGAACGCCTTCGAGACGCCCTGCAGCGCCGAGGTCACCTCGCTCGGGATCACCCAGAACGTGTTACCCTCGCCCTGGGCGAGCTGGGGGAGCACCTGGAGGTACTGGTAGGCCAGCAGCTTGGGGTCGGGGTCGTTGCGGTGGACGGCCTGGAAGACCTGGTCGATGGCACGGGACTGGCCCTCGGCCTCCAGGATGGCGGCGGTGCGCTGACCCTCGGCGCGCAGGATGCGGCTCTGCTTGTCGCCCTCGGCGGTCAGGATCTGGGACTGGCGCTGGCCCTCGGCGTTGAGGATGGCCGCCCGCTTGTCACGTTCGGCCCGCATCTGCTTCTCCATCGCGTCCTTGATGGTCTTGGGCGGGTCGATCGCCTTGACCTCGACGCGGTTGACGCGGATGCCCCATTTGCCGGTGGCCTCGTCGAGGACGCCGCGCAGCTGGCTGTTGATGGTGTCACGGGAGGTGAGCGTCTTCTCCAGGTCCATGGAGCCGATCACGTTACGCATCGTGGTGACGGTGAGCTGCTCTATCGCCTGGATGTAGTTGGCGATCTCGTACGCCGCCGCCCTCGGGTCGGTGACCTGGAAGTAGAGCACGTTGTCGATCTCGACGACCAGGTTGTCCTCGGTGATGACCGGCTGCGGGCGGAAGGTCACGACCTGCTCGCGCAGGTCGATCATGGGGTAGACGCGGTCGATGTAGGGGATGACGAAGTTCAGGCCGGGCTTCAGGGTGCGGTGGTAGCGGCCGAGGCGCTCCACGTTGCGGGCGCGGGCCTGCGGCACGATGCGCACGGCCTTGAGCACGGTGAAGACGGCGAAGAGTATGACGAGCAGGCTGACCAGCAGCAGCGGCTCCATGATCACTCCCGTGGATATACGAGGGCCGTGGCGCCCTCGATCTCGATGACGTCGACGGTCGCCCCCGTGGGGATGACCAGGGTCTCGTCGTAGGCGCGAGCCGACCACTCCTCGCCTCCGATACGTACCCTTCCCTCGCGCCCGGTGACCTCCGACACGACATAGGCGGGCTTGCCGACCAGCGCCTCGACCCCGAAGCGCTGAAGCTGCGGCTGACGGATATGACGCATCGCGAGCGGCCGGATGACGACCATGCCGCCCAGGGAGGACAGGACGAAGACCAGGAGCTGTAAGGGGACGGGCAGGCCGATGGCCGCCGTGGCCGCGGTCAAGAGTGAGGCCGCGCCCAGTATGCCCAGCGCCATGGTGACGGTGAAGAGCTCCGCCACGCCAAGGACGATTGCCAGGATTATCCAGATGATCCATTCATCCATGTCTGGCCCTCCTTATGGCATAACGGGCCTGCCTACCTGCCTAGTTCCCCTTCCTACCGTAATCCCGGATCGACTCCCATGGCAGAGGTGAACAAGGCGCTCCCGGCGCGCCATCGCTCCCAGGGCAGCTGCCAGAAACCCCATCCGTTGGTCCATTCGAGCTCGCGGTCGGTGCCGGTGATCGTCACCGGGTCGCCGCGCAGCGAGGTGGCGTAGAACCAGGCCGCCTGGTCGGGGCGGGCGTTGACGCAGCCGTGGCTGACGTTGCTGCGGCCCTGGGCCCACACGTTGTCCTTGGCGTGGACGTACTCGCCGCTGTCGGAGATCCGCACGGCGTGGTCGATCATGACGTCGTAGAAGCCGGGCTCGCCCGCGCCGCGGCCGGGGGAGATCATCCGGACCGGGTTGCCTTTGTCCATGGTCAGGTGGACGCCGCTGGTCGTGGTGTACTCGCGGGTGGTGGCCATGCCCGCGCTGATCGGCATGCGCCGCACCACCTGCTCGCCGCGCCGCACGACCATCTGGTGGGTGCGGGTGTCGACGGTGCTGATCTGCTGGCGGCCCACGGTGAAGGCGAACGTGCGGTCGGTCGTGCCGTAGACGCCGGGGGCCAGGCGCACCCCGGCCAGATGGGCGGTGACCGTGACCTGCTGGCCGGAGGTCCAGAACCGGCGCGTACGGTAGACCGCCCGCGTGTCGCCGATCCAGCGCCACGCCCCCTCCACGGGCACGGCCGTCCTGACCTCCAGCGCGCGCTCCACGGCCGCCTTGTCGCGCACCGGCGTGTCGAAGTCGAGGATGACCGGCATGCCGACGCCGACGGTCTCGCCGGGCAGCGGCGTGGTGGAGGCGACCTGGAACGTCCGGTCGGCGTCGCGGGTGCGGAAGCGCCCCATGGCCACGGTGGCGGGGCCGCCGGAGCCCGCGGCGGTGGCGGTCACCGTGTATTCGGCCCCGGGAGTGAGCGTCCAGGAGGAGCGCCAGGTCGTCCGCGACGCGTCGAGCCGGCCCGGCACCTGCGCGCCCGACGAGTACGCCAGCACCTGGCTGAGCGTGCCGCCCTGGGCCTTGACCACCAGGCCCTGGTCGGTGCGGGCGCGACGGGCGTCGAAGGCCGGTGAGACACTCACGACGGGCGGCGCCGCCGTCGGCGCGTCGGCGGTCACCGCGCTGCAACCGGCGGCGAGGACGCCGGCCAGTAGAAGGGCGACAAGAAAGACGGCACGCCGCATCTCATCCTGCTTTCCGGGGAAGGGGTTCCCAGGTTAGCGGGGAGTCATCGGCTGAGCACGTCAAGTCACCTGTCGGACGGTTCCGGAAACTTCGCCCAATGTCAGGTCGCCCGCGGTGGCCCTGATCGTCACTGTGTCACCGTTCTCAAGGAATGTCCGGGTCTCGCCGCCGGGCAGCTTGATCGGATCGCTACCGTTCCACGTCAGCTCGATGAGCGAGCCGCGCTCCTCGCGCCGGGGCCCGGAGATCGTGCCGCTGGCGAACAGGTCGCCGGTGCGCAGGGAGGCGCCGTTCACGGTCATGTGGGCGAGCATCTGGTCCGGCGTCCAGTACATGCCCGAGTACGGCGGCCGCGAGACGACCTCGTCGTTGATCGACACCTCGACCGAGATGTCCAGCCCCCAGTCCTCCCGCCTGCGCAGGTAGTCGAGCGGTGCGGGGTCCTGCGGCCGGCCGGGGACGCGCGGCAGCGCCTCCAGCGGCGTGACCCAGGGCGAAATGGACGTGGCGAACGACTTGCCCAGGAACGGCCCGAGCGGCACGTACTCCCACCCCTGGATGTCGCGCGCGCTCCAGTCGTTGAGCAGCGTCACCCCGAACACGTGCTCCTCCAGCGGCCCGGCGGGCGAGCCCATCTCCGACGGGACGCCGACCACGAAGCCCAGCTCGGCCTCGATGTCCAGCTTGGCGCTCGGGCCGAAGCGGCCCGCGCCGAGCTGCCCGTGCGGGCGCGTGACCGGCGTGCCGGACACGACCACCGTGCCCGACCTGCCGTGGTAGCCGATCGGCAGGTGCCGCCAGTTCGGCGTCAGCCCGTCGGTGTCGGGCCGGAAGATCTTGCCGACGTTCGAGGCGTGCTCCAGCGAGCAGTAGAAGTCGACGTAGTCGGCCACCTCGAACGGCATGTGCAGCCGCACCTGCTCCAGCGGCACCAGGTGCGGCCCGGTGACCGAGCGGTCGGAGTCGAGCTTGTTCCTGATCAGCGTCCTGGTGTCGTGCCAGGCACTGCGTCCCCTGGCCATGAACGGGTTCAGCGACGGCGCCGCGAACACCTCGTCGTGCAGCGCGGCGGCCAGGTCGAGCACGCTGTCGCCGTAGCGCACGCCCACCCGTGGCGACTCGCCGCGCCGGGAGAACACCCCGTACGGCAGATTGTCCAGGCCCCAGCTCATGCCGTCTCCTCGATCAGTCCCAGCGTGCGCAGGTCGTCCACGGGTGTGGCGGTGCTGCACGATCCGTAGCTCAGCAGCAGGCGCCTGGCCCGCCCGGCCGTGCCGTCGCTCACGGCGCGGGCCAGCCGTACCAGGTGGCCCACGTCGGTGGTGCGCAGCACGGGCACGGGGTCGCGCCGCTCCACGGCCTCGCAGACGGCCAGCAGCAGGTTCAGGAAGCCGTGGCGGTCCACGCCGAGCGTGGGATCGAAGTGGCGGACGGCGTGGTGCAGCCCGGCGGTGGCCTTGAACGGCCGATCGTCGCGCACGCAGGCGCCGATGAACGCCCCCAGGCGCTCGGCCGGTGGGAACGCCTCGGCGCTCGCCCCGCCGCAGCGCACCTTGAGCGCCGCCCCCTCGGGCACCTCGGGAAGCGAGCGGCCGGCGGGCACCTCGACGAACAGCCGCACCCCCGAGGGCAGCTTGCCCTCGAAGTCGGCCCGTACCTCGACCGAGGTGACCGGCAGGTCCTCGAAGTCCGGGATCTCCGGCGTGTCGACGATCATCCCGATCGCCCGCGGCACGTACTCCGAGCGGCGCAGCGCGTCCAGCCGGCCGGCCGGGCAGAGGAAGCGGTGGGTCAGCACCGCCGAGCCGCCCTCCTCGTCCCGCCGGTGCCGGGCCAGCGCCTCGGACATGTGCAGGGAGGTCGGCGGGAACAGCCCCGCGTCGTCCACCAGCGCCCTGTAGAGGATCATCGCGCCCAGGTCCATGCGTAGCCGGGGTCCTCGCAGGTCAGCGCGGCCTGGCCGAGGTCGAGCGGGCGGAAGGTGTCGACCATCACGGCCATCTCGCTGGTGGTCGTGACACCGCGCGCGACCGCGTCGATGACCGCCTCCACCGCCCCGGGCTGCGGCCCGTGCGTGAACCCGGCCGGGTGCAGCGAGATCGAGCCGACGTCGATGCCGGAGCCCTTGCGCGCGGAGTAGTCGCCGCCCACGTAGAACATGAACTCGTCGGAGTCCACGTTGTGGTGGTTGTACGGGATCGGCACGGACTCGGGGTGGAAGTCCAGCGGGCGCGGGCAGAACGAGCACACCACGAACCCCGGCCCCTCGAACGTCTGGTGGACCGGCGGCGGCGCGTGCGTCTTCTTCACGATCGGCTCGAAGTCGTCGATGTTGAACGCGAACGGGTACAGGTACCCGTCCCAGCCGACCACGTCGAACGGGTGGTCGCGGTAGACCAGCCTGGTCAGCCCGCCCCTGGTGCGGACCAGCACCGGCACCTCCTCGCCCTCGGCGATCAGCGGCTCGGCGGGACCGCGCAGGTCGCGCTCGCAGTAGGGCGCGTGCTCCAGGAACTGCCCGTACTGGGACAGGTAGCGCTTGGGCGGCCTGATGTGCCCGGCCGCCTCGATGGCCAGCACGTTGACCTGGCCGTCGGGCACCCAGCGGTGGATGGTGCCGGTCGGGATCACCACGTAGTCGCCAGGACCGGCCTCGATCACGCCGTACGTGGACTCGAAGCGGGCGCGACCGGCCTGGACGTACACGCACTCGTCGCCCATCGAGTTGCGGTAGAGGTCGCTGGGCGCGTCGCTGGTGGCGTACGACAACCGGACGTCGGAGTTGCCCGCCAGCGTCATCCGGCCGGTCACCAGGTCGCCCGCGGTGGGCAGGTCCTGGGTGCGGAAGTGGCGTGGCGACAGCGGCAGGTTCGGCTCCAGCCGCGCGTCGCCGACCGGCGGCACGGCCTCGGCCTTGACGATCGCGGTCGGCAGGTGGCGGTGGTAGAGCAGCGAGGAGTCGGAGGAGAACCCCTCCTCGCCCATCAGCTCCTCGGCGTACAGGCCGCCGTCCGGTCGCCTGAACTGCGTGTGGCGCTTGCGGGGCACCTCGCCCACGACGCGGTAGTACGGCATCAACGCCTCCCATGGCGTCCGCTTATCGGACGTCACTGTCCTGTATATGTAACTACCGTCCGCCACCGGGCAGGCGATGTCAAGCGAGCGCGCCCGCCAGCTCCGCGGCGGCCTCGACCACCCGTGGTCCCGTCCCCTCCCCGAGCGGCCCGAACGTCACCACGCCCACCGACGCCTCCAGCCACGGCAGCCCGGTGACCGGGGCGGCGATGCCCCGCGCTCCCTCCTGCAACTGCCCCTCCGTCACGAGATAGTCCTCGCGGCCCTCCCGCGCCGCCAGGATCGCCCGCCCGGCCGCGCCCAGCGACAACGGGTGGCGCGAGCCCTCGCGGTAGGCCACGTGCATGTCCGTCCACGACGGCTCGACCACCGCCACGGCCAGCCCGTCGCCGCCCTCGGCCACGGTCAGGTGCGCGGTGGCGCCCACGTCCTCGGCCAGCCGCCGTAACGTCGGCAGCGCCGCCGCCCTCAGCAGCGGCTGCACGGCCTGCGCCAGCACCAGCACGCCGAACCCGAGATGCACCCGCCCCTCGGCGTCCCGCCGCGCGAACCCCTCGCTGAGCAGCGTGGTCACCAGCCGGTAGACCACGGGCCTGGACAGCGACAACTCCGCGCTCAGCTCGGTGGGCGTCCGTCCGCCCTTGCCGTCGGCGAGCAGCCTCAGCAGGCGGAGCCCGCGCTCCAGGGTCTGGGCGGATTCAGCGGCCATGGATCGATTATCTACGCGTGAGCTGACCGATTATCTGTGCGTGAGCCGGGAGTGACGCTACGCGGCGGAGGGGTAGGTATCGGAGGGACACACCGGGGGGCAAGATGCGGCAAACGTGGGCTTTCGTGGTTGCCGGACTGGGCATGTGCGCGCTGACCTCCGCCGTGCCCTCCACCCTGCTCTCGGTCGGCGCCCAGGTCGCGCCCATGTCCGCCCAATTCTCCGACCCGCCGGCCAAGCGGCTCGTCGAGGACGTCTTCTACGTCACGCAGGGCATCGAGGTGGCCGACCGGCTGCTGCCGTTCGAGGACGACGTCACCATCACCCCCGCCGACCTCGCCCCCGGCGTCACCATGGACGCGTCGGGGCGGCTGCACGGCACGCCGCGGCGCTCCGGCACGTTCGCCGCCCCCGTGCGCCTGTGCCGCGGCCAGGACTGCGCCGAGCAGCAGGTCACGGTCGTCGTCCTGCCCAACGTCCCCTGGCGGCCGAGCGGGCTGACCTTCCCCGGCAAGGTCGGCGTCCGCTACGACGAGCAGCTCGCGGTCGACGGCGGCCCCGCGGGCGTGCCGGCGACGTTCTCCGTGACCGACCACGCCAAGCTGCCGGAGGACGTCACGATCGGCCCGGACGGCCACGTCGGCGGCATCCCGGCGAAGCCCGGGGTGTCGAAGGTGCCTATACGGATCTGCGTGGCGGGCGACTGCGCGGGCGTGGTGGTCACATTGATCGTCGTTTGAGCCTTGCGACAGGCGGGGCCACAGGTCACTTTGGTCTCATGAAGTCCGTGATTGTGGTCGGAGCGGGCATTTGGGGGTCTTCGCTGGCTCTGCGCTTGGCGGAAACAGGCTGGCGCGTGACCCTGGTCGAGCAGCACAAACCCGGACACGTACGGCAGGCCAGCGCGGGTGAGACACGGCTGCTGCGCTGCGCCCACGGCGCCGACACCTGGTACACCGAGCTGGCCTGGAAGGCCCGCGACGGATGGCGGCGGCTGGGCGAGCGCGTGGGCGAGGAGCTGTACCACGAGGAGGGCACGGTCTGGTTCGCCGGGACGCCCGACGGCTGGGAGAACGCCAGCGCGGCGGTGCTCGGCGGGCTGGGCATCCCGTGCGAGCGGCTCGACCCGTCCGAGGGCGGCCGCTTCTTCCCCGACTTCAAGGGTGACGACCTCAGCTTCCTGCTCTGGGAGCCGAAGGCCGGCGTGATCAGGGCCAGGCGGGCGACCCAGGTGACCGCCCAGCTCGCCGCCGCCGCGGGCGTGGAGATCGTCAGGGGGCGGGCGGCGGTGGTGCCCGGCGACGATTGGCCGTACGAGCGCACGGTCCGGATCGGCGGCGACGTCCTGCGCGCCGACCAGGTGGTGTGGGCGTGCGGCGCGTGGCTGGGCGCCCTGTTCGAGATCCCGCTCACCGTGACGAAGCAGGACACGCTGCACTTCGCGGTGCCCGCCGAGTGGACCACGCCCGGCACGCCCGCCTGGGTCGACTACAACGCCTCCGTCTACGGGCACGGCGACGTGGACGGGGTGGGCATGAAGGCCACGTCCGACCTGGAGGGACGGCTGTACGAGCCCGAGTACGGGGTGCGCACGATCGACGAGTCCGGCGTGGAGGAGGTCAGGGACTACCTCGGGCGCAGGTTCCCGGCGGTGGCGGCGGCGCCGGTGCTGTTCAGCCAGGTGTGCCAGTACGCGCTGACGCCGGACGCCGAGTGGATCATCTCGTCGGTCTCGCCCGGGGTGTGGCTGCTCGGCGGCGACTCCGGCCACGGGTTCAAGCACGCGCCCGCTCTGGCCGAGTACGTGGCCGACATCCTCGACGGCCGGCAGGAGCCGGAGCCGAGGTTCGGGCTGCACGACCGGATGCCCTCGCGGGGGCTGCGGACCGGCGGACGGCTCTGGTAGGGCCCTCCTCACCAGGCATTCGGGGGACGACAGGGCAGAGCACCGGGGCTCGTGAGACGGACACTTGCCAGGTGACCGATCCAACCTGGAGGCCCGTCATGCACACCCTCAGACGCCGTCCCGCGGAGGACCTGACCCAGCCGCCCGCCACCGTGCAGGCGGCCACGACCCTGTGGCTGGTGGCGGTCGCGGCGGGGGTGTTCGAGACCCTTCTGACCGTGTTCTTCGCCCGTCAGGGCATGTCCGCCGGTGAGCTGGCCGCCGGGGTGGCAGTGCGGCTGGCCGTCTTCTGCGGGGCGGTGTTCCTGGCGTTGCGGCTGCGGGAGGGCCGTGACTGGGCGCGCTGGACGCTGGCCGTCACGCTGGGCGTGTTCGGAACGTTGTCGCTGGTCATCGGCCCGATCCAGTGGCTGCTCGAAGGGCACCCGCTGAGCCTGGCCGGGATCGACGCGACGGGGCTGCTGTTCGGGGGGAGCCGCGTGCTGCACGTGCTGGCCGTCCTCGGAGCGGTGACGCTGATGTTCCAGCCGCGGGCCAACGCGTACTTCCGGGCGGTCAAGCGGGCTTAGGGACGGCTTCCCGGGCGGGGGCGCGCAGGTTGCGCACACCGGGCGACAGCAGCGCGGCCAGCGTCGAGAGCACCACGAGGGCGCCGCAGCCGAGCAGCGCGTTGCGGGTGCCGACCAGGCCCTGCACCGGGCCGGCCAGCATGAGGCCGATCGGGCCGAACATCAGCGAGCCCAGCGCGTCGTACGAGCTGACCCGCGACAGCGACTCCGGCGGGATCTCCCGCTGCATGGTCGTCTGCCACAGCACCCCGAACACGTCGAAGCACACGCCCAGCACGAACGAGCCCGCCACCAGCGCCCACAGCGGCGCGCCGACGCCCAGCAGCACGTACGGCAGCGCGGTCGGCAGGCACAGCAGCGTCCCGACCAGGATCGGCCGCTGGGGCCGCACGCGCAGCGCGGCGATCACCCCGACGATCGTGCCGACCGCCTCCCCGGCCAGGAACGCCGACCAGGCCGTGGGCCCGCCCAGCGACTCCTTGGCGATCAGCGGCCCGAGCACGCCGTGGCCCGCCTGGATCGCCATCACCAGCACGGAGAACTGCGCGACCACCACCCAGATCCACTGCCGCGAGCTGAACTCCTTCCAGCCCTCACGCAGATCGGCCAGCACCGAGTGCGCGGCGGCCTCCGCACGCTCACCGGGCGTCATCCGCAGCGCCGCGATCAGGACTCCCGCGAGCGTGAACATCAGCCCGCTCGCCAGCAGCGCCCACCCGGCGCCGAACAGCGCGACCGTGCCGCCGCCCAGCACCGCTCCGGCCACCCGCGAACTGTTGGCGCCCAGGCCGAGCAGCGCGTTGCCGGCCTGCAACCGATCGGCAGGCACGACCTCGGGGATGATGCCGGTCAGCGCGGGGAACATCATCGCGACCGCGATGCCGCTGGCCGCCGCGGCCGTCGCCATCGCGGGCAGCGGGGTCCAGCCGGTCAGCATCATCGCGCCCAGCGAGAAGAAGGCCACCGCGCTGAAGCCCTCGGAGATCACCATCACCCGGTAGCGAGGGAACCGGTCCGCGATCACGCCGCCGACCAGCAGGAAGATCACCATCGGCAGCGCCTCGGCGGTGAGCACCACCGACAGCGTGGTCGCGTCGGCGCCGGGCAGCCCGAGCACGCCGAAGGCCAGCGCCACCGGGGCGAAGGCGGTCCCCAGCACGGAAATCGTCCGCGCGCCGAGCAGCAACGCGAAGCGGCGATCCCGGAGCAGTCCGAGATCGCGAAGATAACCATGCATGCCGGTGGCCCCCTGAATCGCCCAAACGCTCAATAGTGTGCACGTTCGTAGCATCCGTTGTCGTCCGGATATTTCGTTGACGAGAATCGGGCGTGTCTACGCAGTAACGTGCGGTGAGTGCCTGGGGCTGGGAGGTGCCCTTGTTCGCGTCGGCGGGGCGGCTGCTGCACCGCGGCAGGTGGACGCTGCTGGTGCTGAGCCTGGCGGCGGCGGTCCTGGCCGCGCCGTTCGGGATGCAGCTGTTCGGCCGGATGAGCGCCGGTGGGTTCGAAGATCCCGGCGCCGACTCCGCGCTAGCCGCCCGCTGGGACGACGCCTGGTACGGCGGCAGCACCCCCGACGTGGTCGTTCTCTACCGGCATCCGCAGGTCAAGGTGCGCGACGGGCGGTTCAGGAAGGCCGTGCACGACTCGCTGCGCGCCCTCCCGGCCCAGTACGTCGCCAGGCTGACGACGTACTGGAGCACCGGCTCCAAGGAGCTGGTGTCGGCCGACGAGCACGCCACGTACGCGCTGGTCACCCTCAAGGGCGTCAAGCGGCAGGCGTACGCCGCGATCAGGGACCGCCTGCCCGTCGCCAACCTCCAGGTGCGGGTCGGCGGCTCGGTGCCGCTGCTGGAGGAGCTGAACGAGCAGGCGGCGGCCGACCTGGCCCGCGCCGAGGCGATCTCGGCGCCGGTGCTGCTGGTCCTGCTGGTGGTGGTGTTCGGCAGCCTGGTGGCGGCCGGGCTGCCGCTGCTCGTCGGGGCGTTCACGGTCGTCGGCGCGCTGGTGGTGCTGCGGCTGCTGAGCGAGGTGAGCGAGGTCTCGGTGTTCGCGCTGAACGCCGTCACCATGCTCGGGCTCGGGCTGGCCGTCGACTACTCGCTCTTCGTGCTGACCGCCTTCCGTGAGCGGATCCGGGACGGCCTGACGGCCCGTGAGGCGCTGGCGGGCACCATGGCGACCGCCGGGCGCACCGTGGCCTTCTCCGGGCTGACCGTGGCGACTCCGCTGCTGGGGCTGCTGGTGTTCGCGCAGCCGTTCCTGCGCTCGATCGGGCTCGCGGCGGCGGTCGTGGTGCTGGTCGCCATGGCGTCCGCGCTGGTCGTGCTGCCCGCCGCGCTCGCCGTCCTCGGGCCGCGGGTGAACGCCCTGCGGATCACGCCCGACCTCGGCACGGGCCTGCGCGTCGGCTCCGGCACGCGGCGATGGCCCGCCCTGTACGCGGTCGCGGTGGTGGCCGTGCTGCTGGCGCTGGCCACGCCGCTCCTGCACGTGCGGTTCGGCGACGCGGGCTACCGTACGCTGCCCGTCCAGGCGCAGAGCCGCCAGGTCGCCGAGACCATCGACCGCGACTTCGCCAGGAACTCGATGTCCGCGATCGACGTCCACCTTCTCGTCGAACGCTCCTTCACCGAACGCCCCGCCGTCCCCGGCCCGCTCGGGCAGGGCTGGACGCCCATCAGCGCCGTCACGGCGATCGACGCCACCGACGCCAAGCCGCTGGGCGAGCGCCTGCGCCGGCTGCCCGGGGTGACCGGCGTCGACCTCACGGGCCTGTCCCAGGCCAACGGCGCCCTGCGGCTGTCCGTACGGTACGCCTACGACCCCGCCTCGGCCCCCGCCCAGCAGTTGGTGGAGCGGATCAGGACCATGGCCCCCGAGCCGAACCTGCGGCGCGTCGTCGTCGGCGGCCCGCCCGCCACCCAGCTCGACCTGGTCGCCGGCCTCCGGGCGGGGCTGCCGTGGCTGGCCCTGGTGGTGTGCGGGGTGACGTTCCTGCTGCTGCTGGCCGCCTTCGGGTCGGTCGTGCTGCCGATCGAGGCGCTGGTGGTGAACGCGCTGTCCATCGCGGCGTCGTTCGGGGTGATCGTCTGGGGCTTCCAGGACGGGCACCTGGCGCGGTGGCTGCACTTCACGCCGACCGGGACGCTGGAGCCGACCGTGACGGTGCTGATGCTGGCGGTGGTGTTCGGGCTGTCGATGGACTACGAGCTGTTCCTGCTGTCACGGGTGCGGGCGGAGTGGCTGCGGACCGGGGACAACACGCTGGCGGTGGCCGTCGGCTCGCGGCGGGCCGGAGGCGTGATCACCAGCGCGGCGGTGCTGCTGCTGGTGGTCGTGGGGGCGTTCGCGACGGCCGGGCTCGCGGTGGTGAAGCTGCTCGGGGTGGGGATGTTCGTGGCGATCGTCCTGGACGCGACGCTGGTGCGGCTGGTGCTGGCGCCGGCGGTGATGCGGCTGCTGGGGCGGGCGAACTGGTGGCTGCCCTGGTGGCTGCGCTGGGGGGCGTCGGAGCCTGGCGTGGGCCGGTCGGGCGCGCGACCCGTCGTCCCTGAGAAGCCCGCGCCTCGCGTGCTGCTGCCGGTCGTCCGGCCTCCTGCCCGGGCGCCTGTACGGCCGGCGCGTCCGGCGGCCGAGCCGCGTCCTGACCGTCCCACCTGGGAGCGGGTCACCGAGGGCCGCACCCGGGTCGTCCGCGCGAACCCCGACGGTCCGGGGTGGACGTGGGCCGAGGTGGACACCTGACATTGCCCCTGACTTCATTGAACACAGCTGATCATCCAGATATGGTGCGATATGCCGGAGATCACCCCCTGGAAGTAAAGGCGCCATGCGACTGAGAAAGCTCTTCGTCGTCGGACTGTCCCTTTCCCTGCTGGGCATCGGTGTTCCGGCCTGGTCACAGGACGACCCGCGCAGCTGCAACGACCTGATGTCCGGCGACACCCCCGCGTACGTGGTGTGCCGCTGGATGGCCACTCCCGAGGAGGCGGCGGGCATCGCCGACTTCTGGCTCTCGAACGACGGCGAGCACCTCAAAGAGGCCACGCCCATCGACCCGATCCTCATCGACTGCACCGAGGCGGGCAACGAGTGCCCCAACGACTCCGAGGGCGACGGCCAGCTCCATGACGACGGCGACGCCGACGTCGAGGGCGCCGAGGAGGGCGGCGCGCCCGAGTGCCGGACGGGCGAGAACTGCTTCGTCAACCCCGAGGGCCTGTCGCAGACCGAGATCCAAGCCGCCGAGAAGACGGCTGACGGCCAGGCCGTCAAGACCGCGGCCACGGCCGGGATGCGCGTCTGGGTGGACGCCGAGCTGGCCGACGACTGGAAGGCGGGCAAGCTCGCCGAGGCCGCCAAGAAGGTCGCCGCCATCGCCACGCAGCAGGGCGTCGTAGGGATCAGGTTCACCACGCAGCTCGGCTACAACAACACGTTCGAGACGGCCGACGAGATGGACAAGTTCGTCACCGAGGCCACCACCACGCTGCGCAACCTCGCCCCCGGCAAGAAGCTGGCCGCGCACACGGTCGTGCCGGTGCTGGCCTGCGGCGCCAACGACGCCTGCAAGGCCGAGATGACCAAGAAGTACCCGAAGCTCGACCCCGAGCGGATCGGCGCCTGGCTGGCCAAGGGCCAGATCGACCAGCTCGCCCTGGACAGCGGGCACCTGGCGACCGAGTACGCCACCTGGAAGATCGACGCCGCCGAGGCTCAGCGCAACCAGTGGATCCAGGTCCGCGCCCGCGCCTGGGACGCCTACGGCCAGGTGACCTCCGAGGACGCGGGGCTGGCCGCCGCCGGCTCGCCGAAGCTGACCGCCGAGCAGGCCGGCCAGTCGATCACCGACCGCGTCGCCGCGCCGCTCCAGGCGGACGCGGCCGAGGCGGTCACCCTCTGGTCCCGCTGGCAGAGCGAGCAGGGGCAGGTCAACCGGCTGTTCGGCGAGAAGTGGGCGCAGAACGCCACCTGGGACCAGCTCAAGAAGCTGACCTCGATCCGTCCTCGCCTGGCCACCGTCTACGACGCGTCAGCCCCTGAGACGGACGTGGCCACGGACCTGAAGAACCTCTCCGAGGTGTTCGGCCAGATCTACCTGCACACCGCCTGATTACCCAGCGGAAGGGGCGTCAGCAACGCTGGCGCCCCTTCCGCTTGCGTCCGTCAGGTCGGCGGCGCCTCTCCGGTCGGTCTCCACGGGCCTGACCGCGCCTCTCCCGCCGGAGTCCGTCAGGCCGACGGCGGCGGCGAGGCGGTCGCGGCGGCGGGTCAGCCGGTCGATCTCGGCGTCCAGCTCGCCGAGCCGGTGCCGGACGACGCCGCTCTCGGCGCACTGCGGCCCGCCGTACCGGGGCAGCCCGTCCTCCACCTCCAGCTGCCGCAGCCGGTCCGCGCAGCTCCGCACGTCCTCGACGGTCAGACCGAGCCGCAGCAGCTCGCGGACGAGCCGGACCCTCGCCACGTCGCGGGCCGAGTAGTCCCGCTGCCCGGTCATCGTGCGCGGGGCAGGGGGCAGCAGCCCGCGCTGCTCGTAGAAGCGCAGCGCGCGGGGCGTGGTGCCCGCCGCCGCTGCCGCGTCGCCGATCCGCATCCGTCCTCCAGTGGCTCTACAGCTCCACGACGACGGTCCCGAGATGCCGTCCGCCGATCACCTCCTGCAACGCTCGCGCGGCGTTCTCGATGCCCGGCACGCGTACGTGCGGGAAGACGATCTCTCCGGTACGCAGCCAGCCGCCGAACCGGTCCAGCCACTCCGTCCGCAGACCGTCCGGAATCCGGAGGCCGCGCATGACGACGCCCTTGAGGATGAGCTGGTAGACGTCCAGCTCCACCTCGGCCGTCGTACCCGAGGCGTTCGCCGCCATCTGCCCCGACAGCGCCCCGGCCAGGACGAACCGCGCGCCCGGCCGGGCCGCCGCCAGGGCGGCCTGGAGCTGCTCGCCGCCGACGGTGTCCACGAAGACGTCGATGCCGTCCGGCGCGGCCTTCCCCAACTGCTCGCTGATGGGTGCTGCCTGCCGATCCAGGGAATCCGCTCCACGGATCACCGCCGCGTCGTACCCCAGCTCGGCGACCAGCCGCTCGCCCTTCTCCGGCGAGCCGGTGCTGCCGACCACCCGGCCCGCGCCGAGCAGCCTGGCGACCTGCCCGGCCATCGTGCCGACCGCGCCCGCCCCGCCGGAGACGAACACCGTGTCGCCCGGGCTCACGTTCCCGGCGAGCGCCGCGTACGCGGTCAGGCCCTGGCTCAGGTGCGCGACGGGATCGGGCAGCGTGTCACCCAGCGGGACGCACTGCCCGACCGGCGAGACGGCGTACTCGCGCCACCCCAGCCAGTGGAAGACCAGCTCACCGGGCCGCAGCCCGCTGCCGTCCGGGGCCGACACCACCTCGCCGATCGCCGGCCCGAACAGGGCGTCACCCGGCCGGACCGGCGGGAACGGCGCGCCCTTCACGCCGCCCGCGAGCAGGCTGCGCAGCGCGGCGAAGACGTGGAAGAAGCGGTTGCGCAGCAGCACCTCGCCCTCGGCGGGCGCCGGCACGGGCGCCTCGGCGATCTCGAAGTCTTCGGGGCGCGGCAGGCCGGTCGGGGTGGTGAGGAGGCGGATCTCGCGCGGCATGGGTGGCTCCTTATGGGGCGTCAAGGCGTCGCGACGATAACCCTTGACCCGCACGTCAAGGTCAAGCGCTCTCATCCCGATCGGTGCGACTACCCTTGGTCAGTGCTCACATCGGTGCGTAGCCGCCGCAAGCGCTTCGGTGCCGTGCTGCTGCTTCCGGCGCTGCTCGCCGTACCGGCCTCTTCGAGCGACGCCCTCCCGGCCGGGCGCGAGCCGGTCGTGCTGACGCGTCCAAGGTGACGCTCGCCGGGATCAAGTACGACGGCATCACCCGCCTCCGGACCGGGTCCGGCATGCGGGACATGCTCCGCTTCACGATGGACCGCGCCGTGCTCGACGCCCCGAGGCAGAGCGGCGGAGGAGTCGCGCTGCGGGCCGGGCGGCTGACGCTCGGCCCCCGTGTCGTGGTGTACTTGCGCGCCTTCGACGGCCGGTTGTCAGGGCTGGTCCGGCTGCGGCTCAGCGCGGACCGCCCCGACCTTGTCACGCTCGCGCTGAAGCCGCTGCCGAAGCCGCCGCTGCCGATCACCCTTACCGACGTTACGATCGACCGGCCCGTCGTCGTGGCGGGAGCGGCTCGCATCACCGCGCTGGACATCGTCTCCGCACGGCAAAGTTACCCACCGTAACTAGTAAACTGCATGAGGTGGGCTTGGGTGCCGGGCGGGTGACGTGGAGGCGGTTCGTCCTGATGCTGGCGCCCTCGCTCGCCGCCCTGACCGTGCTGGCGGCAGGGATGGCGGACGGGGCGGTGCCGGCCTCGTTCGCGCTGTCCGGGCGGAAGCTGAAGGTGTCGGCGGACAAGCTGTCGGGGCAGGGGTTCGAGCTGTTCCCGGGCACCGTCCGGTCGGTGGACGGGCGCCGGCACGCGGTGGTGAACCTGTCGATGCGCTCGGCGCGGGTGTACGGGCTGTGCCAGTCGGCCGACGTGGACACCCCGCTGGGGAGGTTCCGGGTACGGCTGGCCGCCCGCGACCCCGGCCGGGCGTCCTCCGTCACCCACCTGGGCATCTCCGCCACCTCCCTGAACGCCGACGTGGACTTCGGCTCGGTCGTCCTCAACCAGGACGCCGGGACGCTGGGCGGCGGGTCCGTCCTGCGGGGCAGGCGGGGCGACTACGGGCTGGGGGCGGCGCGGTTCACGGTGCGGGACGTCACCGTCGACACCTGGATGATGACCGGCGGGTCGTTCCGGGTGGACGGGCTGCGACTCGACATCGGCAAGGACGTGCGACCGTGCTTCTGAGGGCTCTGCTCGGAAGGTGGGGCGCGGTGACTGCCTGGACGCGGCGGCGGCCGTTCTGGGCGGGCTGCCTGCTGATCGCCGCCGGGACCGAGATCCTGCTCCTGCCGGTGGCCGGCACAGGGGTGATCATCCACACCGGAGCAGGCGGGTACGCGGGGTTCCTGCTGGGGTTGTTCCTGGCCGTGATGGGGCTGGGGATGTGGTTCGCCGCCGAACAGCGCTTCGTCATCGCGGTGCTGGCGGTCCTCGCGGCGCTGGCGGCGTTCGTGCTGTCGAACCTGGGCGGGTTCCTGGTGGGGTCGTTGGTGGCGATCGTGGGGGCGTCGTGGGGGTTCGCCTGGACACCCCGTACGGCTGAATGAGTCGCATCACCGCCGGTTCGCCGGCAGAAAGGGTGCGGTTACCGTGCCCGCCTCACCCTGGTCGCTGCTTCCTGTCGTCGGCGACTATTGAGCCCTGCACCACTTCGCCTCATTGAGCACGACCAGCTTGAACGAGCGCAGGAGGAGCATGCCGAATGAGCACATTCCTGAACGTCATCGCCGTCCTGAGCGGAACTTTGTCGGCGATCACCGCGTTGGCGGCGGTGTACCTGGCCGTCCGCGCGGAGAAGCGGTCGCGCAAAGTGGCGGCCGCCCAGATTTATCTCGCGTTGCGAGCGCGATTTCTGGAGATCTTCGAACGCCTGGGAGACGTCGACGGAGCCGAGCCTGCGAGCGAGGACGAGCGCGCGGCGCGAGCGGCTTACTGGCATCACAGCTTCGACGAGTGGTATCTCTCGACGCGCTTTGCCCCCAGCGAGTTCAGGGGTCTCTGGGACGGTTTCTATCGAGATGCGACCCATTCTGGTCTGGCGCATCCCGCGCTACGGCAGGCTCTCATCGAATTGAGGGACAACCGGACGGCGGGCTTCGGGGTGTACGCGCGAGATTTCGTCACCGAAATGCTCGGCTCGCCGGAGCCGTCCTCCGCTGCGAAACAGGAGGGGGTGCCGAAGTAACAGCAGGAGAAGCGGCTGTGGCGGCGATCTGACGCGGCACCGGCTTGTGCGGGGGTCTGGGGGGCGCTGAGCCCCCCAGGGGACAGAGTCCGGACCCCGTTGCGCGTAGCGCCGCTTCGGGAAGGCCCTCGCCTTCAGAGCGCGTAGCGCCGTTGAGGAGGTCCTTGTTTGTCAGGGCTTGAGGAAGGCGCCGAACTCCTCCAGGTCGATGAGGCCGTCCCCGTCCTGGTCGAGCTTCTGTACCCCCGCCTGCGCCGCCTCCAGGGTGACGGGCTGGCCGAGGGCCTCCATGAGGTTGACCAGTTCTTCGGCGGAGATCCGGCCGTCCTTGTCCACGTCGATCAGGTTGAAGGTGATCGTGTAGTCGCTCATGCCCGCCCTTTCGCGAGATTTGTGTCGGTCAGACCTTAGTGGCGCTTTGTCGAAGCGCGTCGATAAATGCTGTGACTTGTGGGCTGTTGTCGTCCGAGCGCCAGGCGATGGCCAGCTCGCCCGGCGGCAGGCCGGTGACCGGGCGGTACACCAGGCC
>NZ_JAHKRL010000201.1 GCF_019396405.1 Nonomuraea rhizosphaerae | reverse complement strand
TGCTCGGTGAGCCCGCCCGCCTCGATCAGCTCGTCGGTGGCCAGCGGGCGGGTCCTGCCGGGGGTGGAGTACGGCGTGTAGTAGCGGCCCAGGTGGTCGAGCAGGTCGCGGACCCGCCAGCGGCCGTGGTCGCGCCACGACTGGAGCACCACGCCGACCCTGGCCCGCCACCGCTCGTCGCCGTGGACGGGGTCGGTGCCGAGCACCTTGACCTCGCCGCCGGCCGGCACCCGGAATCCCTCCAGGATCTCGATCGTGGTCGTCTTGCCCGCGCCGTTCGGGCCGAGCAGCGCGATCACCTCGCCCGGGTGCACGGCGAAGTCGACCCCTCGTAAGACCTCCCGCGTCCCGTAGCGCATGTGCAGGTCACGTACGTCGATGACCGCGGCTTCCCGCCCGGGTGCCGTCGACGTGGTGACCTCGGTCAATGCCTTCATCGGCCCTCCCGTAGTAGGTCTACTACATTGATAGCACACCTGCTATTGAGCGCAATAGACCTGTGACATGGCATTGCAAGCGAACAGTAAGTCACACCCGATACGGTCGAAATCGCCTGTAGCGGAAAAGGAAGGTGCGATGTCGCGACCCAGAGAGGCGTTCATCCAAGCAGGTCAGGGCATAGCCCAGGCGGTCGCCCAAGGCGGTGACCTACGCCAGGCCGTCGGCCAGGCCATGGACCAGGCGAGCCAGTACGCCGGCCAGGCCCAGGCCCAGGGCTTCGCCCTCAATCCCCACGACTTCGCCGCCGCCCGCGACGGCGGGGTGTCCGTGGGCACCCTGATAGAGGCCCGGTCGGCGTCACTGAACGAGGCCGGGGAGATCATCAACCGCAGTTTCGCCGAGAACGGCATGCACGTCATATCCCCCGTCGTGATCCCCAAGGGCAGCACGGCGAAGGTGGTGGTGCCGCTGGGCATCCTGGTCGTGCTCGGCCTGATCGGCGCGCTCGGCAACGTCATACCCAACACCGATCTGTTCTTCGGCCCGCACTACTGGGTCGTGCTCGTGCTCGCGGCCGCGTTCCTGTGGTGGCGGCGCAGCGTCGTGATGGTGCCCGAGGGCTGCAAGGCGCTGATCACGAAGTTCGGCAAGCTGGTGCAGATCGCCGACCCGGGCAGGGTGACGCTGTTCAACCCGTGGAAGCGGGTCAGCTACATCGTCAACACCACCCGCGAGTACCCGTTCAACGCCCCCATCCGCGAGGCGCCGACGCAGCAGGGCGTCAAGGCGAGCGTGGACCTGTTCCTGCAGTTCAGGATCGAGAACCCGGCGGAGTTCATCTTCGTGCTCGGCTCGGTCAGCGGCTTCCAGTCCAAGCTGCAGAACGCCATCAGCGAGGTCACCCGCTCCCTCATCTACGCCCAGCGCGCCGAGGACATCTACGACCTGGTGGGCGAGAGCACCGTGGGCATGCTGGACAACCTCAACCAGCAGTTCCTGCCCGCCGTACGCCTCACCGACGTGAACATCACGCACGCCGAGCCGTCCAGCCAGGAGTACCGGATGGACCTGGCCGCGCCCGAGATGGTGCGCGTCGCCAAGGAGGCCTACACCTACGAGTACGAGCTGCAGCTGCGCAAGGAGCAGAACGAGGGCGACCTGGTCAAGGAGCTGGCCGGGCTCCAGGAGACGCTGAGCGCGATCCAGGCCGAGATCGCCGGCTACCAGGCCCGCATGGACACCGCGCTGGAACGCGCCTCCCACCAGGCCAAGGCGCAGGCCAGGCAGCGCCTGGTCGAGGCCGAGTCCTCGGCCAACGCCAACTCGGCGCTGCTGGAGGCGCAGGCGCTCGACATCAGGGCGCTCAGCGCGGCCGAGGCGCCGGAGATCCTCGACTACCGCTTCCAGCAGGACCTGCTGGACAAGCTGGAGTCCGTCTCGGCCCGGCTGCCGCAGGTGGTGCAGGTGGGCGAGCAGACCGACATCGACTTCCTGGCCCTGGCCCAGCAGCTGGTGGGCGGCAAGGGCGCGGCGCTGTTCTCGCCCGAGGACATGGCCGCCATCCGCGCCAGGCTGACCGAGATCGCCAAGCGTGTGGAGGGCAGGGAGACGGAGATCGCCATCCTGCTGAGAAAGGTCGCCGAGGAAGTGGCGGAGGGTCCGGAAGTGGCCGGCGAGCTGCCGAGCATCGAGGGTGAGGTCCGATGAGCCGCGAGTTCTCGAAGATCAAGGAGTCGCTGGCCTCCTGGTCCGACATCCGCCAGCTCCTGCGGGGCGGCGAGCAGGGCCAGCTCGTCCCGGTCGTCATCCCCAAGGACCGGCGCGGCTTCGCCTGGATGACACTGATCTTCTTCGCCGTGTATCTGGCGGGGATGGCCGCGACCGGCACCATGGTGCTGACGGCCTCGCTGGCGGCGGTGTTCTTCCTGGTCGTGGCGCTGATCTGGATGTGGCGGCGGGCGATCATCGAGATCGAGGAGGGCACCACCGGCGTGCGCAGCCGCTGGGGCGCCATCACCGGCACGCTGCCGCCCGGCCGCCACTACCTGTGGCTGCCGTGGGACCGGGTGGACGCGGTCGTCGACACCTCCACGGAGATCCCGTACTCGGCGCCGATCGTGGCCTGCCCGACGGCCGAGAACGTGCCGCTGAAGTCGATCGAGTTCTTCCTGAAGTTCCGCATCGTGGACCCGGTCGCGTTCGTCCGGACGATCGGCGCGGGCAACTTCGACCTGGTGCTGTCGAGCGCCGTGCAGGACGCGATCCGGCAGCGCAGCCGCAGGGTCAACACCGAGCGCGCCTACGACCTGCGCGGCTCCGACGTCGGCGACATGCAGGAGGCGCTCAACCGGCAGCTGGGCCGCTACGGGGTGCGCGTCACCGGCGCCAACATCCCGGACGTGCAGCTCCCCGACCAGTACCAGCAGCACCTGGCCACCAGGGAGAAGGTCGCCAAGGAGCTGTCGGCCTACGAGCGCGAGTGGGAGCTGACCAGGAAGCGCCGCATCGACACCCTGCTGATGGAGATCGAGCGCTCCAAGAAGACCCGCGACGCCCGCGTCGTGGAGGTCAAGGCCGCGCACAACAAGGCGCGCAAGGACGTGGCGCGCATGCTGGAGGAGCAGGAGACCGAGGCGCAGCGGGTGCGCTGGGAGATCGAGGCCCGCGGCCGCGCCGAGCTGACGGCGGCCGAGAACGAGGCCAAGGCCCTGCGCAGGCTGGCCGACTCCTACCGCGACAACCGGGCCGTGCTGCAGTACGAGCTGGCCCGCAGGCGCCTGGACGTGGGCGCCAAGCTGGCCGAGAACGCCCCGCAGCCGCTGGTGGTCCGCACCCAGCAGGGCACGGGCGACTCCGCGCTGTCGACCCTGCTGCTGGCCCAGCTCCTCCCCAGGCTCTCGGGCACACCCAACGGTGAGAAGAACCCCGCGTCATAGGAGAACCCCATGGTGTTCCGGAAACTGATGGCCGCGTTCGGCGCGGGCGTCGAAGTGGACACGGTGCTCAACGGCACCGGCGTACGGCCCGGCGAGACGATGCGCGGAGTGGTGCACTTCCGCGGCGGCGGCGCCGACTACAAGGTCGAGGGCATCTACCTCGACCTGACCGCGGTGGTCGAGGTGGAGCGCGGCGGCGAGGAGTACAAGACCACCTACGGCTTCCTGCGCCGGCAGGTGGCCGGGACGTTCCAGCTCAACGCCGGCGCGCAGCACAGCCAGCCGTTCGAGATCGTCATCCCGTGGGAGACGCCGATCAGCGCCATCGGCGGCCACCCGCTGCACGGGATGCGGCTGGGCGTGCAGACGGAGCTGGCGCTGGCCGGCGCGATGGACAAGGGCGACCTGGACCCGCTGTTCGTCAACCCGCTGCCGGCGCAGGAGTACGTGATCGCCGCGCTGGACAGGCTGGGCTTCCGGTTCAAGAAGGCCGACCTGGAACGCGGCACGCTGCGCGGCTCGACGATGCCGTTCTTCCAGGAGATCGAGTACTACGCGGGCGGGCAGTGGCGGCGCCACTTCAACGAGCTGGAGCTGACGTTCATCGCCGGGCCGCGGCAGATGGACGTCATCCTGGAGGCGGACAAACGCGGTGGCTTCCTGACCTCCAGCCATGACGCCTACAACCGGTTCACGGTCCGCTACGACGACCATCCCGGCTCGGCCGACCAGGCGCTCCAGCACGGCCTGGAGGCCATGGCGCGGCACCGCGGCTGGTTCTAGCCCGCCCGGCCTGACTCGCCCGGCCTGACTCGCCCGGCCTGACTCGCCCGGCCTGACTCGCCCGGCCTGACCGTGCGGGTAAGGGGCGGCGCCCTGCGCCGCCCCTTTTCGTGTGCTGGCAGTCGCTTGGCCCGCTCGTTACGATGAAGGCGACTGATCGTCGGGGATACGGGGCGAGGGATGGCACGGTTCACGGCGGCCCTGAAGCGGTTCGCCCCCTGGGCGGCCCAGAACGCCGACGGCGCCATCGCCCTGGGGCTGGCCATCGTGGTGGGCGTGCTCGGCATCATGCCCGACGAGATCTTCGGCCGTAACGGCTCGGAGGTGCAGGGGCAGCTCGTCAGCGCGGCGACGCTGGTGATCCTGGCGCTGGTGGCCACCGCGCTGCTGCGCGACCGCGCCCGCCAGACGCCGATGGAGGAGACGATCACCTCCGGCGCGCTCGCCCAGCTCCCGGTGCGGCTGGCCCGGCTGGAGGACATCGAGAAGCTGGTCTCGGGCACCCGGCGGGCGCTCGACTCGCTCCAGCTCGTCAGGGTGCTGGTCAGCAGGCAGGAGATCGCGCAGGCGCTCGCCGACGCCCGCAAGGACACCACGCGGTGGAGCTTCAAGGGCGGCACCGGCACCTACATGCGCGCCGTCACGCTGCCCGAGTGCGTGGCCGCGGCCCGCAAGATCAAGCGCCACCTGACGGTCCGGATCGAGGTCATCGACCCGTCCAACCTGGAGGTCTGCGAGACCTACGCCCACTATCGCCGCTCGCTGTCCGACACCCCCGACGGCACCGGCGAGACGTGGACGGTCGACCGGGTCAGGAAGGAGTCCTACGCGACGATCCTGGCCGCGTTCTGGCACCGCCAGCGCTACGGCCTGCTGGACATCGGCGTGGGGCTGTCCTCGACGATGACGACGTTCCGGTGGGACGTCTCGGCCACCCGCCTGATCATGACCGTCGAGGACCCCAACCGGGCGATGACCGCGCTGGCCGACACCTTCTACTACGAGAACTGCGACACCGAGCTGCGGCTCAGCTTCGAGCAGGCCCGGCTGGTGCCGCTGGAGATGTACAAGAAGGTGCCGCTAAGCGACGAGCCCACGGTCGAGGAGGTGCAGGAGCTGTTCGCCCGCATCTCGGTGCCGCTGCCCCGCTCCTACGACGACCGCGACGTGGTCGACATCGCCCGCAAGGCGCTGCGCGCCGTGGACCCGTACGGGCCGTGAACCCCGTCCACGAGGAGTTCGCCCGGGGCCGGGCCCGGCCGTGGGCGCTGGAGGCGCTGTCCAAGGGCGGTCTGCGGGCCGTGCGGCACCCGCTCGGCTTCGTCTGCCTGCCGTTGGAGCGCGACGGCGGCGACGGCGTCTGCCTGCACCTGTGGTCCGGCGCGTTCGGGCCCGCCGCGAGCACCACGTCGGGCATCCACTGCCACAGCTGGGACCTGGTCAGCCACGTGCTGTACGGGCAGATGCGCAACGTGCACGTGCTGGTCACCGACGCGGGCCGCGACGCGACGCACCGGGTGTTCGAGGTGGTCAGCTCGGCCGGCGGCGACCGCATCACGCCCACCGGCCGGACCGTGCGGCACGAGACGGGGCTGGTGGAGGTGTTCGGGGCGGGCGACACGTACACGCTGGCCGCGGGCCGCTTCCACAGCAGCGTGGTGCCGGAGGGCGGCGAGGCGGCCACGATCGCGCTGGGCAGCGGCCGGCCGGGCAGCCGCGACCTGTCGCTCGGGCCGCTCGACACGGCCGGGCACCACGTGTTCAGGCAGCCGCTCGACGACGAGGAGACGGCGCTCGCCGTACGTTTGATGGCCGACCACCTGACCTGAGGGGTGCCCGATGGACCTGGATCACGCGCGAGCGGTCGCCGTCGCCGCCGCCGAGGCCGCGGGCGGCCTGCTCGCGACGGGCACCCGCGGCGCGCTCGGGACGCGCTCCAAGGGCGGCTCCGGCGACGTGGTGACCGAGCTGGACCTGGCCTCGGAGAAGCTGCTGGTCGAGCGGATCCTGACCGCCTTCCCCTCCCACTCGGTGATCGCCGAGGAGTCGGGGCTGATCGGCGCGGCCGGCGGCGAGTGGACGTGGCTGGTCGACCCGCTCGACGGCACCAACAACGTGGTCATCGGCCTGCCCGCGTACGTCGTGGGGGTGGCCCTGTGCCGCTCGGGGCGTCCCGTCCTGGGCGTGGTGCACGATCCCGTCTCCGCCCAGACGTGGTCGGCGATCCGCGGCTGCGGCGCCGTCACCTCCTCGGGGGCGCGGCTGGCGCCGCCGTACCGGCCCTCCCCGCACGGGCCGCTGCTGGCCTGGACGCAGGGGTACGCGGTGCCCAGGGGCGACGCCGCCGCGCGGGCCATCAAGCAGGCCATGGAGCTGCGCGCGCGCCGGGTGCTGCAGCTGTGGGCACCGCTGCTGTCGTGGGCGATGCTGGCCAGGGGCGACATCGACGGGATCATCGGCTACCGGGCCGAGGCGGTGGACCTGCCCGCCGGGGCGCTGATCGCGCGGGAGGCGGGCATCGAGATCCGGGCGCTCGACGGCGGCCCGTTCCAGGAGGGCTTCGACGGGACGGCCGACGACCGCAGCTTCGTGGCCGCCCATCCGCGGGCGATGCCGGACCTGCTCTCCCTACTCCCTTGATCAGGGATCTCTGGGAAAAAATCCACAGAAACTGTGTGTCTTTTGTCGATGAGTTCCGCTCTCGTTCGATGTCTATTTAGAGACGCCGCGAGAACACGGCGCACGGCGAGAGGAGCCCGACATGATGAACACGACCGAGCTGGCGCAGGTGCTCTTCTCGACCGCGCTGCAGCCGTCCGACGAGCTGTCCCCGTTCCAGATCCGCGAGGCCGTGGACGAGCGGCTGTGCGCGTGCGGCGGCGACGCGTCCTGGTGCGCGGCGTACGTGGCGCAGGAGGCCGGCGACCACCCCGACACCTACGTCACGCGGATGCGCTGGGCGCTCGGCGCGGTGGCCGGCGCCTACGAGCTGGTCGCCGCCTGATCAGCCAAACCCGTCAGCCGAACTGCACGAGGGCCCACACGCAGGCCACCACGCCGACGACCGCCAGGCCCGTGCCGGTGCCCAGGAAGCGGCGCATCGGCACCTGGACGTCGTGGCGGCGGCACGACTCGAACCACAGCAGCGTCGCCAGCGACGCCCACGGCGTGATCACGGGACCCACGTTGGTGCCGACCAGCAGGGCCAGCAACTGGTCCCGCGAGCTGACCGGGATGACCCCCTCCAGCGCCTGGTAGGCGGGCAGGTTGTTGATCAGGTTGGACAGCCCGGCCCCGACCGCGGCCGTCCGGTACGGGTCGCCCCCGGCGCCGATCATCCAGCGCATCAGGTCGGCCAGCCCGTACCTGCTGAGCGTAGGCACCACCAGGAACAGCCCGGTCACGAAGATGAGCAGCTGCCAGGGGATCAGGCTCAGCGTCAGCCGCGCGCGATCGCGCGCGAAGAACGCCGCCACCACGATC
>NZ_JAHKRL010000200.1 GCF_019396405.1 Nonomuraea rhizosphaerae | reverse complement strand
GGACGCTGCTCGGCGTCGCGCTGGGCGACTACGTGGGCCTGTGGCGGAAGTGGGACGCCGGGCTGTTCATCACGATCGCCGAGCACGGCTACGACGGCGATCCCGGCAAACCACCGGATGCCGGGCTGCCCGCGTTCTTCCCCGGGATGCCGCTGGCGATGCGGCTGGTCCACCTCGTGGTCCCCGACTGGACGGCCTGCGGGCTGATCGTCTCGCTGGTCGCCGGGCTGGTGGCCATGGTGGCGCTGGCCAGGCTGACGGAGCTGGAGGGCGGCGCGGGGTGGGCGGCCGTGCTCGGGCTGCTGATGTTCCCGCTGGCCGTCTTCCTGACCGCCGGGTACAGCGAGGCGCTGTTCCTGGCGTTCGCGATCCCCGCCTGGCTGGCCGCCAGGAAGGGGCAGTGGCCACTGGCGGTCGTGCTGGCCGCGGGCGCCTCCTGCGTGCGGATCACCGGGCTGTTCCTGGCGGTCGCGCTGATCGTGGAGTTCGCGCTGTCCAGGCGGCGGCTGCGCGACGCGCCGTGGCTGCTGGTGCCCTTCGTGCCGCTGGTGGCGTACTCGTACTTCCACTACAGCCGCTCCGGCGACTGGCTGGCCTGGAAGCACGCCCAGGAGGCCGGTTGGGGACGGGAGATGGTGTGGCCCTGGCAGGCCTGGGACACCACGTGGCACTCTGCGATGGGCACCGGCGACTTCGCCGTGGCCTTCCGCATGGAGCTGGTCGGCGCGGTGGTGTCGGTGGTCGCGCTCGCCTGGCTGGCGGCGATGCGCAGGTGGAGCGAGCTGGTGTACACGGGGCTGCAGGCGGGGGCGCTGCTGACCTCGGCCTACTACCTGTCGGTCCCGCGCTCGCTGCTGCTGTGGTTCCCGGTGTGGGTGGCGGTCGGGCGGCTGGCCACCAGGCATCAGTGGGTGGTGGTGGCGTACGCGCTGGTCTCCGGGCCGCTCATGCTCCTGGACGTGATCCGATTCCTGAGTGGCGCGTGGGCAGGATGATCCCCATACCCACTTGTGGGACGCGGTAATCCAGGGAAGTTATCCACAGGCTGTGGGTATCGCCTGGAGATTCTCTCGAAGGATCTTCCTCCGGAGGCCGTCCCCCAAGGGTTGCTAGAGGTTCTTCCGCAGGAACGCGATGTCCTCGGCCTGACCCTCGCTGGGCGTCTCCACCACGATGGGCGCCGCGGCCGCGCGGCAGACCGCCAGGATCAGCTCGGGGTCGATCTTCCCGTTGCCCAGGTTGGCGTGCCGGTCGGCGCCCGAGTCGAACTCGTCGCGCGAGTCGTTGCAGTGGACCAGGTCGATGCGGCCGGTGATCGCCTTGATCCGGTCGACCACGTCGACGAGCTCCTCGCCGCCCGCGTGCGCGTGACAGGTGTCGAGACAGAAGCCCACGTCGAAGCCGTCGAGCGCGTCCCACAGGCGGGCGATGCGGTCGAGCCTGCGGGCCATCGCGTTGTCGCCGCCCGCGGTGTTCTCGATCAGGACCGGGATCGGGCACTCCATGCGCTCGAACACCTTGCGCCAGTTGTCGAACCCGGCCTGAGGGTCGTCGCCCTTGTTCATGTGACCGCCGTGGACGATCAGCCCCTTGGCGCCGAGGCCCGCCGCCGCCTCCAGGTGCTGGGCCAGCAGCTTGCGGCTCGGGATCCGGATCCGGTTGTTGGCGGTGGCCACGTTGATCAGATAAGGGGCGTGGATGTAGATGTCGACGCCCTCGACCGGCACCTCCGGGAGCACCGGCTTCTTGTAGCCCTGTGGATCGCCGAGGAAGAACTGCACCACCTCGGCCCCCACCTCGGCGGCGCGAGCGGCGGGGTCTTCCTGGCCTACGTGAGCTCCAATGCGCATGTCACGAGCTTATCCGTTTGGAGACTGTGCCTCAGGGAAGCTGCCTTGCGCCCCCTACGCGAGGAGAACGACCATGACGCGCTGGCGCTGGCGCTCGTTGATCATCTTAATTTATGTGCTCATAGGCATCTACATAGCGTGGGTGTACGACTACATCACCCCGGGGATCATCAGGGACATCGCGGAGGCGCTGCTCGCAGTGTTCCTCTGGTTCCTGGTCCTGCTCGGAGTGGATCTGCACATCGGAAGATGATCATCTATATCGGTCCCGGCGTCCGGCCGGGACCGTAGTTTTTTTGCCCTTTCCCTGCCCGTTCCTGGTCCGTCTACGGGAGGAAGCCGCCGTGGGCGATGCCGAGCCCGGCGCCGACGAACGACGCCACCAGGCCGACGATGTTCAGGGTGCGCTGCGGCGTGGTGACGGAGATGTACTGCGAGTAGAGCCCGACCCCGAACCCGAGCGTGCCCAGCCACGCCGAGATCGCGTGAGCGGTGACGAAGAACGTCGCGGCGAACGACACGAGGCCGCACACCAGCGTGACGATGGACAGGATGTTCTCGACCGGATGAGGTCTGCCGTCGCTGTTGAGCGTGAGCCTGAACCGCCGGCTCTCCGATGGCTGAAGGATGTGCGGCACTGCTGTCACCCCCAGGGTTTCCTACAGGCCTTCCCATCCACGCGCGGCTGGTAACCTGGTCAGGCTGCGTTGTGATGGGTGATCCATCGCCCCGGGGCGCCGAAGTGGGCGCCCGGGCCTGACGTCAGCGTCCTCCTGTCACGGCAGAGTGTCGTGACCGCAAGAGTCCAGAGGAGGTTGGAGTCCGCATGCGTCGTTACGAAGTAATGGTCATTTTGGACCCTTCGCTCGATGAGCGCACTGTGGCGCCGTCCCTCGACCAGTTCCTCACCGTGGTCCGCAACGACGGCGGCACCGTGGAGAAGGTCGACGTCTGGGGCCGTCGCCGTCTCGCCTACGACATCGACAAGAAGTCGGAAGGCATCTACGCCGTCATCGACCTGTCCGCGGAGCCCGCGACGGTCAAGGAGCTCGACCGGCAGATGAACCTCAACGAGGGCATTCTGCGCACCAAGGTCCTGCGCCCCGACGTGCACTGACTCCCGGTTTTTGTCGGAGCACAGTCGTAATCTGAGCCGTAACCCAAGCGAAGGCGTGCAGGAAGGCGAGCGCTAGCCATGGCAGCAGGCGACACCGTTATCACCATCGTCGGCAACCTTGTCGACGACCCGGAGCTGCGCTTCACCCCCACGGGTCAAGCCGTGGCTCGATTCCGCATCGCGTCCACTCCGCGGTTCATGGACCGCCAGACCAACGAGTGGAAGGACGGCGAAAGCCTCTTCCTGACCTGCAACGTGTGGCGGCAGGCGGCTGAGAACGCCGCCGAGAGCCTCCAGCGCGGCATGCGGGTCATCGTGCAGGGCCGGCTCAAGCAGCGGTCCTACGAGACCAAGGAAGGCGAGAAGCGCACGGTCTACGAGGTCGAGGTCGACGAGGTCGGCCCGTCTCTGCGCAACGCCACCGCCAAGGTCAACCGCACCTCCCGCCAGGGCGGCGGAGGCGGCGGTGGCTTCGGCGGCGGCCCGGCCGACGACCCGTGGGCCTCCGCGACGCCCGCTCCGCCCCAGGGCGGCGGCGGCTTCGGCGGCGGCAACAGCGGTGGCGGCGGCGGTGGCGGCAGCTACGGCGGCGGCCAGCAGGGCGGCGGCGGCTTCGGCGGCGGCGGCAACGACTTCAGCGACGAACCGCCTTTCTAACACCAGTT
>NZ_JAHKRL010000199.1 GCF_019396405.1 Nonomuraea rhizosphaerae | reverse complement strand
CCCGAAACCACATGATCGCTGGATCCACGCCATCAGGTCAGTGTCTCAACCACCACACAGAACTGGCGTTGAGCGAGTCACCCGGAATCATCCGGCCGAGATGACCCGCTTAACACCAGCCACCTAGAACGTGGCCGCGTGCCGTTCGAGGAAGGTGTAGACGTCGGCCTCGTCCACCCCGGGGAACGAGCCGGGCGGCAGCGCGGCCAGGACGTGGGAGTTGGCGCGGGCCGACGGCCAGGCGTACCCCTCCCAGCGTTCGGCCAGCTCGGTGGGCGGGCGGCGGCAGCAGTCGCCGGTCGGGCAGCCGGACTTGGTCCGGTTCGTGGTCTCCCGTCCCCTGAACCAGCGCGACTCCTTGAACGGCACCCCGAGCGTGATCGCGAAGTCCCGCTCCCGCGACGGGTCCACGTGCGCGACGCAGAAGTACGTGCCGGTCGGCGAGTCGGAGTACTGGTAGAACACCGAGAACCGGTCCGGCGAGCTGAACACCTGCCGCCCCGACCACTGCAGGCACATCCGCTGACCCTCGATCGCGCCCTGCTCGTCGGCCGGGAAGACGATGCCGTCGTTCTCGTAGGCCTTGTAGATCGTGCCGCCGGCGTCGTTGCGGACGAAGTGGCAGACCAGGTCGAGGTGGTGGGTGGCGAGGTTGGTGAAGCGGTGCGCGGCCATCTCGTAGGAGACGGCGAACACGTCGCGCAGGTCCTCCACCGACAGCGCCCGGTCGGCCTTGGCCTCCTGGAGGTAGAGCGTCGCGGCCTTCTCCGGCACGAGGACGGCGGCGGCGAAGTAGTTGGCCTCGGTGCGCTGGCGCAGGAAGTCGGCGAAGTCGCGCGGCTTGCCGTGGCCGAGCGCGAGGTGGCCGAGCGTCTGCAGCAGGATCGTGCGCGGGGTGTGCATGCCGAGCTGTTCGTGCTTGACGTAGATGCGGCGGTTGCGCAGGTCGGTGATGGAGCGCACCGACCTGGGCAGGTCCTGGGCGGTGTGCACGGTGAACCCGAAGTGGGTGACCAGCCCCTGGATCATGCTCTGCGACAGGGCGCCGGTGCGGTAGCCGACCGCGTTCAGCGCCTCGGCGGCGGCCTGCTCGATCTCGGCGAAGTAGTTGCCCAGCTCGCGCTGCCTGCGCCGCAGCTCGGCGTTGGCGGCCCTGGCCTCCTCCGGCGTGGCCGTGCCCCTGGCCTGGCGGGCGCGCAGCTCCCCGTACAGGCCGAGGATGTGCTCCAGGACGTCGTTCGGCACGCGCGCGGAGACCTTCAGCCTGGGCAGGCCGAGCCCGGCGTAGACGGGGTCGCGCTGGGCCTCCTCCAGCGCGATCTCCAGCTGGGCGCGGCGGTTGGGCGGCTGGCGGCGCAGCAGCTCCTCGACCGGGACGCCGAGGGCGACGGCCAGGGACTTCAGCAGGGACAGCTTGGGCTCGCGCTTGCCGTTCTCCAGCAGGGAGAGCTGGCTGGGCGCCCTGCTGACGCGTGAGCCGAGGTCGGACAGGGTGAGGCCCCGTTGTTTGCGCAGGTGGCGCAACCGCTGGCCAAACGCGATCAGATCCAGCTCTTGCGTCAAAGACAGCGGTTCTTCGCCTAGCAAGGACGCCATAGGCGCATCTTAGACAGAAATTCTGCTCATCTTCCAGGGCCCCGGCGCCTGTGACGCACGTCTCATTGGATTGGTCTAGTCCATAGGGAAAACTCTGGATTTCTTCTCAGCCGAATACTCGCCAGTATTCAGATTTGGCGAAATTTCTTCGTTTCTTCTCGCGATTGACGCCTATTACCCCCTACCTACTCGGGCAGAGACTCGGCACAGGCCCCAGGGGACGACAAAGGAGTGAAAACATGAACGATCGCCTCAAGGGAGCTGCTGAGCAGCTGCAGGACGAGTGGGACAACGACCCTCGCTGGGCGGGCGTCGAACGCACCTACAGCGCCGAGGACGTGATCAGGCTCCGTGGCAGCGTCCAGGAGGAGCACACCTTGGCCCGGCGCGGCGCCGAACGCCTGTGGAGCCTCCTGCACACCGAGGACTACGTGCACGCGCTCGGCGCGCTCACCGGCAACCAGGCGGTGCAGCAGGTGAAGGCCGGGCTGCACGCGATCTACCTGTCCGGCTGGCAGGTCGCCGCCGACGCGAACCTGGGCGGCCACACCTACCCCGACCAGAGCCTGTACCCGGCGAACTCCGTTCCCGCCGTCGTGCGCCGCATCAACAACGCGCTGCTGCGCGCCGACCAGATCACCTGGTCGGAGGGCGTGCCGGACGCGCCGCACTGGCTGGCGCCCATCGTGGCCGACGCCGAGGCCGGCTTCGGGGGGGTGCTGAACGCGTACGAGCTGATGAAGGGCATGATCGCCGCCGGCGCGGCGGGCGTGCACTGGGAGGACCAGCTCGCCTCCGAGAAGAAGTGCGGCCACCTGGGCGGCAAGGTGCTGATCCCGACCGGGCAGCACGTCAAGACCCTCAACGCCGCCCGCCTGGCCGCCGACGTGGCCGGCGTCCCGACCCTGATCATCGCGCGGACCGACGCCCAGGCCGCGACGCTCCTGACCAGCGACGTGGACCCCCGCGACCAGGCCTTCACCACCGGCGACCGCACCGCCGAGGGCTTCTACCGGGTCCGCAACGGCGTCGGCGCGTGCATCGCGCGCGGCCTGGCGTACGCGCCGCACTCCGACCTGCTCTGGATGGAGACCGGCACGCCCGACCTCGACGTGGCCCGCGAGTTCGCCGAGGCGATCAAGGCGGAGTACCCGGACCAGATGCTGGCCTACAACTGCTCACCGTCGTTCAACTGGAAGAAGCACCTGGACGACTCGACGATCGCCAAGTTCCAGCGGGAGCTGGGGCACATGGGGTACAAGTTCCAGTTCATCACGCTGGCCGGGTTCCACTCGCTGAACTACTCGATGTTCGACCTCGCGCGCGGGTACGCCAGCGACGGGATGACGGCGTACGTGGACCTGCAGGAGGCGGAGTTCGCGGCGGAGTCGCGCGGGTACACCGCGACCCGGCATCAGCGGGAGGTCGGCACCGGGTACTTCGACCTCATCAGCACGGCCGTCGCGCCGGACTCCTCCACCACGGCGCTGCGCGGCTCCACCGAGGAGGAGCAGTTCGCCCGCCACTGAGACGCTCGCCGTCGAGGGGAATCGTTCGGAGCACTGAGGGCGATGAGCTTTTCCTCCTGTGGGTGAGTCGTTGCTGGCCGTTACCAGGGCATGGGTGACGTTCGGCGACAAACCGGCCGCGCCAGATCCCCCCACGGTCTGGCGCGGCCGGTCCCC
>NZ_JAHKRL010000198.1 GCF_019396405.1 Nonomuraea rhizosphaerae | reverse complement strand
ACGCCACCGCTGCTGCAGCAGGCGGCGGCCCAGACGGCCGTACAGGCGACCGCGCAGGCGGCTGCGGAGACGGCCGCGCGTTCGGCCGCGCAGGCGGCGGCTCAATCGGCTACGGAGATGGCCGCGCGATCGGCGGCGCAGACAGCGGCACGATCGGCCGTGCAAGAGGGCTGGCAGGTAGCCGCGCAAGCCGCCCCGCAACCGGCCTCGCATTCAGCCCTGCATTCGGCCTCGCATTCGGTTCCGCAGGGGATCGCGCAGCCGATCGGGGGTGCGCCGATCGCTGGGCTTTCGGGTGTGGCGCCGTTCGATCCGTCCGGCCCGCCCTCGTCGTCGTCCGCCGCCCCCTCCGTGCCGCCGATCGGTGTGCCGGGGGGCATGGCGCAGCCGGGTGACGCGGTGTCGGCGAGCAGTGCGGCTCTCTTCGGCGATCTGCCTCTCACGGGCGATCCCGGGCTGGGCGGTGCTGGGGCGGAGGCTCTGTGGGCGCCTGCCCCGCAGGCGGATCCTCTGGGGAGGCCCGGTTCGCCGGCCGACCCGCTGGGGGCGACCGGTTCTGGGGCGAACGCTCTGGGTGTGACCGGTTCTGGAGCCGATGCTCTGGGTGTGACCGGCTCCGGAGCGGATGTCCTGGGGGTGATCGGCTCCGGGACGGATGCTCTGGGGGCGCTCGGTGTGCCGGTGGGCGGTCCGGACGCGGCCGGTGGGCTGCGGTCGGCCGGTGGGGCCGGTCCGCTGGAGAGCCCCGCGGCGGCCATCCTCGGCCTCTCACCGCACACCCCCTTGAGGCCGACGCCGGACGTGCAGGCAGGTGCTCCTGGCGTAGGGGTGAGCGACCGACCGCCGGTGCCCAGCTCCCCAGGAACGGTGGCAGGTCCCTGGGAAGCCGCAGTGGGCGGACCCAGTTCCACCTCAGGTGCCTGGGACGCCCTGGCGGGCGGATCGGGCTCCCCGGCGAGCGGGGCCGGGCCCATGGCCGGCGACACCGCCTCTGCGGCGGGCGGAGCGGGCGCGGCGACCGGGCGGCGGCGGGCGGTCGAGAGTGACTGGTTCGACGGGCCGCAGCGCCCCCCGAGGCTGGCCGACTGCCGCCCGTACGATGTCCCCGGCGGCCTGGCCAAGCCGGACCCGCAGGTGGAGCGGGATCTGGCGATGGCGGTGCCGCCCGGCGTGCGGTTCCCGGACCCGCGTGGCACCTGGGTGCGGCTGGTGAACGGGGGCGGCCCGGCCGACGACCCGTTCCGGGCCTCGAACGCCGCCGACTGCGCGCTGGCCGTCCTGTCCACGTGGCACGGCGAGCCGGTCGCGGCGGCGCCCAGGCTGCCCGAGTACGACCGGATCGGCAGGCCGCAGCTCACCGGCGAGGCCGGGGGAGCGGCGCGGATCGAGCGGTGGGTGGGGCAGCGGTTCCAGCACGCGGGCCAGGGGCGGCACGCCTACCCGATGGTGGCGCGGCGGCTGGTCGAGGCGGGACACGGGGCGGCGGCCGTGATCGTGGTGCGGTGGCCGGGCGGCGGGTCCCACGTATGGAACGCCGTCAACTCCAACGGCGAGGTGATCTGGATCGACGCCCAGCGCGGCCACATGGCCGTCGAGCCCCCGTACACGACGGTGACGGGGGTGTTCTGCATGATCGTGGACCGGCAGGGGCGGCCGCGGTGAACCTCGACCAGGCCAGGGCGCTGGCGGAGGAGTACTTCAACGGGGTGCGGCACCCGGACGACGCGGTCCCGGTCGGGGTCCACGGGTTCGGCGAGGGGTACGTCGCCTGGGTGCGTGAGCTGGAGCCGGAGGATCCCGCCACCCTGCCGGGCACGGTGGGCGGCGGGTGCATCGTGATCGACAAGGCGTCGGGGGAGGTGGTGACCCGGCCGCTGCTCGACCCGGAGACGGTCGCCGAGCTGTGGCCGGGCCGCACCCCCCGCTGACGGGGCGATCGTCGGCCGCCGTGCCGTGTGACGCGCCGGCCGCGGCCCGCACGTCGCTACGTGGTGGCCAGGGAGCCGACGATGGAGGCGCGGGCCGCCCGCCGGGCCGGGAGCAGCGCCGCGGCCACCCCCGCCAGTCCCGACAGCGCCACGAACAACGCCACCTGCGCCACCGGCAGCTCGTACAGGGCGCCGTCGATCAGCGCCCGGATGGCCGCCCACCCGAACACGACGCCCAGCACCACGCCCACCAGCGCCCCGACCAGCCCGAGCACCAGCGCCTCCACCGACAGCATCCGCCGCAGCTGCGCCCTGGTCAGCCCGAGCGCCCGCAGCAGCGCCGACTCCCTGGTGCGCTCGTGGACCGACAGGGACAGCGTGTTCGCGATGCCGAGCAGCGAGATCAGGATCGCCAGCCCGAGCAGCCCGGTGACGATCATCAGCACCATGTCGAGCGTGTCGTCGAACTGCCCGCGTACCTCCGTCGCGCTCGTCACGCGCACCGACGGGTAGGCGGCGGCAGCGGCGTCCACGGACCGGCGGGCCTGTGCCGGGGAGACGCCGTCCTTGATCTTCACCATCACCCGGGTGTCCGGCACCCGGCCGAAGGCGGACTCGAACGGCCCTTCGGCCATGGTGAGCGTGGGCACCGACCCGTCGCTGTCGAGGATGGCGACGACCTTCAGCGTGACGACCTTCAGCGTGATGCCCGAGCGCGCCGTGCTGCCAGCGTCCGGACGCACCGTGACCGTGTCGCCGAGCCCCACGCCGAGCCGCGTGGCCTCGTCCGACTCGACCGCGACCTGCCCGGCCCCGAGCCCGGCCACCGACCCGGACTTGACCTGCGGCTTGAGGGGGCCGTTGTAGGTGCCGATCTCGGTGCGGAGCTTGCCGGCCCTGGCCGGCACCGACCGGATCTGCGCCACCGAGGCCAGGTCGGGGGAGCGCCGCAGTGCCTCGGCCACGTCGCGGGGCACGGACGCCTCGGACTCCTGGGTGGTCAGCATGTAGTCGACGGGGAACTGGGCGTCCAGCTTGGAGGTCAGCGTCACCCGTGTCGAGGCGGCGACGACGGAGATCAGCGTCATGAGCGTCACGCCGACGGTCAGCGCCACGGTGGTGGTGGCGGCGCGGCGCGGGTTGCGCGCGGAGTTGTCCACGGCCAGCCGGCCCGGCACGCCGAACAGCTTGGCCGGGATCCAGCCCACCAGCGCGCTGAGCGGCCTGACCAGCACCGGCCCCAGGATCAGCACGGCCAGGAACGTCAGCACGCCGCCGCCCATGACGGCGAGCATCGCCGGCGTCGAGGCCGGCTCCAGCGCCAGCGCCCCGAAGGCCGCCGTGCCGAGCCCGGCCAGCAGGAACAGCGCGGCGAACACCACGCGCAGCACACCCGTGCGGTAGGTCTGCTCCTCCACCTGCGTACGCAGCGCCGCGATCGGCGCGACCCTGGTGGCGGCGCGGGCGGGCAGCAGCGCCGCGCCCAGCGTGACCAGCAGGCCGATGGCCAGCCCGCTGACCGTGGTGACGGGGGTCAGGGCGACGGCCGCGTTCGTGGGCATCGGGGAGTCGAGCGCGCGCAGGACCGCCAGTGTGGCCGCGCCCAGGCCGTACCCGACGGCCAGCCCGAGCACCGACGACAGGACGCCGACCACCGCGGACTCCAGCACGACCGAGCCGAACACCTGCCCGCGCGTGGCCCCGACGCAGCGCAGCAGCGCCATCTCCCTGGCCCGTTGCGCGACGAGGATGTTGAAGGTGTTGTAGATGACCAGCGCGGCCACCACCATGGCCACCAGCCCGAACAGCAGCAGCCCGGTCGTCAGCGACTCCGTCCCGACACCGGCCGTCCTGGCCAGCGACTCGGCCAGCTCCGCGCCCGTCCGCACCTCCGCCCCGCCGCCGACTACGGCGGCGACGGCCGGGCTG
>NZ_JAHKRL010000197.1 GCF_019396405.1 Nonomuraea rhizosphaerae | reverse complement strand
CGCGGTTGGAGTTGGCCATCCGGTCGGCGAAGCCCGCCGCGGGCTTCTCGTCGCTCTGCGCGAACATGGCGTGCTGCAGCTTGGCCGTCGCGTACCCCAGGTACAGGACCTGGGCGCCGCCCTCGCCCTTGGCGATCTTGTTGCTGTTGGGGACCCAGCCCGCCGGGTCCTTCGCGGGCGCCCACACCTGGTAGGGGACCGCGCGGCCGAAGTTGGCGACGGTGATCGAGTAGTCGACCCGGGGGATGTGCTGCTCCCGGCTCTGCGGCGTGACCAGCAGGAACAGCCCCACGCCGGCGAGACAGACGAACAACGCCACCGCGTAACCGTAGAAACCTTGAGTGAACCGTCGCACAACTGGCGAGGTTACCCGCTGAGTGCCTCGCCCGCCGAAGCGGCCGGGCGGATCTGGGCGACGATGGTGAGCACGTCCTCGGCCAGCTCGCGGTCGTCGGAGAGCACCACCTCGGAGACGGCCGCCGCGAGCGCCCCGGTGAGCACGACGACCAGCGCCGCCTCGTCGTCCTCGAACAACGCGGCGTTGCGCTGCGCCCACTTGCGCAGCCGGGCCCGCATGACCAGCTCGAACCCCGGCGGGCCGTCGCCGCGCAGGAACAGGGCGGCCAGCTCCCGCTCCTCCAGGCACCCGTCCAGGTAGGCGCGGGCGGCGCTGACGAACACCCGCATCGGGTCGCTCTCACCCCCGGCGCGGGCGTCGCGGACCGCCTGCTTGGTCCGCTGCGACTGCCGGCTCTGCCACTCCTCGAACAGCGTCTCGTAGAGGTCGGCCTTGCCGGAGAAATGGTGGTAGAGGCTGCCGACGCTGGCCTCCGCCCTGGCCACCACGTCGGTGACGCCGGCCTCGGCGAACCCCTTGGAGACGAAGACGTCCCTGGCCGCCCGGAGGAGCGCGGAGCGTGTGGCCGCGCCTCGCTCGGATGTGCGGGGTGTCGCCGGTTGTTCCACATCGCTGCTCATGGGAGGCACATTATCCTCCGCTGACCGGGGAAAGAGGGACAACTACGATCGAGAGCAGTTGTCACGAGGAGGCCCTTCATCATGTCCGATCAGACGTCCGTTCCCGCAGCGCTGGCCACGGGTGAGCACGCCCCTGATCGCAACCTGGCCCTGGAGCTCGTACGCGTCACCGAGGCGGCGGCGATGGCGGCGGCCCGCTGGGTGGGCAGAGGCGACAAGAACGGCGCGGACGGCGCCGCCGTCAACGCCATGCGCCAGTTGATCAGCACCGTGTCGATGAACGGCGTCGTGGTCATCGGCGAGGGTGAGAAGGACCACGCCCCGATGCTGTTCAACGGCGAGCAGGTCGGCGACGGCAGCGGCCCCGCCTGCGACGTGGCCGTCGACCCGATCGACGGCACCCGGCTGACCGCGCTCGGCATGCCCGACGCGGTGTCGGTGATCGCGGTGAGCGAGCGCGGCTCCATGTACGACCCGTCGGCCGTGTTCTACATGGAGAAGCTGGTCACCGGCCCGGAGGCGGCCGACGTCGTCGACATCGAGGCCCCCGTCTCGGCGAACATCGCCGCCGTCGCCCGCGCCAAGGGCTGCTCGTCGTCCGACGTCACCGTGGTCATCCTGGACCGGCCCCGGCACGAGAAGCTGGTCAAGGAGATCAGGGAGACCGGGGCGCGGATCAAGTTCATCGTGGACGGCGACGTGGCCGGCGCGATCATGGCGGCCCGCGCCGACACCGGCATCGACCTGATGCTGGGCATCGGCGGCACTCCCGAGGGCATCGTGGCGGCGTGCGCGCTCAAGTGCCTCGGCGGCGTGATCCAGGGCAAGCTCTGGCCGCGCGACGACGCCGAACGTGGCAAGGCGCTCGACGCCGGGCTCGACCTCGGCCAGGTGCTGACCACGAACGACCTGGTCCGCTCCGACGACGTCTTCTTCGCCGCCACCGGCATCACGCAGGGGGAGCTGATGCAGGGCGTCCGGTTCAGGAGCGGGGTGGCCTTCACCCACTCGCTGGTGATGCGCGGGCGCTCGGGGACGATCAGGAAGGTGGACAGCGAGCACCAGCTGTGGAAGCTGCGCGCCTACAGCGCGATCAACTTCGACACCGCGGGGTGATGGGGCTTCATCGACGGCGCTTGCGGCGCGGCGGCTCCTTGACCTTGACGTCGCCCGCGAAGTTGGTGGTCCGAACCTCCACCGTCGGAGCCCCCGGCTCGGTGGGCTGCTTGGTGAGCCGCACCGTGTTGCCCTTGGCGACCCGGACCACCTCCAGCCCCTCCGGCACGTGGATCTCCAGCCCGCCGAACACCAGGGTGGCGTTGATCACGATGAGCCGGTTCTGCAGGATGGCGTCGCGGAGGTCCAGCTTGGTGGTGCCGAACATGGCCGTCACGTCCAGCTCGGCGGGCACCACCCACCGCCCGCCGCGCTGCTCCTGCTTGAAGAACGCCGACACCGGCCGCCCGTCGAGGTTGAGCGGCTGCTGGTCGGCGGGCAGCAGGTCGGCGGTCACGGCCGACAGCTCGCCGAGGGTGCGGGCCGCGTAGACGGCGCCGAGCCGTTCCTCCAGCTCGTCCACCGTGATGCGGCCGTCGGCGCAGGCGTCCTGGAGCACCTGGACGAACCGTTCGCGGTCGTCGTCGGAGGCGCGCAGCTCGTGCGGCCGCGGCGCGCTCTCGCCGTTCTTGGGGCGGCGTGCCGAGACCCATTCCTCGGCCAGCCGTTCTCCGACTTCTTGCAGGCGTGGCAGCCAGGATCCCGGGCGTTCATTCACACTTCCGACGATATCCGGCGTCGGGGATATTCGCTCGCCTCAGATCGGCCGGTTCAGCGGATTCGCGCGACCAGGGCGGCGATCTCCTCCGCGAGCTTTTTGTCCACCTCGGCGTGGCGGTTGAGCAATCGGTACCACATGGCGCCGAAGATGAGGTCGACGGCCAGCTCCACGTCCACGTCCTCGGGCAGCGCGCCGCGCACCAGGACGGCGCGCAGGGCCTGCCGGCGCGGCCCGATGAGGTGCTCCCGGAACTCGGCGGCGAAGACGGGGTCGGCCTGCGCCTCGGCCATCAGCCCCGCGACGACCCGCCCGGCCACGCCGTGGGCCAGCGCGAACGTCTCGCGCAGGAACGCCACCAGGTCCGCCCGCGGGTCGCCGCTCACGGGCGGGGAGCGCAGCTCGGGGCCGAGCAGCTCGACGGCCGCCTCCATCATCACCTGGGCCTTGGTCTGCCACCAGCGGTAGAGCGTCTGCCTGCCGACGCCCGCCGCGTCGGCGATGCCTTTCAGGGTGACGTTCTGGTAGCCGTCGCGTTCGCACAGGTCGAGCGCGGCCTTCAGGATCGCCTTCCTGGCCGTCTCGCTGCGCGGTCTCCCCACCATGGCGTCACTTTACAAGACATCGTGTCTCGTTATAGTTTCGAGGCAGGATGTATCGAAATAGGGGACATCATGAGGGTTGTGATCGTCGGCGGCACCAGCGGCATCGGCCTGGCCGCGGCGGCCCGGCTGGCGGGCGACGGCGCCGAGGTCGTGGTCACCGGCAGGAGCGCCGAACGGGTCGAGGCCGCGGTGAAACAGCTCGGCGACCGGGCCGCCGGCGAGGCCGTGGACGCGCGGGACACCGGCGCGATGCGGGAGCTGTTCGCCAGGATCGGGCGGGTCGACCACCTGGTCATCACCGTCACCGGCCGCGGCCCCGCCGGGCCGCTGCGCTCGCTGACCGCGCAGGCGCTGGTCGAGGCCGTGCGGAACAAGCTGGTTCCCCATCTGCTGACCGCGCAGGCGGCGCTGGACGTCATGGCGCCCGAGGGGTCGATCACGTTCGTGACCGCGGCGTCGGCGGGGTCGGCCTTCCCGGCGTGTCCGCCCTGGCGGCGGTCAACGGCGCGGTGGAGTCCGCGGTGCCGGGCCTGGCGGTCGAGCTGGGGCCGATCAGGGTGAACGCCGTCTCGCCCGGCGTCATCGACACCGAGTGGTGGTCGGGGCTGCCGGCCGAGGCGCGGGCCGGCATGTTCGCCGACTCCGCCGGACGTTCGCCCGTCGGGCGCGTGGGCAGGCCGGAGGACGTGGCGGCGGCCATCGCGTACGTGGTGGGCAACTCGTTCGTCACCGGCACGGTGCTGACGGTCGACGGAGGGGGCAGGCTGAAGGCATGAGGACGATTCTGGTGACCGGCGCGACGGACGGGCTCGGCCGCGAGCTGGCCCGCCGCCTGGCCGCCGGTGGCGACCGCGTCGTCGTGCACGGGCGCGACCCCGAGCGCGTACGCCGCACAAGGGACGAGGCGGGCGGCACCACCGAGGGCGTCGTGGCCGACCTGGCCGAGCTGCGCCAGGTGGACCGGCTGGCCGAAGAGGTGCTCGACCGGTTCGACCGGCTCGACGTGCTGGTCAACAACGCGGGGACGGGCAGCGGCGCGCCCGGCTCGGGGCGCGAGGAGAGCAAGGACGGCGTCGAGCTGCGCTTCGCGGTCAACTATCTGGCCGGCTACCACCTGACCAGGCGGCTGCTCCCGCTGCTCGTCGCGTCGGCGCCCTCGCGCGTGGTGAACGTCGCCTCGGCCGGGCAGCAGGCCGTCGACTTCGACGACCCGATGCTGACCCGCGCGTACGGACGGCAGCGCGCCTACGCCCAGAGCAAGCTCGCACAGATCATGTTCACCTTCGACCTGGCCGAGGAACTGGCCGGGCAGGGGGTGAGCGCGAACACCCTGCACCCGGCCACGTACATGGACACCACCATGGTCCGCGAGTCGGGCGCGCCGGTGATGAGCACGGTCGAGGAGGGGACCGAGGCGACGCTGCGGCTGATCGACGGGCTCGACGGGGTGAGCGGGAGCTACTTCAACGGGCGGCGCGAGGGCCGGGCCGACGCCCAGGCGTACGACCGCGAGGCCCGCCGACGCCTGCGCCGGGTCAGCGACGACCTCGTACGGCGCGCGCTGAGCTGACCGGCGCGGAGCGCGCTGAGCTGACCGGCGCAGGCCGAGCTGACCGGAGCGCCGGGCTGACCGGAGCCCCTCGGAA
>NZ_JAHKRL010000196.1 GCF_019396405.1 Nonomuraea rhizosphaerae | reverse complement strand
CTGCGCCCCCCGCGTGACGCGCTCGTGGCGGCGCTGCGCGAGCGGCTGCCGGAGTGGGAGTTCGCGGTCCCGAGGGGCGGCGGGTCGCTGTGGGTGCGGCTCGGCTCGGGCTCGGCGGTGGCCCTGGCGGAGGCGGCGGCCTGCCACGGCGTACGGCTGGCGCCGGGACCCTGGTTCGGGCTGGAGGGCACGCTGGAGGGGTACCTGCGGCTGCCGTACACGCTGGCGCCCCAGACGCTCGCCGAGGCCGTCACGCGCATCGCGCGGGCCCGCGAGGAGGGGCCGGCGGGCGCCCGGCCGCCGCGGCGCGACGCGCTCACCCCCATGGTGTGACTGCCGCCCCCGCTCGGTCCGGTGGCTCAGTCCGGTGGCTCGGTCCGGCGGCTCAGTCCGACGGTTTGACGCCCCTGGCCAGCGGTGCGCGCCACTTGTAGCGCATCGCCGCGATGCGCAGCCCGAAGGTCAGCAGTGCCGCGGCGAGCGTGGCGTGCCAGCCGTTCAGCCCTGTCCAGTACAGTCCGGCCATCACCGCCGAGCCCAGCATCGCGGGGACCGCGTAGAGCTGCCGGTCGTACAGGAGCGTCGGGATCTCCCCGGCCAGCACGTCGCGCAGCATGCCGCCGCCGACGGCCGTCGTGACGCCCAGCAGCGCCGCGTGCAGCGGGCTCAGCCCGAAGCCCAGCGCCTTCTCGGTGCCGACCGCGCAGAACAGCCCCAGGCCCGCCGCGTCGAGCACGAGGATCGCCGGCATCACCCTGGCCACGTGCGGGTGCCAGAAGAACACGATGGCGGTGGCCGCCACCGGCACGAGCACGTACCCGGTGCTCTCGAAGGCGGCGGGCCGCACGTTCAGGATCAGGTCGCGCACGATGCCGCCGCCCAGCGCGGTCATCTCGGCGAGCACCGCCATCCCGACCATGTCGAGCCGCTTGCGCACGCCCATCAGCGCGCCGGACAGGGCGAAGACGAAAATTCCGGCGAGGTCGAGAATTACCGACACGATGGAATTTCTAGCGCATCGGTACAGGGTGCTCGGCCATCAGGGCCCGCAGCCGCCGCGCCGCCACCAGCAGCACCGCCCCCGCCGCGAGCGCCACCGCCGCCAGCAGGAGGTAGTAGGCGGGCTCGGACAGCACCCCGCTCAGCCGCCCGGTCTGCCCGCCGACCGCGTCGCCGACCGACGTCGCGATGAACCACACGCCGAGCATCTGCCCCTTGAACGCCCGCGGCGCCAGCTTGGAGGTGACCGACAGCCCGACCGGGCTCAGCGACAGCTCACCGAACACCTGGATCAGGTAGACCGGCACCAGCCACCAGACCGACACCCGGCCCGACTCCGCCAGCCGCGCCGCCGTCGCCATGACCACGAAGCTCAGCCCCGCCATGAGCAGCGCGAACGCGAACTTCTGCGGCGTGCTCACCCGGGTGCCCAGCCGCACCCACAGCGCCGCGAACACCGGCGCCAGGATCATGATGAACACCGGGTTGATCGACTGCGTCGCCGCCGCCTCGACGCGGAACCCGAACAGCGACAGGTCCGTGTTGTTCTGGGCGAAGAACAGCAGCTTGCTCGGCGCCAGGTCGAAGATCATCCAGAAGACGGCGGCCGCCGCGAACAGCCAGATGTAGGCCTTCATCCGCAGCCGCTCGTCCTCGGTCAGCTCGTGGCTGCCCAGCATGACGTAGCAGAAGTACGCCACCGGCACCGCCAGCACCACGACCGTCACGACCAGCGTGAACGCGGAGATCGAGAACGTCCCGGTGGCCACCCAGACCGCCATGGCCACCACCGTCACGGCCACCGCGAACGACACGATCCTGACCGCCCGCGCCCGCTCCGGCGCGCTGAGCGGCATCCCGGGCCCCTGGTCGGGCAGCCCCTTCCGGCCCAGGACGTACTGGACCAGCCCGAGCGCCATGCCCACCGCCGCCGCCCCGAACCCCAGATGCCAGCGCCCGTCCGCCGCCAGCCACCCGACCACGAGCGGCGCGAAGAAGGCGCCCAGGTTGATGCCCAGGTAGAACAGCGAGAACCCGGCGTCCCTGCGCCCGTCGTCGGCGTCGCGGTAGAGCCTGCCGACCATGACCGAGATGTTCGGCTTGAGCAGCCCGGTGCCCGAGATGATCAGCAGCAGCCCCAGCCAGACGAAGAACGAGCCGCCCACCGGGACCGCCATGCTGATGTGGCCGCACATGATGACCAGGCCGCCCCAGAACACCGCCCTGCGCGCCCCCAGGATCCTGTCGGCCACCCAGCCGCCCGGCAGCGCCACCAGGTAGATCAGCGCGCCGTAGACGCCGACCACCGCCTGCGCCGTCTGCTCGCTCATCCCCAGGCCCTGCTGGGCGGGCGAGGCCGCCATGAAGGTCGCCAGGATGGCGCGCAGCCCGTACCAGCTGAAACGCTCCCACATCTCGGTGCAGAAGAGCGTCGCCAGACCCCGCGGATGGCCGAAGAACGTGCGCACGATCAGTCACTCTACGTGACCGCTCTTGCCGGTGCCCCCACTGTGTGGTGCGATGCAACCCGGTTCAGCAAGTGATTACTGACTGGAGGCGGTGTCATGGCCGATGTCCTCGAGGTCCGGGCCGAGATCGAACAGCTGATCGCCGGTCGTACCGTGTGCGGGCAACTCGACAGCCTGGCCGAGCGGTACCCGGACGCGCCCGCCTACTCCGACCCCATAGAGGGCGGATGGGACACGCTGAGTTACGGTGAGGCGCGCCGGCGGGTCCTGGAGATCGCCGCCGGATTCGCCGCGCTCGGGCTCCAGTCGGGCGAGGCGGTGGCGCTGATGATGGTCAACCGGAGCGAGCACGTCCTCGCCGACCTCGGCGCGGTGCACGCCGGCGCCGTCGGCTGCACCGTCTACTCCACGTTCGCCCCCGACCAGATCGCCTTCGTCGCCGCCGACGTCGGCGCCAGGTACGCGGTGCTCGGCG
>NZ_JAHKRL010000195.1 GCF_019396405.1 Nonomuraea rhizosphaerae | reverse complement strand
CCTCCCCCGCCGCTGCCCGGCGCGGCGTTGAGGTAGTACAGCTTGGTCGGCCGGTACGCGCGGTCGACGTCGGCCTGCGTGAGCAGCAGGCCGTTGGCCAGCGAGCTGACCTTGTACCCGCCCTGCTCGTCCTTCACCAGCGTGAACCGCCTGTCCACGCTGCGGGCGGCGGGCACGTACGTGTCGTCGTCCTCGATGCGGGCCATCTCGGCGCCCGACAGGACGATGGTGGTCACCTTGTCGTCCTGTTTGGTCTCGTCGCGGTACTTGTACTGGTTGTCGATCACCGTCACGGGGCCGCCCGGCGTCCACGCCTGCTTGGCCTCGTCCGTCAGGTAGTACGGCAGCACGCTGGGGTCGTCCGCGTACGCGGCCATGGCGGCCTGCAGGCCCCTGACCACCTGCTCGGCCGTCCAGGTCTGCTGCGGCCGGACGGCGACCATGCGCTGGAACGGCTTGTTCATCGGGTCGCCGCCGCCGACCTCGCCGACGGAGTACGGGCCGCCCACGGGGATCACCGCGCAGGCCGAGCCGCCGCAGGCGACCACCACGACGACGGCGGCCACCACGCGCAGGCGCCGGAAGAAGTCAGCCCTCGTCATGCCCTGCCCCGTCCGCGGAGGCGGGCAGCAGCACGGGCGTCATCTGCCCGCGCCACGTCCGCCGCATCTCGATCTCCGGCGGGACCAGCGACAGCGGCGATCCCTTCAGGTCGGCCCCGGCCATCCTGGGCAACGTCAGCCGGAACTGCGAGCCCTCCCCCTGCTGCCCCCACGCCTGCAGCCAGCCGCCGTGCAGCGCGGCGTCCTCGCGCGAGATGGCCAGGCCGAGCCCGGTGCCGCCGATGGTCCGGGCGCGTGAGGGGTCGGCCCGCCAGAACCGGTCGAACACCATCGTGTCCTCGCCCGCCTTCAGTCCGATCCCGTGGTCGCGCACGGCGACCGCCACGGCGTCGCGGTCGGCGCCCACGGTCACCACCACGTCCCTGCCCTCGCCGTGCTCGATGGCGTTGAACAGCAGGTTGCGCAGGATCCGCTCGACCCGCCGGTTGTCGATCTCCGCCATGCACGGCTCGTTGGGCAGCCGTAGCTCGAAGCGGGTGGTGTGGCGCTCGGCCAGCGCCTCGGAGTCGCCGATGGCGCGCAGCACCACGTCGCGCACGTCCACGGGTTCGAGGTCGAGCGTGGCGGCGCCGGCGTCGTACCGGCTGATCTCCAGCAGGTCGGCCAGCATCGACTCGAAGCGTTCGAGCTGGGCCTGCATGAGCTCGGCCGAGCGCGCGGCCATGGGGTCGAAGTCCTCGCGGGCGTCGTACAGCAGGTCGGCCGCCATGCGCACGGTGGTCAGCGGGGTGCGCAGCTCGTGCGAGACGTCGGAGACGAACTGCCGCTGGACCTGCGACAGCTCCTCCAGCTGGTGGATCTTCAGCGCCAGGTTGACGGCCATCTCGTTGAACGAGGTCGCCAGGCGGGCCAGGTCGTCCTCCCCGCGCACCTTGAGCCGCTCGTCGAGGGTGCCGGCGGCCAGCCGCTCGGCCGCCTGGCGGGCCAGCCGTACGGGGGTCACGACCTGGCGGGTGACCAGGTAGGCGATGGCGGCCAGCAGCAGCACGAGCCCCAGGCCGACCACGGCGATGGCGAGCCTGACGTTGGAGAGCATCTGCTCTTCCTCGGTGACCGGGAAGAAGTGGTAGACCTCGTAGTTCTCGCCGTTGACGTTCACCACGCCGCCGATGACCAGCGTGGGGGTGGGCTGGCTGTCGCCGATGAACGTGATGGGCCCGGTGTAGCGCTGCGGGTCGTCGAAGTCGAACTTCTTCTCCTGGCGCTCCAGCTTGGCGCTCAGCTCCTCGGGCACGTCGTCAGGGGTCACGTTGCCCGAGGCGCGGGACTTGCCGGGGCTGGAGGTGTTGAGCACCAGCACCTCGTAGCGCTTCTTGGAGCCGTTCTCGCCCGAGCCGATGATCGTGTCCATCACGTCGTCGAGCGGGCTCTCGGGCGGCTCGGTGGCGTCGGAGGGAGGGTTGGGCGGCTCGTCCGGCTTCTTGCTGAGGGCGTCGGCGATCTGGACGCGGTCGGCGAGCGCCTCGCTGGCCGACGACTGCTGGCGGCCGTCGATGACCGACCTGTTGATCTGGTCGGACAGGAAGACGCCGAGCACGACGACGACGGTCACGGAGATGACCAGCGTGCTGGTGACGACCTGGAGCTGGAGCGAGCGCCGCCACACGCTCCGCGCCCGGCCCGCCGCACGCCGGGTCCGCCGTCGGACTCCGCCAAGTATCTGGCGGAACGTCCGGCGGCGTCGCTTCTTGTTGGGAGGAGGCATGACCGGAGCGGTCAGGCGGGCCCGGCTTTGTAGCCCACGCCGCGGACCGTCACCACGATCTCAGGATGCTCGGGATCCTTCTCGATCTTCGCCCTGAGCCGCTGGACGTGGACGTTGACCAGGCGCGTGTCGGCGGCGTGCCGGTAGCCCCAGACCTGCTCCAGCAGGACCTCACGGGTGAAGACCTGGCGCGGCTTGCGGGCGAGGGCGACGAGCAGGTCGAACTCCAGCGGCGTGAGGTTGATGGTCTCCTCGCCGCGCTTGACCGAGTGGCCGGCCACGTCGATCGTGATGTCGCCGATCTGCAGGATCTCCGGCGTGGGCTCATCGGTGCGGCGCAGCCGCGCCCGCACTCTGGCCACCAGCTCCTTCGGCTTGAACGGCTTGACGATGTAGTCGTCGGCCCCCGACTCAAGACCGAGCACGACGTCGATCGTGTCGCTCTTGGCGGTGAGCATGACGATGGGAACCCCCGACTCCGCCCTGATCCTGCGCGCGACGTCGATGCCATCCGCCCCTGGCAGCATCAGGTCGAGCAGGACCAGATCCGGGCGCGTGTCCCGGAAAGCGTCGAGGGCCTTGTCGCCGTCGGAGACAAAGGATGGTTCGAAGCCCTCCCCGCGCAACACGATGCCCAGCATCTCGGCGAGAGCGGCATCGTCATCGACGACCAGCACGCGACCTTTCATGGCCCCTCATTCGTTCTACGCATTCTGGGACATACCCGCACGATCGCTGAAGGTTACCCTTGGTCGGCTCATGTGTGGGACATGAGCGCCGCAAAAACAGGGTTTTTGACTCGCAACAGCGACCGCAATCTCAGTCTGCGGTAACGAGGCAACTTTCGGCCATCCTTCGATGAGATCCTTGACCCGAAACGCCCCAGAATGCGGGCAAGATGATGCGGCGATCCGGACGCGCGACACCAAGGCCCCGCCCACCATGCCAGGATTGGGCTATGTCAGACGGTCACGGCCCCTCGCCCGAGACGCCACCAGGCTGGGCTGCCGAACAGCCCCCTCCCTACGGCGCCCCGCAGACCTCGCCGTGGACCGCCCCCGGCTCCCAGCAGGAAGAGGCCCCGCCCGGTCCCGGCCCCGGTCCGCAGCCCGCCTACCAGCAGGCCCCCTACCAGCAGCCGCAACCCGGCTACGGCTACATGATGCAGCCGCCGCCACTGCGCCCCGGGATCATACCGCTGCGGCCGCTCACACTGGGCGACATCCTCGACGGGACGATCAAGCTCGTCCGCTCCAACCCCAAGGCCGTGCTGGGCCTGTCCGCGATCGCCGCGCTGCTCACGGCCATCCCGATCGCGATCGGGCAGGCGTTCGTGTTCGACTCCATGAGCGCGACGCTCGCCAACCCGGCGGCCGCCGACGAGGCGGACCTGTCCGGCATGTACGGCGGCGTCGTCGCCCAGTACGGCGGCCTCATCGTCTCCTACGTCGTCAGTTTCGTCGTGGTCACGCTGCTGACCGGCCTGCTGACGCGGATCCTCGGCCGGGCCGTCTTCGGCGGGAAGATCACCGCGGCCGAGGCGTGGCAGCTCACCAAGAGCCGCCTGCCCGCGCTGTTCGGCGTGGTGGGGCTGATGGCGCTCATGGTGGTGATCCCGCTGGCCGTCTTCGTCCTGCTCATCGCCGCGCTCATCGCGGCCGGCGTGGGCGACGGCTCCTCCGGCCAGGTGGGCGTCATCATCGCGGTCACCCTGCTGCTGGGCGTCCTGTACCTCGCCTACGCGCTGGTCATCCAGACCCGCTTCGCCTTCGCGGCGCCGGCCGTGGTGCTGGAGGGCAGGGGCGCGATCGACGCGCTCAAGCGCTCCTGGAACCTGGTGAGCGGCGACTTCTGGCGCGTGCTCGGCATCCTGATACTCACCCAGCTCCTGGTGGGGTTCATCGCGGGCTTCCTGGAGATCCCGTTCTCGCTGGCGGGGACGTTCCTCGGCATCCTGGGCGCCGGATCGGTGGGCTCGGCGGTCGTGGCGACCGTGCTGATCGCCATCGGCGGCACGCTCGGCGCGATGATCACCTACCCGTTCCAGGCGGGGGTCGCGGGCCTGCTCTACGCCGACCGCCGGATGCGCAGCGAGGCCTTCGACCTGGTGCTGCAGACGGCGGCGATCGAGCAGCAGCGTCAAGGCTGGGTGCACAGCTCGGCCGACGACCTCTGGCATCCCTCCAACTCCGCGGGGCAGTGATCCCACAGCCGTGACTCCCATCGACAGGGGCGAGGCCGCGCGCCGCGCCGCCGAAGAGCTGCTCAAGCCGGGCTACGAGAAAGAGTCGCTGCCCGACCTGCTCTACCGCCGCTTCTGGCAGTTCGTCGGCGACCTGATGGACGCGGCCACGGGCAGCGGGACCACCGGCGGGATCATCTCCGCGATCCTGATCCTGCTGATCATCATCGGCGTGGCCGCGCTGGTGACGTGGCAGCTGCGCAAGACCTCCCGCAGGAACGCGGGCGCGGCCGGCGCCCTGTTCGGCGAGCGGGCGCTGAGCGCGGCCGAGCACCGGAAGGCGGCGGAGGGGCTGGCGGCCGAGGGCCGCTGGAGCGAGGCGATCCAGGAGCGGCTGCGCGCCATCGCCCGCGACCTGGAGGAGCGCGCCCTGGTCGACGGGATGCCCGGCCGCACGGCCGACGAACTGGCCGGTGAGGCGGGCCTGGCGCTGCCCGGTTTCGCCGACGAACTCACCGCCGCGGCCCGCTCGTTCGACGACGTCACCTACGGCGACGTGCCGGGGACGCGGGCAGCGTACGAGACGATGAGCGGGCTCGACGAACGCCTGCGCCAGGCCAGGCCGGTCCCGCTGGGAGGCCCGGCATGAGCCCCCGAATGAGCCTGCGGGGAGGCTCGGCATGAGCCTCGACATGCGGCCGGCGCCGGAGACCGCCGGGTCCCGCTCGACCTCGCCCACCGCGCGCTCCACCTGGCGGGCGAGCCGCGGGATCGTGGTGTTCGGCCTGATCATCGTGGCCGCCGCCGTATTCACCGTGCTGATCAGGCCCGACGGCCGTGAGTCGCGCCGCCTCGACCCCGCCGACTCCTCGCTGGCGGGCTCGATGGCGCTGGCCGAGCTCCTGCGCGACCGTGGCGTCACCGTGGACAGGGTCGACTCGGCGCAGGCCGCGTACGACAAGTCGCTCGACGCCGGCGACCGGCTGCTGCTGATCACCGACACGCTCTTCGTCGACGAGCGCCGCCTGGCCGACATCCAGGGCGACCGGATCATCGTCGGCGGCTACTCCGACCTGGACGTGCTGGCCCCCGGGCTACGCGTCCAGCCCGGCCAGTCGAGCCGCGAGCGCTCCCGCGACCCCGGCTGCGACCTGCCCGCCGCCAAGGCCGCAGGCAGCGTCCACATCGGCGGCCTGGTCATGAACGGGCCGCAGGGGGCCGTCGGCTGCTACCCGGCGGGCGAGGGATCGTCGCTGGTCAGCTACACCGAGGCCAGCCGCACCATCACGGTGGTCGGCAGCTCCGGGTTCATGACCAACCAGCGCCTGGCCGAGGACGGCAACGCCGCCCTCGCCCTCGACCTGCTGGGCTCGGCCAAGGCGGTCACCTGGCTGGTCGCCCCGGACGAGCCGCCCGTGGGCACGCTGCCCGGCGAGGACGGCGAGTCCCTGTACGGCCTGATGCCCGAGAGCATCCCCTGGGCCGTGTGGATGTCGGTCATCACGGTGCTGCTGGTGGCCTTCTGGCGGGGCAGGAGGCTCGGGCCGGTCGTGGTCGAACGGCTGCCCGTGGTGGTGCGGGCCGCGGAGACCGTCGAGGGGCGCGGACGGCTCTACCGCTCCAGGCGGGCCAGGGAAAGGGCCGCCGACTCGCTGCGGGCCGGCACGGTCGACCGGCTCACGCCCAGGCTCGGGCTCGGCTCCGGCGCGGGGCGGCAGGAGCTGGTGGCCGCCGTCGCCGTACGGACTGGACAGGACGCACAGCAGGTCGGGGCCGCGTTGTACGGGCCGCCGCCCGCGGACGACGCCGCGCTGGTCGCCCTGGCAGGCTACTTGGACGTCATCGAGAGGAACGTCAGTGAACATTGAGGATGCCGTCCGCGTGCCGGGCGGCGACTCGGCGAGGGACGCGCTCGGGGCGCTGCGCGCCGAGGTGTCCAAGGCCGTGGTCGGCCAGGACGCCGTGGTGACCGGGCTGGTCATCGCGCTGCTGTGCAAGGGGCACGTGCTGCTCGAAGGCGTGCCGGGGGTGGCCAAGACGCTCATGGTGCGCACGCTGTCGGCGGCGCTGTCGCTGGACTTCAAGCGGGTGCAGTTCACGCCCGACCTGATGCCGGGCGACGTGACCGGGTCGCTGATCTACGACGCGAAGACGGCCCGGTTCGAGTTCCGCGAGGGCCCCGTCTTCACGAACCTGCTGCTGGCCGACGAGATCAACCGCACCCCGCCGAAGACGCAGGCCGCCCTGCTGGAGGCGATGGAGGAGCGGCAGGTCAGCGTGGAGGGCGACGCGCGTAAGCTGCCCGACCCGTTCGTGGTGTGCGCGACCCAGAACCCGGTCGAGTACGAGGGCACCTACCAGCTTCCCGAGGCGCAGCTCGACCGGTTCCTGCTCAAGCTGACGGTGCCGCTGCCGCCGCGCGACCAGGAGATCTCCGTGCTCGAACGGCACGCGCGCGGCTTCGACCCGCGCGACCTGTCCGAGGTCAAGCCGGTCGCCACCGCGCAAGACCTGGAGGCGGGCCGCCAGGCGGTGGCCCTGGTGCACGTGGCGCCCGAGGTCCTCGGCTACATCGTGGACGTCGCGCGCGCCACGCGCAGCTCGCCGTCGCTGCAGCTCGGCGTCTCGCCGCGAGGCGCGACCGCGCTGCTGGCCGCCGCGCGCGCCTGGGCGTGGCTGTCCGGCCGCGCGTACGTCACCCCGGACGACGTCAAGGCGCTGGCCAGGCCCGCGCTGCGGCACCGGGTGCAGCTGCGGCCCGAGGCCGAGCTGGAGGGCGCGACCGCCGACGGCCTGCTCGACGGCATCCTGGCCTCGGTCCCGGTCCCGCGCTGATGGTTCTGACGGGACGCGCCGGGCTCGTCGCGGCGATCGGCGTCGTGGTCGTGCTGCTCGCGCCGCAGCCCGGCGCGGCGCTGGCCGGCGTCTGCCTGCTGCTGCTCGCCGCGATCATCCTGGACCTGGTGTTCGCGGGAGCGGTGCGGCCGCTGCGCCTGCACCGCTCGGGCGACCGGCTGGTGCGCCTCGGCGGCCAGGCCACGGTCGAGCTGGTGGTGGAGAACCCCGGACGCAGGCGCGTACGCGGGGTGCTGCGCGACGCCTGGCCCCCGTCGGCGGGGGCCTCACCGCGCTCCCAGAAGCTGGACGTGCCGGCCGGTGAGCGCCGCAGGCTCGTGGTGACCCTCACCCCGACCAGGCGCGGCGACCGCGCGTCCGTGGCCGTGACCGTGCGCTCGCTCGGCCCGCTCGGACTGGCCGGACGCCAGGGAAGCCACAGCTCGCCGTGGGGGGTGCGGGTGCTGCCGCCGTTCCTGTCGCGCAAGCACCTTCCGTCGCGGCTGGCCAGGCTGCGTGAGCTGGACGGCCAGCACCCGGCGCTGGTGCGCGGCCAGGGCACCGAGTTCGACTCGCTGCGCGAGTACGTGGTCGGCGACGACGTGCGATCGATCGACTGGCGGGCCACCGCGCGCCGCCACGACGTGGTCGTGCGCACCTGGCGGCCCGAGCGGGACCGGCGGGTGCTGATCGTGCTCGACACCGGCCGCACGTCGGCGGGACGGGTGGGCGACGCGCCGATCCCGCTGGCCGGGGCGGCGGCGAGCGGCGGCGGGCTGCTGGTCCGGCCGGACGCCCGCCCGGTGCCGGGCTGGCCGCGGCTGGACTGGTCGATGGACGCGGCGCTGCTGCTGGCCGCGCTCGCCGCCAGGGCCGGCGACCAGGTCGACTTCCTCGCCTACGACCGGGCCGTCCGCGCCTGGGTGGCCGGCGCCTCGCGCACCGAGCTGCTGGCGTCGCTGGTCAACTCGATGGCGCCGATCGAGGCGGAGCTGATCGAGGCCGACTCGCAGGGCATGGTGGCCGCGGTGCTGTCACGGGCCAAGCGGCGCTGCCTGGTCGTGCTGCTCACCGACCTCAACCCGGCCGCGCTCGACGAGGGGCTGATGCCGGTGCTGCCGCAGCTCTCCTCGCGCCACCTGGTGCTGGTCGCGGGCGTCTCGGACCCGCGGGTGGCGGCGATGGCGGCGCGCAAGGGCACGGCCGAGGAGGTCTACGACGCCGCGGCGGCCGAACAGGCCCAGCTCGGGCGGCGGCGCATCACCGCCAGGCTGCGCCGGCACGGCGTCGAGGTGGTGGACGCGCCTCCGGAGGACATCGCGCCGGCGCTGGCGGACGCGTACCTGGCCCTGAAGGCGGCGGGGCGTCTGTAAGCGCTTCGGGCGGCTTTCAGGCGCTGGGGGCCACGTCGGGGGCGCGTTCGAGGTCGCCCGTCTCGTTCTGGCGCATCGCCCGCCTGCCGAAGACGATCACGTACGTGAGGAACAGGGCCTCGGCCAGCACCCCGATGCCCACCCGCATGGGCGTCGGCAGCCCCGACGGCGTGACGAACGCCTCGATCAGCCCCGACACGAACAGCACCCCGACCAGCCCGAGCGCCACCCCGACCACGGCGCGGCCCTGCTCGGCCAGCGCCTCCGTGCGCTTGCGCGGGCCGGGGTCGATGACCGTCCAGCCGAGGCGCATCCCCACGGCGGCGGCCAGGAAGACGGCGGTCAGCTCCAGCAGGCCGTGCGGCGTGATCAGGCCGAAGAAGATGTCGAGCTTGTCGCGCGAGGCCATGAGCCCGGCGGAGACGCCGACATTGGCCGCGTTCTGCCAGAGGATGAACGGGATCGGCAGCCCCAGCAGCAGCGCGTACATGATGACCTGCGCCGACACCCACGCGTTGTTGATCCACACCTGGCTGGCGAAGGACGCGGCCGGGTTCTCCGAGTAGTAGTCGGCGAAGTCGTGCTCGACGAGCTGGGTGATCTCGTCGGGTGAGGCGATCGCGCGCTGCACCTGCGGGTCGCCGGCCACCCACGCGCCGAGCACCCACGACACCGCGATGAACGCCAGCCCCGTGGCCAGCCACCACCACCGGGCCCGATAGGCGACGACAGGGAAGGTCACCGTGACGAACCGGGTGAACTCCCGCCAGGCCGGCGTGTGCGCGCTCGTCACGGCCGAACGCGCCTTGGCCACCAGGGCGGACAGGCGGCCGGTCAGCATCGCGTCCGAGGAGGACGAGCGGACGATCGACAGGTGCGTGGACACCCGCTGGTACAGGTCCACCAGCTCGTCCACCTCCGCCCCCGTCAGGGAGGAGCGGCGTTTGACCAGGTGCTCCAGCCTGTCCCATACCGGGCGGTGCGCGGTGACGAATGCATCGATGTCCACCCGACCATTGTGGCCGGTCAGCCATACGCCCATTGCCGTTAGGCTCCACGTATGTCAGAGGTTGTGACCGGTGACGCCGTAGTCGTCGAGGTACGGGTGGCTCAGATGCCCTCGCGGGCCGTGGCGATCGCCATCGACATGGTGGTCCAGGTGACCGTGCTGATTTGCACGTTCCTGCTGTTGGAGGCGTTCTTCCTGGTCACGGACCCGGCGTTGTTCGCGGCCGTGTTCATCGTGCTGCTCGTGCTGGTGGCCGTCGGCTATCCGGTGATCTTCGAGACCGTGACCAAGGGCCGCAGCCTCGGCAAGCTCGCGCTCGGGCTGCGGGTGGTCAGCGACGACGGCTCGCCGGAGCGGTTCCGGCAGGCGCTGTTCCGCGGGCTGGCCGGGATGCTGGAGTTCTGGGTGCTGTCCGGGGCGACCGCGCTGATCTCCTCGCTGATCTCGCAGCGGGGCAAGCGGCTGGGCGACATCTTCGCCGGCACGATCGTGATCTCCGAGCGCGCGCCGCGGATGTACGGGCAGGCCATCATGATGCCGCCGCCGCTGGCCGGGTGGGCGGCGACGCTGGAGCTGTCGCAGCTTCCGGACGACGTGGCGGCGGCCGCGCGCCAGTACCTGATGCGCTTCCACGACCTCAGGCCGCAGATCCAGCACGAGATGGGGATGCGGATCGCGGCCCAGGTGGCGGCGTTCGTGTCACCGGCGGCGCCGTCGGGGGTGCCGCCGCACGCGTACCTGAGCGCCGTGCTGGCCGAGCGCCGGCGGCGGGACCAGGTGCGGCTGGCGCAGCGCAACGCCGCTCCGCCGCCACCGGCCTACGCCCCGACGGGGCCTTTCCCGCCGCCACCGGCCTATGCCCAGGCGGGGCCTTTCCCGCCGCCCGGGCAGCCGGGCGCGTTCCAGCCCCCGTTCCAGCCTGGGCCTGGGCAGTTCCAGGCGCCGTACGCGCCGCCACCGCCACCGTCCGCTCAGCCGTACCAGCAGCCGGCCCCGGAGCCGCCGCGGACGACTCCGGGTGGGTTCGCGCCGCCTCAGTAGGCGGTCTCAGTAGGCGGTCTCAGTAGGCGGCCTCAGTAGCCCGTCTCAGTAGCCGTACTGCGTCTGGGTGTTGAGCACCTTCAGCCGCTTCTTGGCGGCCGGGTCGGTACGCGAGTCCTTGATCGTCAGCACGTCCAGGCCCTTCTGGATGTCACTGCTGTAGATGTGGCCGTTGTAGTAGTACGCCGACCAGGAGCCGCCGAGGTCCTGCGGCTTGAGCGCGCCGCGGTCGAACCAGCCGATCTCGGCGGGCGCCGTGGAGTCGGTGAAGTCCCAGATCGACACCCCGCCCTGGTACCAGGCCTGCACCATGATGTCGCGGCCCTTGACCGGGACGAGCGAGCCGTTGTGCGCCACGCAGTTCTCGGTGCGCGACTGGACGCGCGGGATCTTGTAGTAGCTCTTGAACACCAGCTTGCCGGCCTCGACGTCGTACACGGCGTCCGCGCCGCGCTCCGCGCCGATGGTCGTGTTGCAGGTGGCCATGATGCCGCCGCCCAGCTCGTCGGTGAAGACGACCTTGGTGCCCGCGTTGTTGAAGGTCGCCGAGTGCCAGAACGCGAAGTTCTGGTCGGTCACCTGTTCGGTCACCTTCGGGTGCTCGCGGTCGGAGATGTCCATGAGCACGCCGTCGCCCATGCAGGCGCCCGCGGCCAGGTCCTTGGACGGGTACACGGTGATGTCGTGGCAGCCGCTGGTGGGCAGGAGCAGGCTCTGCTGCTTCTCGTTGCCGCCGTCGGGAAAGAGCACCGGGCGCGAGACGACCTTGGCCGAGGTCGGCTTCTTCAGCGGCACCTTGACGATCGAGATCCGGTCGTGCGGCGGCTTGCAGTCGGGGTACTCGGCGGCGGGCCCGTACGACGACACGTACAGGTAGACCGCCTTGCCCTTCTTGTCCGGGACGAGGGTGTGCGTGTGGGACCCGCACGTCGTGGCGACGGACTTGATGTACTTCGGCCGCTTCTTGTCGCGGATGTCGAAGATCCGGATGCCCTCCCAGGCCGACTTGACGGCGGGCGTCTCGGCCTCGGCCTTGCAGGAGTCGCTGGTCAGCGACTCGTCCACCGACAGGAAGAGCAGGTTGCCCTTGACCGAGACGTCGTTCTGGGCGGCGGGGCAGGAGACGCGGCTGACGACCGACGGCTTGGCCGGGTTCTTGATGTCGTAGATCGTGAAGCCGTGGTAGTTGCCCTGGTAGGCGTAGTCGCCCTGGAAGGCCAGGTCGGTGTCGTACGCCTCGGCGGACTTGAACGGGCCCTGCTTGGGGACGTTGGCGAGGAGTTTGACGTCAGCGCTGCTCTTGCCGTCGTCGGACGCGACGGAGGCCTGGGCCGGCAACACGGACAGCAGCACGAGTGCCGAGCCCGTCAGGGCGAGCACACGGCCGAATCGGGACGCCACGAAGGACCTCCGGGGGATGGGTTTCTGAAGGCCCCCACTATGTCAGGAAATATCAATAACTAGTGGGCATTGCGGCCCGGGTGATGTCGTACCGCAACCGTCGGAGCTGGTCCCCGAGCCGGTCGGGCAGGAACAGCCACAGCCCGAGCGAGTCCGCCCCGCTGTCGAGCAGCCGCTGGAGCTGCCTCCGCACGTGATCGGGGTCGCCCGCGACCGCGAACTCGTCGATCCAGGAGTCCTCCACGGCGAGCGGGACGCATGACGACAGCTCCTTAAGTGGACATCTCGTCCGGTTCGTACGCGCTAAGTGGGCATACTGTCCAGTTGGTAGGGTGGGGGCGTGAAGCGTCGTACCGACCTGTTCACCGGGCAGCCGCTGGACGAGCACCCGCGACCGCGCGAACGCGCCGACGCCGCCCAGAACAGGGCCAGGATCCTCACCGCCGCCGGAAAGCTGTTCGCCGCCCGCGACCCGCGCGAGGTCACGATGGACGACGTCGCCAAGGCCGCCGGCGTCGGGCGCGGGACGCTCTACCGGCGCTACCCCGACACGGCCTCGATCGCGCAGGCCCTGCTGGACGAGCACGAGCGCGCGCTGCAGGCGCGACTGCTGCGCGGAGAGCCGCCGCTGGGGCCCGGCGCGTCCCCGGCCGAGCGGCTGGCCGCGTTCTACGCCTCCATGGTCGAGCTGCTGGACGCCCACATCGACCTGGTCCTGGGCGCCGAGGCGGGATCGCTGCGGTACGCCACCGGCGCGTACGGCTTCTGGCGCGCCCACGTACGGTCCCTGCTGGTCGAGGCGGAGGCCGGCGACCCGGACGCGCTCACCGACGTCATGCTCGCCCCGCTGGCCCCCGAGGTGTACGCCGAGCAGCGACGACGCGGCCTCACTCCCCAGCAGGTCAGCGCCGCCCTGTCCGGGCTGGCCCACGGCGTGCTCCGCCCCCCTCCCGGCAGCCGTCGAGCGGCCCCTGGAGGGCGAGGTCGAGGAGGCCGCGACGTGGGGAAGCGGGAGTAGGCTGCACATCGTGCCGGCGTCCGGGGTCTCGGCGGGCAGCGGCCCGGACTCGCCACCGGACCAGCAGGAGCGGCGAAGCCGAAGCGGAGGCCAGCGATCGTGGCAGCGAACAGTCAGTTCGAGAAGGGCCGTGCCGGCGAGCCCGTCAGGTTCAGCGGTCGCCGGCTCGGCCAGGAGTCCGAGCGCATGCGGCTCCTGGTCCGGGTCGCCCGCCTCTACCACGAGCACGGCGTCCGGCAGCCGCAGATCGCGGCGCAGCTGCGCATCTCACAGCCACGCGTCTCGCGCCTGCTCAAGGAGGCCGCCGAGATCGGCATCGTGCGTACGGTCGTCGTGGTGCCCAGCGGTGTGCACGCCCTGCTGGAGGAGGACCTGGAACGCAAGTACGGCGTGGAGCAGATCATCGTCGTCGACACCGCGGGCGAGAACCACGACGTCGTGACCGCGCTCGGCTCGGCCGGGGCCACCCACCTCGACGCCACGCTGATCGGCGGGGAGCACCTGGGCATCTCGTCGTGGAGCGCGAGCCTGCTGGCCACGGTCGAGGCGATGCAGCGCCGCCCCGTACGGGTGGCCGAGGAGGTCGTGCAGCTCATCGGCGGCGTGGGCAAGGGGGCCGCGCAGGTGCAGGCGACCCGGCTGGCCGCGCACCTGGCCGATCTGACCGGAGCCGAGCCGGTGTTCCTGCCCGCTCCGGGGCTGGTGAGCACGCCGCAGGCGCGTCAGGCGCTCTCGGACGACCACGTCGTACGGCAGGTGGTCGACGCCTGGTCCCGGCTGACGACCGTGCTGGTCGGCATCGGCAGCCTCGACCCGTCGCCGCTGCTGCGCGACAGCGGCAACGCCATCGACGAGCAGGAGCTGGAGACGCTGCGCGGGCTGGGCGCGGTGGGCGATGTCTGCCTGCGCTTCTTCGACGCCGACGGGCGGCTGATCGACTCGCCGCTGGAGGAGCGCGTCCTCGGCATCCCGGCCGCCGGCCTGCTGCGGGTGCCCCGGCGCATCGCCATCGCGGGCGGACGCCGCAAGACGGCGGCGATCCAGGCCGCGCTCAGGGGCGGGTGGGTCAACACGCTGATCACGGACGTGGGCGTGGCCGAGCAGTTGCTCAGGGACTGAGAGGGGCCCACGACGGTCCTCGGTGTCGACAGTGGTGGCGGTGGCGGCGGGATGCGCGAGGTGTACGTGCCGTACATGGAGTCGTCCAGGGGCGGCTACGACGCGGCGCTGACCGACGCCCGCGACCGGCTCGCCCGCCTGGCCGACCGCGTCACCGCACGGGGTCGCGACTACTCCGCCGACCGCGTACGGCTGTACGCCCAGCGCCTCGGCGACGACGGGCCGGACGCCAAGCCGTTCCCGGAGGGCGTCCCCCTGCCCCCTGAGACGCAGCCGCGTTCGGGGAACAAGGACTACAAGGGCAACAGGGCGCTCACCATCACCCGGCTGGTGCCGGGCGGCGGTCCGTGGCATCTGTACAGCACGCCGTCCCATCAGCGGATCGCGCTCTGGTGGCGTTACCTGCTCCCCCACGAGTGACGGCCGCCGCGGGCCGTGAGCGGGACAATCGTCCGCTCACGGCCCTGACGGCGCCGGGCCGGTCAGATCAGGCC
>NZ_JAHKRL010000194.1 GCF_019396405.1 Nonomuraea rhizosphaerae | reverse complement strand
CCGGCATCCGGTGGTTTGCCGGGATCGCCGTCGTAGCCGTGCTCGGCGATCGTGATGAACAGCCCGGCGTCCCACTTCCGCCACAGGCCCACGTAGTCGCCCAGCGCGACGCCGAGCAGCGTCCCGATCAGCAGTCCGGCCCGCGAGCCGAGCCACAGCAGGACGGCGTCGCGGTCCGCCGAGCGGGTGATCATGGCTAGCGGGCGCGCAGCGTGAACCGGTCGGGCGCGCCGTCGAAGACGCCGCCCACCTGGTCGTCGATCTCCGCCTGCCGCACGACGTCCTTGTCCGGGCGCAGGATGTCACGCACCACGAACGCCATCATGATCACGATCGTGATGATCCGCCCCCAGACGGCGGTGAAGTAGGTGTTGTCGCCGATCCCCAGGTCGTCCCGGCTGACCGGCGACTGGGACAGCAGGTACAGCCAGATGGCGAAGAAGTACCAGACCTCGGCGATCTGCCACAGCACCAGCGGCTTGTAGTTGGGCCTGGCCAGCACGGCGAGCGGCACCAGCCACAGCACGAACTGCGGCGACCACACCTTGTTCGTCATCATGAACGCGGCCAGCGCCAGGAAGCAGATCTGCGCCAGCCGCGGCCGGCGCGGCGCGACCAGCGTGAGGATCGCGATGCCCAGGCACAGCACGGCCAGCGAGAGCATGCCCAGCAGGCTGACGTCGGTGTCGCCCAGGACCGGCCAGCCCTTGTTCTGGAAGAACAGCCAGGGCGAGCCCCAGTCGACGCCACGCTCCTCGGAGAAGACGTAGAACCTGCGCCAGCCGTCCCAGGCCAGCACCATGAACGGCAGGTTGACCAGCAGCCACGCGCCGGCGGCCGAACCCATGGTGACCAGGAACGGCCGCCATCGCGCCGTACGCATGGTCAGCAGCAGCAACGCCCCGACGAACATCAGCGGGTAGAACTTGGTCGCGATCGCCAGGCCGAGCAGCACGCCCGCCAGCACCTGACGCTTACGCGCCCAGGCCAGCAGCATGCCCATCGACAGCGCGCCGGCGACCAGGTCCCAGTTGATGTAGGCGGCCAGGACGACCGACGGCGCGATCGCGTACCAGAGCGCGTCCCAGCGCCTGGCCGGCCCGGCCACCGCCGCCATCAGCAGCACCCCGGCGACCAGGCAGACGCCGAGCAGGATGACCGTGATGTCGTAGAACCGGACCGCCTGAGCGGCCATGTCCCCCGGCGCCAGCCACCGCACGATCGCGCTGACGACCTGCATGACCTCGCCGAGCACCACCGGGTACTCGACGTGCTTGTCGAACGGGACGTCGGCGAAGTAGGGGCTCTGCGTGCCGAGCTGCCGGTCGAAGAAGAGCGGGTAGATGTCGGTGTAGCAGAAGTTCGTGTACGTGGTGACCTGGTTGTTCCACCCACCGGTGCGGCACGGCAGCCGGACGAGGTAGGCGAGGGTCGCCCCCAGGGCCGCGAACAGCCCCAGGGGGAGGTAGGGCACCGCCCGCGCCATGAGGGGCGGGCGGTAGTCGGTCGTCGCCGTCACCACAACTCACGTCTGCTGGGGCTGGGCATCGGCTCCGGAACCCTGCCGGGATTGGTCCCCTGCCTGCCCCGGCCGTCGAACTGGCCGCCGTCCTGGTCGGGCTGGCCGTTCTCGTTGGGGTCGACCGTGATGATCTGGTCGCTGTCGTCGGTGCACGGCGGCACGACGCCGCAGGTGGCGTCGTCGTTCCGCGGATCGTCGAGCGACGGGTCGTCCGGCGTCGGCGTGGGCGTCGGCGTCGGGCTCGGCACGATGTTCTCGGGCGTGCCGGAGTCGGATCGGGTCGGGAACTGCTCGACCGGCTTGTTCTGGTGCGCCGCGAGCATGAAGGCCCGCCAGACCGAGGTGGGCCGGTCAGCGCCCTCGAAGCCGAGTGACGTCTCGAAGGGCCGCGTGTACGGGTTGTCGTTGTTGTACTTCTTGCTCGGCTTGTAACGCGGGGTGATGGGGCAGTTGGCCTGGGTCGGCGTGACGCGCTTGATCTTCTTGCCGCTCTTCGTCGTGGTCCAGCACTCCTCGCGGTACATGCCCACCGCCGTGGAGAACTGCGGCGTGTAGCCGACGAACCAGGCTTCCTTCTCCTCGTTGTTCGTGCCGGTCTTGCCGGCCGAGGGGCGGTTGCCCAGGCCCTTGCCCGCCGCGGTGCCGCTGCGCAGCACCTCCTGGAGGGCGACCGTGGCGTCGGCGGCGGCGTCAGGGCTGATCACGGCCTTGGACGACTTCTGCTCGGGATAGGCGACCAGGTTGTTGCTCAGCCTGACCTCCTTGACCACGTGGTAATGGGTGTACTTGCCCTCGTTGGCGAAGATCGAGTAGCCGGCCGCCTGCTCCACCGCCGTCACCGGGACGCTGCCGATGGCGAACTGGTAGTTGTGCGCCTTGATGTCCTCGGCGACACGGTCCTTGCTGAAGCCGGCCGCCTCGACGAGGTTCTTCAGGTCGTCGATCTTGCCCGGCAGCGCGTACGCCATCGACGCGTAGGCGGTGTTGACCGACTGCGCGGTCGCCTTGACCACGTCGATGGACGCGGGCAGGTTGTGGCTGTTGCGCAGGCCGCGCTCGAAGCCGGGGATCAGCTTCGGCACCGACTCACTGCCGGGCACCCAGCTCTTGAGCGAGTAGCCGGCCTGCAGCCAGGCGGCCAGCGTGTACGGCTTGAACGCCGACGCCGCCTGCTTGGCCGAGTCGAAGGGCTCGTTCCAGCTGTCCTTGAGGTAGTTGGTGCCACCGTAGAAGGCCACCACCTGGCCGTTCTTGGGGTTGACGGCGGCGAGGCTGGTGTGGAACTCCCTGCTCAGCCCCGAGGTGTTGCTCAGCACCGCGGTCTTGGCGGCCTGCATGAGGTTCTTGTCGAAGGTGGTGACGATCTTGTAACCGTTGCTCTTGATGACGTCCTCGGTGAGGCCGCGCTGCTGCTTGAGCTCACGCAGGACGGCGTCGACCATGTAGCCGTTGATGCCGCCCATCTGGCTCTCGGTGTTGGACTTCTTGACCTTCGGGAAGGTCGCCGTCTTCACCTTCTCGGCGTACTTGTCCGGCCACTGCCTGGCCATGTACTGGAGCACGGTCTGGAAGCGGTTCTTGAGCGCGGGGGCGTCGGGCTCCCAGCTCGGCGTCTGGATGTGCGCGGCGAGGTAGGCGCCCTGCGCCAGGGTGAGGTCCTTGGCCTTCTTGCCGAAGTACGCCTGGGAGGCCGCCTCGATGCCGTAGGCGCGGCCGAAGTTGATGGTGTTGAGGTAGATCTGCAGGATCTCCTCTTTGCTCTTCTGCTGGTCGAGCTTGACCGCGATGAAGATCTCGCTGACCTTGCGCTTGATGGAGACTTCCTGGCTGAGCCCGTCGTAGTAGCCGCGGGCCATCTGCTGGGTGATCGTCGAGGCGCCCTGCAGCTGCTGGCCGGTCGCGGTCATCCACAGCGACCGGGCCATGCCCTGGATGGAGATGCCGGAGTCTTCATAGAACGTGTCGTTCTCGATGGCCACCGTGGCGTCCTTGACGACGTCGGCCATCTCGTTGATCGGGACGATCTTCCGCGGCGTGCCGAGCTTGGCGATGATCGTCTTGCCGTCGCGGTAGTAGATCGTGCTGCCCTGCGCCGTCGCCGAGGCCTGCGTCTCGTTGGGGACCTCGGTGTTGGCGTACGCCACCGCGATCATGCCGAAGATGCCGGCGGCGAGGATCGTCATGGAGGCCATGACGATCTTCCAGCTCGGGATGAACCGGCGCCACTTCGGCTTGTCGGGCTTGCCCGGACCGCCGGGGCCCTTGGGACCGCCAGGACCGCCGGGCCCCCCGGGCGGCGGGTTGGAGCCGCGCCCACGGGAGCGCCGGGGCACCTCGCCGCCGACCATCGTCTCCTGGTTGCTGCGCGCGCGGGTGTCCCGCTCGCCCTGGGCGGCGCGGGCGGCGCGACGGCTGCCCGGACGCGGCCCCGGCTCCCGCGGCGCCTGTGGCTGCTGACGCGGGTCGTGCTGACGGGGGTCCTGCCGTGGATCGTGCTGGCGCGGGTCCTGAGGGCTCCCGTACGACTGCGCCGCCATCGCGCCGGTCTGCTCGTACGCGGCCTCCGGGCGACGCTGGGGGTCGCCGGAACCCCAGCCCTGCTCGCCGGTTTGCGGCGCGGACCCTTGGGGCACAGAACGGGATGAGCTGGAGCGACGGCGCCTTCCCGGGCGAGCCGTCCCCTCATTGTGGCTATTACTCACACGTCCTCGCATCGTCGTCGGATAGCACGGCGGATGGGCGTGAGGATCCTCGCCGCCCTCGGTCTTCTATGATCGCCCGACAAGGTCCGGCGGTCCGGTGCCGAGGACGAATGAGACCGTCAGGTGGTTCCAGGAACAACCTTGGCAGACCTCGACGACGTATACCCGGAACTCATCGTAATCATGGGCCATCTCGACGAGTTCCGACGTCACCTTTGCCTCACCGGCATGACGCCCGAGTGCGTCGCCGTAGACATACGTCACGTGCGTGACGTTCTCCCTCTCGCACACCGGGCAGGGGCTTTCGGTCGGCTCGCCGAAGTGGCGCGCCGCACGAAGGAGGTACGGCTGTGCGTCACAGACGTCCCCCGGCGACGTGCGCCCGGAACGCAGGGATCGGACCACCGCCCGCTTCGCCAGGCCGTAATCCACCACCCTTCGCTGTGACCACATGAGCGCCAGACTACGGCGTTTTGCTGAATCCGCCCAACGGCATGGTCAACTTCGTCGTTGCGGCGATATAGCGGCGCGACGTATCCTCGGGATGTATCGGTGCGATACATCGGAGCGAGAGGGGGGCGGTTCCCATGGCCAGCGGACAAGGCAGGGTGCTGGAGCTGGCCGTGCTCGGATCGCTGCACGAGACACCGTTGCACGGCTATGAGCTGCGCAAACGGCTCAACGCCCTCCTGGGCATGTTCCGCGCGTTCTCCTACGGATCGCTGTACCCGTGTTTGCGATCACTGCTGGAGCAGGGCCTGATCATGGAGGAGCAGCCGGCTCCCACCACGATCGTCGGAGGCCGGTCGAAGATCGTCTACAAACTGACCGCGGAGGGCAAGGAGCGGCTCCAGGACCTGCTGACACAGGCGGGGCCGTCCGCGTGGGAGGACGAGAGCTTCGGCGTCCACTTCGCGTTCTTCAGGCACACCGAGGCGGAGGTGCGGCTGCGCATCCTCGAAGGCCGCCGCAGCCGGCTGGAGGAGCGGCTCGACGCCGTCCGCACCGCTCTGGCGCGGACCAGGGAGCGCCTCGACAGCTACACGCTCGAACTGCAGCGTCACGGTCTCGAGTCGGTCGAACGTGAGGTGCGCTGGCTGAACGAGCTGATCGCGACGGAAAGACGGGCCTCCGCGGAGGAGAGCCCGGACAGATCAACTGATGAGTAAGGGAGCGAGTGCGATGGGTTCGGTTCGCGTGGCCATTGTCGGGGTCGGCAACTGCGCGGCGTCGCTGGTACAGGGCGTTCATTATTACCGGGACGCCGATCCGGACATCCGCGTGCCGGGCCTCATGCACGTGAAGTTCGGCGAGTACCACGTGGGTGACGTCGAGTTCGTGGCGGCGTTCGACGTCGACGCCAAGAAGGTCGGCCGTGACCTGTCCGAGGCGATCGTGGCGAGCGAGAACAACACGATCAAGATCACGGATGTGCCGCCGACCGGGGTGACCGTGCAGCGCGGGCACACCTTCGACGGCCTTGGCGAGTACTACCGCGAGATCATCGAGGAGTCCGACGAGTCGCCGGTCGACGTCGTGCAGGTGCTCCGCGACAACCGGGTGGACGTGCTGGTGTCGTACCTGCCGGTGGGCTCGGAGGCGGCCGACCGCTTCTACGCCCAGTGCGCGCTGGACGCCAAGGTGGCCTTCGTCAACGCGCTGCCGGTGTTCATCGCCTCCGACCCCGACTGGGCGCAGAAGTTCGTCGACGCGGGGGTGCCGATCATCGGCGACGACATCAAGTCGCAGGTCGGCGCCACGATCACGCACCGCGTGATGGCCAAGCTGTTCGAGGACCGCGGGGTGGAGCTGCTGCGCACCTACCAGCTCAACTTCGGCGGCAACATGGACTTCATGAACATGCTGGAGCGCAAGCGCCTCCAGTCGAAGAAGATCTCCAAGACGCAGTCGGTCACCTCGCAGATCCCGCACGAGATGGCCCGCGCCGACGTGCACATCGGCCCGTCGGACCACGTGCCGTGGCTGGACGACCGCAAGTGGGCGTACGTGCGGCTGGAAGGTCGCTCGTTCGGCGACACGCCGCTCAACCTGGAGTACAAGCTGGAGGTGTGGGACTCGCCGAACTCGGCGGGGATCATCATCGACGCGGTGCGCGCAGCGAAGATCGCCCTGGACCGGGGCATCGCGGGCCCGATCCTGAGCGCTTCGTCCTACTTCATGAAGTCGCCGCCCGTCCAGTACTCCGACGACGAGGCGCGCGAGTACGTCGAGAAGTTCATCCGCGGCGAGGTGGAGCGCTAACCCCGGGAGCGGCCCAGGGCGGCCGGAGGCAGCTCCGCCGCCGGGGCGGGGCTCCAGTCCATGGGATCGGAGCCCAGCTCGTCCAGCAGCGGCACCTGCTCGCGGCACCACGGGCTGATCGCGAGCAGGCCGCTCATCACGCCGTCGGTGAACTCCTTCCACGGCATCCACCGGAACTCCCCCACCTCGTCCGGGTTGGGGACCGCCGGGGCCCGCACCGTGACCCGGTAGACCGGGCACAGCTCGTGCTCCACGATGCCGTTGGGCATGACCGCGCGGTAGGTGAAGCGCGGGAGCATGAGGTCGGCGCCGTCGATGGACAGGCCCAGCTCGTACGACAGCCGCCGGATCACCGCGTGGTCGAGCGGCTCGCCGGGCATCGGGTGGCCGCAGCAGCTGTTGGTCCACACGCCCGGCCACGTGAGCTTGTGGGTGGCGCGCCGGGTGAGCAGGACCCGGCCTTCCTGGTCGAAAACGTAGCTGGAGAAGGCCAGGTGAAGCGGGGTTTCCTGACCGTGCACCGAGGTCTTGGGCGCAGTGCCGATGGCGTTGCCGACCGCGTCGACCAACACCACCTGTTCTTCCGTCGTCACGCTACGAAGCGTACGTGATCATAATGCCTGCTGGATACGGGTGGCGATCTGCGGCCCCAACCTGTGGAGCTAGGCTGACTGCGTGTCTTTCGTCGCCGATCTTCGCGTGGTTCTGAAGGGCCGGGACTTCCGGCGGCTGTTCGGCACGCGCCTGGTCTCCCAGTTCTCCGACGGCATCTTCCAGTTCGGTGTGACCGGATTCGCCTTCTTCAGCCCGGAGCAGCAGACCACCGCGCTGCAGGTGGCCACGGGTCTGGCCGTGCTGCTGCTGCCGTACAGCATCCTGGGGCCGTTCGTCGGCGTGTTCATCGACCGCTGGTCGCGGCGGCAGGTCCTGCTCTTCGCGCCGCTCGTGCGCGGCGTGCTGCTGCTCGTCGCGGCGGCGCTGGTCGCCGCCGACGTGCCCGACACGATCTTCTACTGCGCCGCGCTCTGCGTGCTCGGCGTCAACCGGTTCTTCCTGGCCGCGCTCGGCGCCTCGCTGCCGCACGTGGTGCCCGAGGACCGGCTGATGGCCGCCAACGCCGTCACGCCCACCTCCGGCACGGTCCTGACGTTCGTGGGCGCCGGGGTGGGGTTCCTGCTGCGCGAGGTGTTCGGCGGCGACGACGCCGGCGTGGCGCTGCTGCTGGTCGTGTCCGGCGTGGTGTTCGGGCTGAGCTCGCTGATCGCCCGCACGATGGAGCGCTCGCTGCTCGGCCCCTCGTACGATCCCGAGCGCCCGCAGGCCCGCGAGGCGGTGCGCAACGTGGTCGTCGGCCTCGTGGACGGCGCCAAGCACCTGGTCAGGCACCGCGTGGCGGCCGCCACGATGGGCGCCATGGCGGCGCACCGGTTCATGTACGGCCTGGCGACCGCGCTCGGCATCATCCTGTACCGCTACTACTTCACCGACGGCGACCCGGAGGCGGCGCTGCGCGGCATCGGCCTGGTCGTGGCCACGTCGGGCGTCGGCTACTTCCTGGCGGTGGTCGTCACGCCGTGGGCCACCGAGCGGTTCACGATCGAGCGCTGGGTGCCGATCGCGCTGGCCGCGATGGGGGTGTTCACGGCGGTCCTGGCCACGCCGTTCCAGGAGTGGGGGCTGCCGATCCTCGGGTTCGTGCTGGGGATCGCCGGGCAGAGCGTCAAGATCTGCGCCGACACCACCGTCCAGCGCGACGTCGAGGACGCCTACCTCGGGCGCGCCTTCTCGATCTACGACATGCTCTTCAACGGCATGTACGTGCTGGCGGCGGCGCTGTCGGCGTCGATCCTGCCCGCCAACGGCAAGTCCTACCTGGCCGTGGGCATCGCCGCGGCCGGCTACCTGGGCGCCGCCCTGGCCTACCGGCTGGTCACCTCGGCCCGGGCGGTCGCCCCTCGCTGATCAGCGGCCCTCGCGGCTGATCAGAGGTTCTCGCGCGACCACTCCAGGAGCGCGGCCGTGGCGGTCTCCTTGCCCACCACGCCCTTGTCCAGGCGCAGCTCCAGCAGGAACTTGTAGGCCTTGCCGACGACCGGCCCCGGCCCGACGCCGAGGACCCGCTGGATCTCGTTGCCGTCGAGCTCGGGCCTGATCTTGGCCAGCTCCTCCTCGTCGGCCAGCCGGGCGATGCGCTCCTCCAGCTGGTCGTAGGTGCGCGACAGGGCGGACGCCTTGCGCTTGTTGCGGGTGGTGCAGTCGGCCCTGGTCAGCTTGTGCAGCCGGTCGAGCAGGTGGCCGGCGTCGCGCACGTAACGGCGCACGGCGCTGTCGGTCCACTCCCCCGTACCGTAGCCGTGGAAGCGCAGGTGCAGCTCCACCAGCCGCGACACGTCGGCCACCACGTCCTTGGGGAACTTCAGCTCGGCCATGCGCTTCTTGGTGAGCTGCGCCCCCACCACCTCGTGGTGGTGGAAGGAGACCCGGCCGGCCGCCTCGTGGCGCCGGGTCTTGGGCTTGCCGATGTCGTGCATGAGCGCCGACCAGCGCAGGATCCGGTCGGGCTTGCCGTCCTCCTCCTGGGCGATGGCCTGGTCGAGGACGGTCAGCGTGTGCTCGTAGACGTCCTTGTGCCGGTGGTGCTCGTCGATCTCCAGGCGCAGCTTGGGCAGCTCGGGCAGCACGTGGGCGGCCAGCCCGGTCTCGACCAGCAGGCGCAGGCCCTCGCGCGGATAGGTGCCGCAGATCAGCTTGTCCAGTTCGTCCCGGATGCGCTCCGACGAGACGATCTCGATGCGCTCGGCCATCGCGGTCATCGCCTCGACGGCGGCGGCGTCGACGGTGAAGCCGAGCTGCGAGGCGAACCTGGCGGCGCGCAGCATGCGCAGCGGATCATCGTCGAAGGACTGCTCGGGCGTGCCCGGAGTGCGCAGCAGCTTGGCCGACAGGTCGCTCAGCCCGCCGTAGGGGTCGACGAACTCGTGCCCCGGCAGCCGCACCGCCATCGAGTTGACCGCGAAGTCGCGCCGCTCCAGGTCGGCCTCCAGCGTCTCGCCGTACATGACCTCCGGCTTGCGCGACTTGGGGTCGTACGACTCGCTGCGGTAGGTGGTGATCTCGATCTGCCAGCCGCCCTTGCGCACGCCGACCGTGCCGAAGTCGATGCCGATCGTCCAGACGGAGTCCGCCCACGGCCGGACGATCTCCAGGACCCGCTCGGGCCTGGCCTCGGTGGTCAGGTCGAGGTCGTTGCCCACCCGGCCGAGCAGGATGTCACGTACGGGACCGCCGACGAGGGCCAGCTCGTGCCCCTTCTCGGCGAACAGGCGGCCGAGCTCGTCGGCGACAGGGGCGATCTTGCGGAACAGGTCGTTCATGGCCCGCTGCTGGCTTTCGGTCAGATTCGTGTGGGACAAGCTGAATACGTCCTTGTACTCCGGAACATATCCCCCGAGCCATATGAAGTCGGGGTTACCGTCGGTCAGGGGACCGTCGGGGGCCATGGAACGAGGCAAGGAGGTTGTAGATGAAGGACGCCCTCGCGATCCACCGCTGGCTCCTCGCACACCAGGTCCACCATGAGATCGTACGCCTTCCGCGCCCCATGACTCGCGCGGAAGAGCTGCCCGACGCGGTCTCAGCGGCACCCGAGCGGTGCGTGGCCGTGACGGTGTTCGAGGTCGCCACGAGGATCGGCCGCGAGGTCGTCGTCGCCGTCGTCTCCACCGTCGCCCACCCTCCGGAGCCCGAGATCGTCGGCGGCGTGCTCGGATTACGCAAGGTGCGGCTCGCCCCCGACTTCCTGGTCAACTCCGCCACCGACTACGCGGCCGGGCTGGCCAGCCCGCTGCTGCTGCCCGACGACCTGGAAGTGCTGATAGACGACC
>NZ_JAHKRL010000023.1 GCF_019396405.1 Nonomuraea rhizosphaerae | reverse complement strand
CTAGACCGACGCCGGCAACACCGTCGTCATCGACCACGGGGGCGGCTGGCTCACCCGCTACCTCCACCTGGCCAGCCGCGCCGTCGGCGTCGGCGCCTCCGTCGCGCAGGGCCAGCAGATCGGCGCCGTCGGCAGCACCGGCAGCGCCACCACCGGAGCCCACCTGCACTTCGAGCAACGCCTTAACGGCGCCGTCGTCCAGGCCTCCGTCAACGGCCACCTCGTCCCCGTCACGTGGTCGTACAACCAGCACTACGAGACCAGCAACAACTGCGGCGGCGGCACGCCCGGCAGGCAATGGGTCGACACCTTCGCCGCCGCTCCCGGGTACTCCACGCCCGGCGGCACCCGCACCGGCACCCTGAACGCGGGCACCAACTACGTCTACTGCCGCGTGTGGGGACCCAACGTGCAGGTCGGCTCCGCCTACAACCACTGGTGGCTGAAGACCGACCTGGACAGCGGGAACCCCTGGCAGAACCAGTGGGTGTCGGCCTACTACCTGTCCCGCTGGGGCAATGACGTGGCCAAGGACAACAACGGCACGGACATCGCCGACTGCTGACCCCGGCCTCTGGGTGCCGGCCTCTGCGTGCCGCCACCTGTCGCGGTCGGCCGTACCGTCCGCGCGCGGCCTGTTGTAGACGTACCGGAGCAGGGCGACGAGCATCGTCGTCCTGCTCTTTGACGTGCCGCCCCTCCGCCGTGCCGCAGGTCATCGAGCCCGTACGAGTATGCGAGCCAAGACGCATCGTTGTGCGTCTTGCAATGCTGTGCGACACACACTACTGTACAAGACATGCCGGATGAGGAACTGCACGCACTGCACCAGCAGGAACTACGCCGAGGCACCGTCGTCCTGGCCTGCCTGCTCATGCTCAAACACCCCAACTACGGCTACGCCCTGCTCGACCAACTCGAGCGCTCCGGCTTCACCGTCGACGCCAACACCCTCTACCCCCTGCTGCGCCGCCTGGAAAAACAAGGCCTGCTCAGCAGCGACTGGAACACCGAAGAAGCCCGCCCGCGCAAGTTCTACCGCACCAGCG
>NZ_JAHKRL010000193.1 GCF_019396405.1 Nonomuraea rhizosphaerae | reverse complement strand
CGCCCGGCACCGGCCGCACGCGTGGCCGGCGCCGGGCGGGCCTTCCCTGTCACGGGAGCAGGCGCAGGTCCGCGTCCGTGACCAGGTCGAAGCGGAGCGCCAGGTTGATCAGCGCCGCCCGCTGCCAGTCGGCCTTGCCGCTCCCGTCCGGCTGTTTGACCCTGAGCTTGGTGCGGGCCAGGTAGTCGATGTGGAAGTTCACCCCGCTCCTGGTCAGCTCGTGCCCCTCCAGGCGTTCGATGAGCTGCGGAACGGTGGGGACGACCGTGCTGGACGGGTCGTGCAGCCGGGCCTCGCAGAGCGCGACCAGGACGAGGAAGTACTTGGCGCTCCGGTCGAGCGGGAAGACCCCCTGCGTGGCGGCGCCGGAGGAGGAAGAGGAGACGGTCTCGGCGGTGCCGAACACGTGCTCGGGCGCGAACACCAGGAAGCCTGTCGTCCCGTGCTCCGCGGGCAGGATCACGCGGGAGATCTCGAACGGGACCGGCATCCCCATCCGCAGCGGCGGCACCTTGACGAACTCGCCGCCGCCCTCCGGGTTCTCGATCACGTACGTGCGCCGCGCGCTCAGGTTGCTGATCAGCCAGTAGTCCTCGACCGCCTGGATCCGCCCCGCCAGGCGCGACACGGCCCGGTCGGCCACCACGATGTCGACGGGGACATCGTCGGAGCCGCGGCCGAACGTGGCGGTCTCGCCTGGTTTGAGGTCGGCCGCCACAGCCGTGTCGGTCTGGATGAGTACGGTGCGCATGCGCATGGTTGTACTTTCGTCGAGCGGATCAGCGCCAGCTATAACCTTCCAGGGACTTCGCCGGCGGTCGTGAGCCTTCCGGCAACTACCAGACCGGCGGCCGGCGTGTGCCCCAGAAACCGCCCCTCTCCGCCTCGACCTGCGCCGACAGTGAGATCAGCGTGGCCTCGTCACCGACCCGGCCGGCGAGCATGACGCCGATCGGCAGGCCGTCGCCGGTCCAGTGGAGCGGCAGGTTCACGGCGGGCTGCCCGCTGACGTTGTAGATGGCGGGGAAGGCCGCGAAGCGCTTCATCCGCTCGAACGTCTCCTCCACCTCGTCCACGTCCTCGAACCAGCCCACGGGGCGCGGCGGCTGGGTGACGGTCGGCGTGAGCACGGCGTCGTAGGCGTCGGTGATCACCAGTGCGCTCCTGCACGCGGCCTGCAGAGCCGCCTGGGCCTGGAGGAACGCGGGGGCCGGGGTGGCGAAGCCGCGCTCGCGCAGCCACCTGGTCAGCGGCCTGAGCCGGTCGGCCTGGTCGTCGGCCACCGGGTGCATGCAGGCGAAGACGAACCACAAAGTGATGAACCGCGGCACCGTGTCGGCCCCGAACGGCGGGTCGATGTCGACGATCTCGTGCCCGAGCCGGGCGAGCGTGGCGCTGGCGGCCTCGTAGGCGGCCAGCACGTCCGGGTCCACCTCGGCCCCCGGGACGACGGGCCGGGCGTAGCGGGCGATGCGCAGCCGGTCGGGGTCGCGGGAGGCGTGGGCGAGGAACGTTCCCTCGTGCGGCGGCGCGAGGTAGAGGTCGCCGGGCGTGTTGTGCGTCATGGCGTCGAGCAGGGCGGCGGCGTCGGCGACGGTTCTGGCGATGGGGCCGTTCGTGCCGAGTCCGGCCAGGTCGGGGATGACGGGCGCGAAGCTGATGCGTCCGCGCGTGGGCTTGATGCCGTACAGGCCGCAGACCGAGGCGGGGATGCGGATCGAGCCGGCGCCGTCGCTGCCCTGCGCGGCGGGGGCGAGCCCGGCGGCCACGGCCGCGGCGGCGCCGCCGCTCGACCCGCCGGCGGAGCAGTCGAGGTTCCACGGCGAGCGGGCGGGCGGTGAGACATATGTCTCCGTGTAGCAGGGCAGCCCGAACTCCGGCGTCGCGGTCTTGCCCAGCATGACCGTGCCCGCGTCACGCAGCCGCTCGACCACCGTGTCGTCCACCGGCGCGACGAACTCCCGGTATGTCGCGGACCCGAACATGATCGGCACGTCCTTCACCAGGTTAAGATCCTTTATCGGGATCGGCACTCCGGCGAGGGGCCCGTCCGGCAGCTCCTCGGCCAGACGGCGTGCCTGGTCGAGGGCCCTCTCGGCGGTCACGGTCACATACGCGCCTACCTGAGGATCGATGCGCTCGATCCGGTCGAGGTAGTGCTGGGTGAGCTCGACCGGCGAAATCTCCTGGTCGCGGATGGCCTGCGCCTGCTCTAGAGCCGACAGCTCATGAAGTTCTCGCACGCTACCGCACACTAGGGATCTCTAGAGAAGAACGTAATAGATACCCGGAAAACGGGCGTGGAACACGGTGGGCTGGGCCATAAAACTATGGACAAGGCAATACTAGGAACCGACAAGAATCACGGGCTACGGTGAGTTACGTGGACTCCGACCAGCAACGAGAAGACGGTCACAACACGTCACCGATCTGGGTGAGTGACCGACCCGAAGGCGAGCAGACCCCCGCCAAGCACTCGGCGCCCACGTCAACCTACGCGCCCATCGAGCGCGCCTCACTGCGCACTCTGATCCAGCAACCGCGCTTCCGCACCATCCGCAACCGTGCGCTGGTGGGTGTCGGGGCCGCTGTGATCGTGGGCTTCCTCGTGGGCGATTGGCGGATTGGGGTGACCGCGGGCGTGATCGCGGTCATCGTCGACACTGTTTGGCGAGCGCGGTCCAACTCGACCGTGCCCGCGTGGCGGCGCGCCTCCATAGCGGAGCGCCGTACCGAGGCCCAGCTGCGCCAGCTCGAACGCAGGGGCTACCGCACGCTCCACGCCAGGGCGATCCCGAACAGCGAGGCCCAGATCGACCACCTGGTCGTCGGGCCCACCGGCGTGTACGCGGTCGACTCCGAGAAGTGGGACAAGCGGCTGCCCGTCCGCGTGCAGATGGGCAAGAAGCTCTTCCACGGGCCGTTCGACAAGAAGCCGCGTCTCACCGAGGCGAAGTGGGAGGCCTCGCAGGCCAGTGAGCTGATCAGCGCCGCGTACGGCAAGGAGATCTCGGTCGTGCCGTCGCTGGCCATCTACGGGCCGGCGGTGCCGTGGAAGATCATGACGATCCGCGGCGTCGACGTGTACGAAGGCGCCCGCGCCCGCAAGTGGATCACCAAGCGGGAGAAGGCGCTGACGCCCGCCGAGGTGGAACGCCTCTACGAGATCGCGGCTCAGGTCCTGCCGGCGAGATACGGCGAGGGCTGAGCATCCCTGACCGAACCAGGCGGGCGGCCCCCGACGTAGCGGGCCCCCGCTGTCAGGTGCGCCGCCCTCTGCCGGGCGCACTGTCTGCCGGGCGCACTGTCCATCAGGCGTGCTGTCTGTCAGACGCACTGTCTGTCCGGCGTGCTGTCTGCCAGGCGTGCGGTCGGTCTGCCAGGTGGGTCACCGCTTGGCGCGTGCCCGGGTGCGCGTCGTGACGCGCGCGCCGAACTCGTCGAGCTCCTCGGCCAGCTCCGCGCTGGGCGGCAGGTCGCGCGGCAGGCGCGAGTACATCGCGCCGCCGAAGCCGGCGGCCCGCACGACGGTGTCGATCAGCGCCTCGCGGTCGTCCGGCCAGGGGAACGACGGCTGCGCGATGAACAGCGACACGCAGCCGTGCACGGCCGACCAGAGGGCGAGCGCGAGCTTCTCGGGCTCGCCCCTGAGCACGCCGGTCTCCACGCAGGCGGCGACGGCCCCCACCATGTGACGCAGGCACGCCGCCGCCGCGTCCTCCCCGGTCGAGGGCCGCATCATCAGCACCCGGTACTGCACCGGGTGGTCGAGCGCGAAGCGGGCGTACGCGCGTCCGCACCGGCCCAGCGCCAGGAACGGGTCGTCGCACGAGGCCGCCGCCTCGGCGAAGAGCGCGCCGAGCTCGTCCCAGACGCGCAGGCACACGGCCTCCACGAGCGCTTCCTTGTCGGCGAAGTGCAGGTAGACCGACGGCGTGGACACACCCGCGCGGCCGGCCACGGCGCGCAGCGTCAGCGCGTCCTCGGTGCCGGTCTCGACCAGGAGTTGCTCGGCCGCGCACAGGATCTCATCGCGCAGCAGCGCGCCGTCCCCGCGTCTGGCCCGGATGCGTCTCGTCGCCATGGCTTCTAGGTTGACGCCGTCAAGTTGACGATGTCAATCTGATCTCCTGGCGAGAAGGAGTCACGAAAAATGGGGACCTTTAGCGACGCGACCGCGCTGACCGCTCTCGCGCCCGGCCACTATCAGGCCACGCTGGACCCGCAGTGGAGCGTCGGCACGCGGCTGCACGGCGGCTACCTGCTCGCGGTGCTCGGCCGCGCCGCCGTCGAGAGCGCGGGCGCCGGCCATCCGCACGTGACCGCCGTCAGCAGCGCGTTCGTGGAGCCGCCCGAGCCCGGCCCGGCCGACGTGCGGGTGACGACGCTGCGGATCGGCAGGAGTGTGGCGCAGGTCGGCGCGGAGCTGGCGCAGGAGGGCAGGCCGCGGGTGTCGGCGCTGTTCGCGCTGGGCGTGCTGGACGACACCAGCCCTTGGTGGTCGGGCGTGGAGCCGCTGGAGATCCCGCCGCGCGAGCAGTGCGTCCCGGCCTCCACCAGGCCGCCGGGCGCCCGGTTCGACATCCCGCTGATGGAGGTCATCGACCAGCACCTGCACCCCGACCAGCTGGCGTTCGCGTTCGGGACGCCCTCGCGGCGCGGCCTCGTCTCCACCTGGCAGCGGCTGGCCGACGGCACGGACTGGGACCCGCTGAGCCTGCTGGTGGCCCTCGACCCGGTGCCGCCCGCCACGTACGACCTGGGCATACCTGGCTGGATCCCCACCATCCAGCTGTCCGCCTACATCCGCAGGCTGCCCGCGCCAGGACCGGTCAGGGTGCGGCTGCGGGCCTCGGACGTGGGCGGCGAGCGCATCGACGAGACGGCCCACGTCTGGGACGAGAAGGGGCACCTGGTGGCGCAGTCCACCCAGTTCGCCGCCGTGCGCATCCCGACCGATGGACAGTTGTCTCAGCAACCGGGCGATGGTCGTACCATGTGAAGACTCGCGAACGATGGGAGAGGTCCAATGCCCGCCCTCAGGTCACGTACGGTCACCCACGGCAGAAACATGGCCGGTGCCCGGGCCCTGCTCCGGGCGACCGGTGTAGCCGGGAGCGACTTCGGCAAACCCATCATCGCGGTGGCCAACAGCTTCACCCAGTTCGTCCCGGGTCACGTCCATCTGCGTGAGGTCGGCGACGTGGTGTCCGCCGCCATCCGCGAGGCGGGGGCGATCCCGCGCGAGTTCAACACGATCGCGGTCGACGACGGCATCGCGATGGGCCACGGCGGCATGCTCTACTCGCTGCCCTCGCGCGAGCTGATCGCCGACGCGGTCGAGTACATGGTCAACGCCCACTGCGCCGACGCGATGATCTGCGTCTCCAACTGCGACAAGATCACGCCGGGCATGCTGCTGGCAGCCTTCCGGCTGAACATCCCGACGATCTTCGTCTCCGGCGGGCCCATGGAGGCCGGCAAGACACCGGGCCGCAAGCTCGACCTGATCGACCCGATGATCGCCGCCGCCGACAGCAGCGTCTCCGACGCGGACCTGCTGGAGATGGAGGAGAACGCCTGCCCGACCTGCGGCTCCTGCTCCGGCATGTTCACCGCCAACTCCATGAACTGCCTCACCGAGGCCATGGGCCTGGCCCTGCCCGGCAACGGCACGATCCTGGCCACGCACAAGGCGCGCAAGAAGCTGTTCGAGGACGCCGGGCGGCAGCTCGTCGAGATCACCCGCCGCTACTACGAGGAGGGCGACGAGTCGGTGCTGCCGCGCTCGGTCGGCACCAGCGACGCGTTCGAGAACGCGATGACGCTCGACGTCGCCATGGGCGGCTCCACGAACACGATCCTGCACATCCTGGCCGCCGCCCGCGAGGCCGAGGTCGACTTCGGCCTGAAGGAGATCAACGAGATCTCGCTGCGGGTGCCGTGCCTGTGCAAGGTGGCCCCGGCGACGAACAAGTACCACGTCGAGGACGTCCACCGCGCCGGCGGCATCCCGGGCATCCTGGGCGAGCTCGACCGCGCCGGGCTGCTGCACCGCGACGTGCCGACGGTCAACGGCGGCACGCTGGGCGACACCCTCGCCGCCTGGGACGTCCGCTCGCCGTCCGTCCTGCCCGAGGCCGTCGAGCTGTGGCACGCCGCGCCCGGCAACGTGCGCACGGTGAAGGCGTACTCGCAGGACAACCGCTGGGACTCCCTCGACACCGACCGCGCCGATGGCTGCATCCGCGACCTGGAGCACGCCTACACCGCCGACGGCGGCCTCGCCGTCCTCTACGGCAACATCTCCCGTGACGGCGCGGTGGTGAAGACGGCCGGGGTGGACGAGTCGATCTGGAAGTTCAGCGGGCCCGCGGTGGTGTTCGAGTCGCAGGAGCAGGCGGTCGAGGGCATCCTGGGCGGGCGCGTGAAGGAGGGCGACGTGGTCGTCATCCGCTACGAGGGCCCCAAGGGCGGTCCGGGGATGCAGGAGATGCTGTACCCGACGTCGTTCCTCAAGGGCAAGGGGCTCGGCAAGGCGTGCGCGCTGGTCACCGACGGACGCTTCTCGGGCGGCACGTCGGGGCTGTCGATCGGCCACGCCTCCCCCGAGGCGGCCGAGGGCGGCATGATCGCGCTGGTCGAGGACGGCGACACGATCGAGATCGACATCCCCAACCGGCTGCTCGAGCTGCGCGTGCCGGAGGCCGAGCTGGCCGAGCGCCGCACCCGGCTGCTGGCCGACGACCTGCACGGCTACCGGCCGCGCGACCGTCAGCGCCCGGTGTCGGCGGCGCTGCAGGCGTATGCGGCGATGACCACGTCGGCGTCCACGGGCGCCTCCCGCGACCTCAGCCAGCTGTCCCGCTGATCCGTTCAACTTGTTGAACGGGGAACGCCCGTTACGACCGGAGTGTGTCGTAGCGGGCGTTCCGCGTGTCTCCGCCGATTTTTCGGGGCCTTTTTACGGCCAGCATGGGCCGGCCCCACCCTCGGTGCAGGGCCGGCGTCTGTCCAGGGGAACGCTCCTCCGGTGATGCGGGGCCGGCCGCCGTGACGTGCGCACAGTGGGCCACTTTCGTGGACACGGGCCGCTGACCAGGGCCGGGATGATGCTCCCGGTCAGAGCCGAGACGGTGCTTCGTCAGCCGGTGAGGTGCTTGACCGCCAGCCGGGCGACGCGCTCGACCGTCGTGACGCCCGTGGACATGGCCGGGCTGCGTTCCGACAGCACGGCGACCAGCAGTTCGTGGCCCTGGACGGCCAGGCGGCCGATGCTATTGACCGTCCACAGGCCGCCGTGCACCCGGGCCGGGAGCCAGCCGTTCTTCAGCGCCGCCTTCCTGTCCAGGGTCCCGACGCCCCAGGTCTGGGAGCGGGTGACGGACGACATCAGGGTCAGCGCGTAACGGCGGTTGGCGGCCGAGACGGGACCCGCCGGATCGGCCAGGGCGTCGAGGACCTTCACCTGGTCCGACGGGCGGCTGCGGGTCGAGCCCCAGTAGAGCCCGGAGCCTGGACGCGTGTGCCGGATGCCGAGCCGCCGCAGGGTCCTGGTCAGGCCGGACTGGCCGCCGATCGCCGTGTAGAGCCGGTGCGCGCACTGGTTGTCGCTGTGGCGGATCATGCGTGCGGCCAGGTCGCGGTGGTAGGGGGCGAGACGGTGGTGCTCACGCTGGGCCCGCAGGAGCAGCGCCAGCAGGATGTCCACCTTGGCGACGCTGGCCAGCAGGAACGGCTCCCGCTCGCGGAAGGCGTAGCGCAGGCCGGTGGTCCGGTCGTGCACCGCCACCGCCGCTCGCCCCGGCCGGCCCCTGAGGTAGCGTCCGAGCGCCTGGTCCAAGGCCCGGGTGTCGACCTGCGACCGAGCGACCACCCCGGGGGCCGCCACGTCGCCACCCGGCGCTGGTGTGGGGCCCCCTGACGTCCGTGCGGCGGCCTGCGGCGCCGCGCCCCCCCGCCCGGCTCCGGCGG
>NZ_JAHKRL010000192.1 GCF_019396405.1 Nonomuraea rhizosphaerae | reverse complement strand
GGGCGCGGCTCGTCCCACCACACCTCCACGCCGTCGGGGGTGGCGACGGCCTCCACCCACTGGGGGCCGCCGTCGGTGCGGGCCACATCAATCGGACGAATACTCATATTTCACCAATTGCCGTTAGAGGGAGGGAGGGGATGGTCAGGCGGATGGAGGACGTACGTGATGCCGCCGCTGCCCGAGCTCCTGAGCCACACGTTCTCGAACGCGGCACGCGGATAGACCCTGCGCACGTCGGCGTCGCCCGGCGCGGCCGGGTCGTTGACGATCACGTCGCCCGCGGCGGTGAAGCCGGCGACGACCATGATGTGACCGCCCGTCGAGTAACCGGAGCCCGGCAGCTCGTGCGCCTTGAACGACAGCGACACGATCACCGGGACGCCCGCCCGGACGAACGCCTCCAGCTCGGCGGCCGACCGCATCCTGGTCACGAACCCGGCCAGCCCGAAGGTGCCCGCGTACGCCACGTTGAACGGCCAGTTGCCGGTGCCCTGGTAACTGCTGTCGTACGTGCCGCGCGCCGCGTGGTCCACCCACGGGCTCGGGTCGCCGGCCGTCACCCAGCCGAGCTGCTCGGGGGCCGGCCCGAGCCCCCAGAAGGCGATCACCATCGCGACGGCCGCGGGCCCGCACCAGTTCGCGCCGCCGCCGTCCAGCTCGGGATGGTGGCCGGTGTGCGTGTACTGGGAGTGGCAGGGGACCGCCAGCTCGACGGCGCCGCCCGCGCCGGGCGGGCTCGGCAGCGGCGGGCCCTGGGGGAGCGCCGAGGCCATCACGCTCAGGCCGGTCACGCGGGCGCCCGCGCCGTGCGCGCTCACCCTGACCCGGTAGGCGGTGACCGGCCGCCGCGCCACGAACGTGTCCACGGCCACGTCGCCGTCCTCGTCGCCCTGGCCGGGGACCGAGGTGCGCATCTCGCCGTGCTCGGCCCAGCGGCCCATCACGTACCACTTGGACGGCTCACCCGATGCCGGCCTGACCTGCAGCTCCACCTCGATCCACGTGCCCGGCGGGGTGATCGCCGTCCATGAGGGGACGAGCTGGGTCGCCGGGAAGCCGATCGGCTGTTCGGGGCTGGTCCAGGAGGTCAGCGGGGCGGTGGGCATGGCGAGGCGGGCGAAGGCGACGCGCGCCAGGTCCACGGTGAGCACCGGCCCTATTCTCGCTGGTGGCGGGTGTTCCCGCATCGGAAGGTTTACGTACCGCCGATTGTGTCGGTGGTGATCCCTAGGGTTCCAGGCATGACTCAGGCAGTGCAGGCGTACTCCTACGCCGGACCCTCCACGCTCACCGACGGCAGGCTCGGTCTCTCGACCTCCGGCGGCACCGCGTTATCCGGGCCGCGGACCCACCCGCGGTTCTTCAGCGGGCTGCTCACCGAGGCCGCCCCCGCCGCCGCGGGCCTGCTCGCCGTGGCCGACGTGGCCCTGGCCCGCTACCACCAGCCGCGCCCCGGCTGGACCCGCGACCCGGTGGTCACCTGCGACGGCGACCGGCTCAGGTTCGAGTCGTTCTCCGCCTGCGGCGGCGTCTACGCCCGCCTCGACGTGCTCGCCCTCGACGGCGACGTGCTCGACCGCGGCACCACCAACGTCGACGTCAACGGCCCGCTGCGTGAGGCGCTGGCCAGGATCGGCGGGCGCGACCCGCTCCACCTGGGCGTCGGTCCCGACGAGCTGGCCGTGACCACGCTCGACGGCGCGGTCGTGGAGAAGAAGGTGCCGCTGCCCTCGCGCTGGCTGCGCGGCTTCGCCGAGGTGCAGGTGATCGCCGTCGGCTTCGACCTGCGCGCCGAGCTGCGCGGGCCGCAGGTGGTGCGCTTCCTGCGGTCGCTGCCGCGCGGGGCGGGCAGGACCGTCTGGGTGGCGCCGCGCGGCAACGACCTGCGGGTGAGCGCCGGCCCCGCCCCCGGCGCCGTCTGCCTGTCGGGGGCCGGGCGGATCACGACGCTGATGCCGCTGCTCAGGTTCGTCAAGGCGCTGCGCGTGTACGGCCCGGCCGCCGGACAGGGGGCGGGGCAGGGCGCGGGGCAGGCGGCTGGTCAGGCCAGCGCGTGGGAGCTGGAGCTGCCCGGCATGCGCTACACCCTGGCGATCTCGCCCGAGCCGTGGCGCGGCTTCTCCGGCGAGGGCGCGGTGCTCGACGACCTGTCCACCGACGAGGTCGCCGGTGACGCCGACCTGGTCGGCATGCTGCTCAACTTCGAGCCGTCCGTCGAGATCGGGCTGCTGGCCGACCGCTCCGGCCTGCCGCCGTCGCGGGTGCGCGCCGCCCTCACCCAGCTCGGCACCGCCGGGCGCGTCGGGTACGACCTGCACGAGGCGTCCCACTTCCACCGCGAGCTGCCCTACGACAAGGAGCAGGTGGCCGAGCTCAACCCGCGGCTCACCTCGGCCCGCGCCCTGGTCGCCGCCGGGGCGGTCCGCCTGGAGGGCGAGACGGCCGAGGTGACGACCGACGGGGGCGTGCGGCGGGTGCGCCTGGAGGCGGGGTCGTGCACGTGCCCGTGGTGGTTCGACCACGCCGGGTCGCGCGGGCCGTGCAAGCATGTGCTCGCCGCCCGGATCGCCGCCCGGATCGCCGCCCGGATCGCCGCCCGCGAGCGCGCGGGCACGGCCGCCACGCCGGCTGAGGTGTCCGGCTGAGACGTCCTGGTCGAGGCGCCCGAATCAGGCGGCCGGATCAGGCGCCCGAATCAGGCGGCAGGGTCAGGCGGCTGGCCGAGGTGCCCGGATCAGGTGCCTTCGGGGTGCCGGGCGGGTCACAGGTAGAGGCCCGTCGACTCGCCGGACGCGGGCGGGGGGATCGCGCGGCCCGAGCGCACCGCGTACAGCTCCGCCAGCGTCGCCCCCGACGGGCCGACGCCGTCGGACGAGCCGAGCCAGCGGATCGCCTCGTCCCTGGTGAGCGGGCCGATCTCGACCTGCGCCAGGCAGCGGCCCGGCCGCACCACGGCGGGGTGCAGGCGGGTCAGGTCCTCGTTCGTGGTGATCGCCACCAGCACGTCGCGGCCCTGGCCGAGCAGGCCGTCGGTGAGGTTCAGCAGCCGCGACAGGCCCTGCCCCGCCTGGGCCTTGGCGGAGGAGCTGATCAGCTCGTCGCAGTCCTCCAGCACCAGCAGCCGCCAGCGCTGCTTGTCCTCGTCGGTGTCGTAGCCGACCGCCACCTCCATGAGGTAGCCGGGCTCGTTGAACAGGCGCTCCGGGTCGAGCACGCAGTCGACCTGGCACCAGTCCTGCCACTGCTTGGCCAGCGAGCGCAGCAGCGTCGTCTTGCCGGTGCCGGGCGGGCCGTGCAGCAGGATCAACCGGCCGCTCACGTCGGCGGCCGTGACCGCCATCAGGCCGTCCAGGGAGCGGCGCACCCGGGCGGAGTAGTTGCCGTTGATCTCCTCCCACGGCGGGGCGGTGATCGGCTTCTCGGAACGGGTGCCGCCGTGCGTGCCGCGCCACCAGAAGCCCATCTCGACGTGGTCGGTGTCCGGCTCCGGCTCCTCGGCGCCCTCGACGCTCTCCTTCAGCACCGAGCGCGCCAGCTCCTCGCTGACGGCCGTGACGCTGACGGTCGCGGTGCGGTTGCGGTGCCGGATCACCCGCAGGGTCCAGCCGTCGCCGCAGATCAGACGCGACTCGGAGCCGTCCTGCACCTGCGCGGTGCGGATGACGCTGCCGTGCTCCGGGCGCAGGGCGGCATCGGGACGCACCCGTTCGAGGTTCGCCAGACGGGACCAGGGCTGCACGCCGGTCGCGAACGGCGACAGCGCCAGCGCGTCGATGACGTCGATGGCGGAGTCGGCGTCGTCGATCCAGATGTTCATCGGGAGCTCAGGGGAGTCCGGGCTGGGGAACGGCACCTCCTTAATCACAGACATAACTCTAATGATCCGGTCCGGAGGCGGGTCTGTCGACGGGATTTGCGCAATTACGGAGGTATACCTGGCGCCCCGGATATTTCTCAGCTTTTGCCGAGCTCGCCGGTCTGACGGGCCATGTTCAGGCCGGGCGTGTCGCGCCACAGGTAGACGAGCTTGCCGCCCTTGAGCGTGAGCCACACCGTGCCCGCGACGCAGTCGATGGAGTCGGGCTGAAGGGAGAAGGTGAGCTGGTTCGCGCTCACCTTGGTGAGGGTGACGCTGCCGGTGCAGCTCGCGTTGGTGTCCTTCTCCGTCCAGCGGCCCGTGGAGCGGCCGGTCCGCAGCTCGACCGTGTTGGTGGCGCCGTCGGTGTCGGAGGGCAGGGTCGACTGGGTGTGGCCGGACCACGTGCCGGCGAACGCGGCGGGGATCTTCAGGCCGCCCGCGGAGTCCGTCTTCTGGGTGGCCTGCTCACTGGACTCGTCGGTGGGCTGATCAGAGGCGTCGTCGGTGGCCTTGTCGCTGGCCCTGTCATCGGCCTTGTCGGTGCTCTGCCCGGTGCTCCGCTCGGTTTCGGTGTCCCGTGGCGCGGTGGAGGCCGAGTTCGTGGTGGCCGGGGCGCGGTTGACCCAGTAGATCGCGCCTCCGGCCGCGGCCAGCGCCACCACGACGGCCACCAGGCCGAGCAGCAGCCCTCGCGAGCCGCGCCGCCGGGGCACGCCCGTGGTGACCGCGGACGCCTGCGGCCCCGTACGCTCCGCGCCACCGAACCCCGTCGAGACCCCCGCCGAGCCCCCCGTCGCGACCCCCGTCGTTCCTCCGGGGACGCCGCCCGGAAAGCCTCCTCCGGGGACGCCGCCCGGAAAGCCTCCTCCGGGGGCGCCGGGGAACGGCGCGGACGTGGGGTTCACCAGGAGGACCATCAGCTCCTTCGCCGAAGGCCGGAAACCGGGATCCTTCGACAGGCACGCCCCCAGCATCCCCTGCAGCCGGGGCGGCAGCGCCGACAGGTCGGGGTTCGCCTGGAGCACCCGGTGCAGCACCGCCGGCACCGTGTCGGCCCCGAACGGGCTGCGTCCCGTCGCCGCGAACACCATCGTCGCCGCCCACGCGAACACGTCCGACGCCGGCGAGGCGGGCGAGCCGCCGATCTGCTCCGGCGACAGGTACGCGGGCGTCCCGATCAGCCCGGAGGTCATCGTCGCCGCGCCCTCCGCCCTGGCGATGCCGAAGTCCACCACCCGGGGTCCGTCGGGGCCGAGCAGCACGTTCGCCGGCTTGAAGTCGCGGTGCACGATGCCCGCCGCGTGGATGGCGGCCAGGGCGGTCGCGGTGCCGACGGCGAGGCGCTCCAGGTCGCCGCCGCGCAGCGGGCCGCGCTCCTTCACCCGGTCCAGCAGCGACAGGCCCTCCACGAACTCGCTCACCACGTACGGGCGCTGCCCGCCGGTGGAGACGTCGAGCACGCGGGCCGTGCAGAAGGAGGCGATGCTCTCCAGCGCGTCCAGTTCGCGGGCCAGGCGCGTGCGGGTCTCCTGGTCGCCGGTGCTGAGCAACTTGATCGCGACCGGCTGCCCGTCGCGGTCGTGCGCCAGGTAGACGACGCCCTGGCCGCCCTCGCCGAGCCGCCCGGCCAGCCGGTAGGCGCCCAGCGACGCGGGATCGTCCGGGCTCAGGGGGGTCGCCATGGCGGATACGTTACCCGCAGCCATGCATCCACACAGATCGCCCGGTACCTTGGTGCGCTGAGCGAAATCACCTTTCTGCGCAAAAGGGGTACGGGGTGGCGAGGGTGACTTTCCGCGAGCGTGCGCGGTACTGGTTCGACAACACCATGTCGAAGGGGACGGCATCACTGGTCGGGTGGCTGGCGGTGGTGTCGGTCGCCCTCATCGTGGTGGTCGCCGGGCTGACGCTCTGGCTGGCGCCGTCCGAGCCGGAGGGGGTGGGCGGCGCGGGGCAGGTGCTGTGGATCGCGCTCATGCACGCGCTGACGCCGAGCAAGGTCGCCAGCGACAAGGGGTCGATCGCGTACATGACGGTGATGTTCGCCGGGTCGCTCGGCGGCATCTTCGTCGTCAGCATGCTGGTCGGCCTGCTGTCGAACGGGCTCAAGCAGAAGGTGGACCGGCTGCGCCGGGGGCGCTCGCGCATCGTGGAGTCGGGGCACACGGTGGTGCTCGGCTGGTCGGACCAGGTGTTCACGATCGTCGCCGAGCTGGTCAAGGCACACGCCAGCCAGCCCGGATCGGTGATCGCCGTCCTCGCCGAACGCGACAAGCTCGCCATGGAGGAGGACCTGCGCGAGCGCCTCGGCGACCTGGGCAGGACCCGCCTGGTCTGCCGCACCGGGCGGCCCACGGAGACCCGCGACCTCGCCCTGATGAACCTGGCCGCCGCCCGCTCGGTCGTCGTCCTGTCACCCGAGGGCGACGACCCCGACGCGCACGTCATCAAGATCCTGCTGGCGCTGGCCAAGCGCCCCGGCACCCGCCCGCCGGTGGTCGCCGCCATCGCCGCCAGCCGCAACATCGCCGCCGCCCGCCTCGCCGGAGGCAGGGACGTCCACCTGGTCGACTCCGACGACACCGCCGCGCGGCTCATCGTCCAGTCCTCGCGCCAGTCCGGCATGTCCGTCGTCTGCATGGACCTGCTGAACTTCGACGGCGGCGAGATCTACCTGCGCCCCGGCGAGGAACTGGCCGGCCGCACCTACGGGGACACGCTGGACGCCTACGAGAGCGCCACCGTCATCGGCCTGCGCCGGCCCACCGGCGTCGTACTCAACCCGCCCATGGACACCGGCGTCGAGCACGACGACCAGCTCATCGTCATCGCCCACGACGACTCCGCCATCCACCTGGCCCCTTCCCGGCCCGCCGTGGACACCGCCGCCATCGCCGCCGTCGGCCCGCCGCCGCGCGAGACCGAGCGCACCCTGCTGCTCAACTGGAACGGCCGCGCCGAGCAGATCGTCCGCTACCTCGACGCCTACGTCGCCCCCGGCTCCGTCCTGGAGATCGCCGCCGACCACCCCAAGGCCGGCACGGGGCTCACCGGCCTGGTCAACCTCACCATGAACGTCAAGGACTGCGACACCACCGACCGGTACGCGCTCGAATCGCTCGGCGTCGGCCTGTTCCAGCACGTCATCGTCCTGTCGGACGACCGGTTCAGCCCCCAGCACGCCGACACCCGCACCCTCATGACGCTGCTGCAGCTGCGCGACATGCAGAGCGCCCTCGGCGAGCGGTACTCGATCGTCAGCGAGATGCACGACGAGAGCAACCGCGCCCTGGCCGAGGTCACCGAGGCCGACGACATCGTCATCAGCGACACCGTCATCGGCCTGCTGCTGGCCCAGCTCGCCGAGAACCGGCACCTGGCGGACGTGTTCGGCTACCTCTTCGACTCCCGCGGCTCGGAGATCTACCCGCGCCCGGCCGGCGGCTACGTCGCCTCCGGCAGGCCGGTGACGTTCTCCACCGTCATCGAGGCGGCCCGCCGGCGGGGCGAGACGGCCATCGGCTACCGCGACGCCGGGGCGATCAACATCCCGCCGCACTACGGCATCGTCCTCAACCCGCCGAAGTCCCAGCCCGTCGTGCTGAACAGCAGGGACGCGGTCATCGTGCTGGCCGAGAGCTGAACCGGGACCGGGATCGCGCTGAGACGGCTCTGCCCGGGTCGTAACGGCGGGACGGCGCACACGGCTCAGCGGCCGTCTCCCTGGACAGAGCCCGGCCAGGTGCGGCGGGTGGGGTGGGGGCGGCTTGCCGTACAGAAGCGAAAAGCCGCCGGCCGCGTACGCCTGAGCGTGACGTCCGGAGGGCCCCGCACCGGGGCAGAACGTACGGTGGGCGGGTGAGGACGATTGACTGGGCAGAGGGCGCGATCGAGCTGATCGACCAGACCCGGCTGCCGGACGAGTGCGTCGTGCTGCGCATCGACGACGTCGACACGCTCATCGACGCCATCCAGCGCCTGGCCGTGCGCGGCGCGCCCGCGCTCGGCGTGGCGGGCGCGCTGGGCGTCGCCCTGATCGCCGCCAGAGCCCCCGCCCCCGGCAGCGGCGCCGGCGGCCCACCCGCCTCCGGAACCCGCGAGGCCGAGGCTCGGATCGCTGACATCCAGCGCCTGCGGGCCGCCCGTCCCACGGCCGTCAACCTCGCGTGGGGCGTCGACCAGGCCGCCGCCTGCCTGCCCGGCGGCCCCGAGGCGGTGCTCAGGGCGGCCCTGCGCGTCCGCGACGACGACATAGCCGCCTGCGTGGCCATGGGCGAGCGCGGCGCCGACCTGCTCCAGCGCGAAGCCGGCCCGCGGCCGCTGCGGATCATGACGGTGTGCAACACCGGCGGACTGGCCGCCGTCGAGCGCGGCACCGCGCTGGGCGTCGTCCAGACCCTGCACGAGCGCGGCGGCCTCGCCGAGGTGCTCGCCCTGGAGACCCGCCCGCTGCTCCAGGGCGCCAGGCTCACCACCTGGGAGCTGGCCAGGATGGGCGCCGCGCACCGGCTCGTCGCCGACTCCGCCGGACCGTACCTGCTGTCCAGGGGCGGCGTCGACGCGGTGCTCATCGGCGCCGACCGCATCGCCGCCAACGGCGACACCGCCAACAAGATCGGCTCGTACGCGCTGGCGCTCGGGGCGCGGCGGGCCGGGGTGCCGTTCCTGGTGGTCGCGCCCGAGACCACGATCGACCAGGCCACGCCGTCGGGCGAGCACATCGAGATCGAGGACAGAGGGCCCGGCGAGATCGTCGCCATCAGGGGAACCCGGGTCGCGCCGGAGGGCACCCAGGCCCTGAACCCGGCGTTCGACGTGACCCCGCACGACCTGATCACCGCGATCATCACCGACAAGCGTGTGATCAGGCCCACCTAACTAAAAAGCGCCAATCGTAGGATCCGTCCGCACACTTGACGTTACGCTCGGTGGTCCTGGTTTCTTCGTTTTGGAGCACATGGTGGCGATCGACCTCGTGATACGGCGCGATTGGGGCGCCCGCGCGCCGCGCGGCGGCTACACACAGCTCGGCTCCACCAAAGGGGTGAAGGTCCACTACACCGGCGGGCAGGTCGATCCGGGCATCGTCGGCAACCACGCCGGCTGCGTGTCGCTGGTCAAGTCCATCCAGGGCTACCACATGGACGGCAACGGCTGGATGGACATCGGCTACTCCTTCGTGGCGTGCCCGCACCGGAAGGTGTTCGAGGGGCGCGGGCTGCACCACCTGCCCGCCGCCAACGGCGCCGGCCTGAACGCGGGCCACTACGCCGTCCTGGGCCTGGTCGGCAACGCCGGGCTGGTGCAGCCGCCCGACGGCGTGCTGCACGCCATCCTCGACGCCATCGAGTACGTCCGCCAGAACGGCGGCGCGGGCAACGAGATCAAGGGCCACCGCGACGGCTACTCCACCGACTGCCCCGGCGAGCCGCTGTACGCGTGGGTCAAGCGCGGCGCGCCCCGGCCCGGCACCGGCGGCGACGGTCCCGGGCAGCCGGAGCCGGGCACGCCGCCGTTCCCCGGGCGGCTGCTGAAGTACCCGCCGGTGATGCGGGGGGACGACGTGCGCACCTGGCAGCAGCAGATGAAGAAGCGCGGCTGGGACATCGAGGTGGACGGCGCGTACGGGAGCGACTCGCGTGACGTGTGCCGCCGCTTCCAGCGCGAGCAGGGCGTCGACGACGACGGCATCGTCGGCGCGGTCACCTGGCGCCTGGCCTGGGAGGCCCCGCCCTCCTGACCCGCCCCGGCCGCCCGGCGTGCCGGCGGCGGCAGGGTGGAGGCGGCTCGGCGTGGGGCGGGGTGTTAGGGGCGGGGTCGGGGTTACTGGCCTTCGCGGGTACCGCTTACTATCCGAGACATGCATCTGGCAGCGGGTTTTCCCGCCACCACCCGGGACGAATGGCGGTCTCTGGCGCTCCAGGTCCTGCGGAAGTCCGGCGTCGAGGCCGCCTCGCCCGAGGAGGCGCTGGCCACCCTCACCTACGACGGGGTGCGGCTCGCGCCGCTGTACGACGCCGGCGACCTGCCCTTCGGCCCCGCCCCCCGGGCGCGTGATCGGCACACCGGCTGGGACGTGCGCCAGCGCCACGCCGAGGCCGACCCCGAGGCGGTGCTGGCCGACCTGGAGCACGGCGTCACCTCCCTCTGGCTGGTCGTCGGCGACGCGGCGATCCCGGTGGAGCGGCTGGCCGACGTGCTGCGGGAGGTCTACCTCGACCTCGCGCCGGTCGTCCTCGAAGCGGGCGCCCAGGCCGGGGAGGCCGCCGAGGTCCTGTTCCGGCTGGCCGCCGAGCGCGGCGTCGCGCCCCTGGGCAACCTGGGCGCCTCGATCGCCACGGCGGGCCGCGACGTGACGGCCGCCCTGGCGGCCCGGTGCGCCCGCGACGAGCCCGCCGCCCCCGGGGCCCCTGGCGGAGCGCCGGGGATGCGGGCCGTCATGCTGGACGCCACCCCCTACCACGACGCCGGCGGCAGCGACGCCGACGAGCTGGGCTGCTCACTCGCCCTGGGCGTCGAGCACCTGCGCGCGCTCACCGAGGCCGGGCTGACGGTGGAGGAGGCGTTCGGGCAGCTGGAGTTCCGGTACGCCGCCACGGCCGACCAGTTCGCCACCATCACCAAGCTGCGCGCCGCGCGCCGGCTCTGGGCGCGGGTCGCCGAGGTGTGCGGCGCGCCGGACGCCACGCAGCGGCAGCACGCGGTGACCAGCGCGGCCATGATGACCGCCCGCGACCCCTGGGTGAACCTCCTGCGCACCACCATCGCCTGCTTCGCCGCCGGGGTCGGGGGCGCGGACGCGGTGACGGTGCGGCCGTTCGACGCGGCCCTGGGGCTGCCGGACGCGTTCTCGCGGCGGCTGGCCCGCAACACGCAGGTGCTGCTGCTGGAGGAGGCCGGCGCGGGCCGGGTCGCCGACCCCGCCGCGGGCTCCTGGTACGTCGAGCGCCGCACCGCCGACCTGGCCGAGCGGGCCTGGGCGTGGTTCCAGGAGATCGAGGCGGCCGGCGGCGTCACGGCGGCGTCCGCGCTGGTCGCCGAGCGGATCGCGGCCACCAGGGAGCGCAGGGCCGGCGACATCGCGCACCGCCGCTTCCCGATCACCGGGGTGAGCGAGTTCCCCGACCTCGGCGAGAAGCCGCTGCGCCGCCGCCCCCTCCCGCTCCAGGGCGCCGGGGACGAGCGACTGCCGGCGATCCGGTACGCGCAGGAGTTCGAGGCGCTGCGCGACCTCGCCGACGCGCAGCCCGAGCGGCCCGCCGTCTTCCTGGCCACGATCGGCCCCGTCGCCGCGCACACGGCCAGGGCCGCCTTCGCCGCGAACCTGTTCCAGGCCGGCGGCCTGGCCACCGAGACCGCCGGGCCGGGCACCGACCCCGAGCAGATCGCCACCGCCTTCGCCGTCAGCGGCGCCACCGTGGCCTGCCTGTGCTCCAGCGACCGCCTGTACGCCGAGCACGCCGAGGCCGTCGCCGCCGCGCTGAGACGGGCGGGCGCGAGAAGAGTGTGGCTGGCGGGGAAGGGAGCCTACGAGGGCGTGGACGAGCGCCTGTACGCCGGGTGCGACGCGCTCGCGGTGCTCCGTACGACGTTCGACGACCTGGAGGTGACGCGATGATCCCGGACTTCTCCGGCATCCCGCTGACCGGCGGGAGCAGTCCGGTGACCGGCGAGGACACCCCGGTGAGCGGTGAGAGCCGGGAGACGCCCGAGGAGATCGGCGAGGTCCTGGAGACGCCCGAGGGGATCGGTGTCAAGCCGCTCTACACCGCCGGCGACGTCCAGGACCTCGACTTCCTGCGGACCTACCCGGGCGCGGCCCCGTACCTGCGCGGCCCGTACGCCACCATGTACGTCAACCAGCCCTGGACGATCCGCCAGTACGCGGGCTTCTCCACGGCCGAGGACTCCAACGCCTTCTACCGGCGCAACCTGGCCGCCGGGCAGAAGGGCCTGTCGGTGGCGTTCGACCTGGCCACGCACCGGGGCTACGACTCCGACCACCCGAGGGTCGCCGGCGACGTCGGCATGGCCGGGGTGGCGATCGACTCGATCTACGACATGCGGCAGTTGTTCGACGGCATCCCGCTCGACCGGATGTCGGTGTCGATGACCATGAACGGCGCCGTCCTGCCCATCCTCGCCCTCTACATCGTGGCGGCCGAGGAGCAGGGCGTCGCGCCCGAGCAGCTCCAGGGGACCATCCAGAACGACATCCTCAAGGAGTTCATGGTCCGCAACACCTACATCTACCCGCCCGCCCCCTCGATGCGCATCATCTCCGACATCTTCGCCTACACCAGCGAGAAGATGCCGAAGTTCAACTCCATCAGCATCTCCGGCTACCACATCCAGGAGGCCGGGGCGACCTGCGACCTGGAGCTGGCCTACACCCTGGCCGACGGCGTCGAGTACCTGCGCGCGGGCGTGGCCGCCGGGATGGACATCGACAAGTTCGCGCCGCGGCTGTCGTTCTTCTGGTGCATCGGCATGAACTTCTTCATGGAGGTCGCCAAGCTCCGCGCCGCCCGCCTGCTCTGGGCCCGCCTCGTCGCCGGGTTCAACGCCAAGAACCCGAAGTCGCTGAGCCTGCGTACGCACTCCCAGACCTCGGGCTGGTCGCTGACCGCCCAGGACCCGTTCAACAACGTGGCCCGCACCTGCGTCGAGGCCATGGCCGCCACCCAGGGCCACACGCAGTCCCTGCACACCAACGCCCTGGACGAGGCGCTCGCCCTGCCCACCGACTTCTCCGCCCGCATCGCCCGCAACACCCAGCTCCTGCTGCAGCAGGAGTCCGGCACCACGCAGGTCATCGACCCGTGGGGCGGCTCCTACTACGTCGAACGCCTCACCCACGATCTCGCCGAACGCGCCTGGGCGCACATCGAGGAGGTCGAGCAGGCCGGCGGCATGGCCCGCGCCATCGAGGCGGGGCTGCCCAAGCTGCGTATCGAGGAGGCCGCGGCCCGCGCCCAGGCCCGCATCGACTCCGGCCGCCAGCCCGTCATCGGCGTCAACAAGTACCGGGCCGACGCCGAGGAGCCCATCGAGGTGCTCAAGGTCGACAACAGCGCCGTACGTGTCCAGCAGCTCGACAAGCTGCGCCGGCTCAGGGCCGAACGCGACGACGACGCCGTCGGCCGCGCCCTCGACGCCCTCACCAAGGCCGCCGACAACCCCCAGCCCGGCCTCGAGCACAACCTGCTCAAGCTCGCCGTGGACGCCGCCCGCGCCAAGGCCACCGTGGGCGAGATCTCCGACGCGCTGGAGCGCGTCTTCGGCCGGCACGCCTCGCAGGTCCGTACCATTTCGGGCGTGTACCGCGACGAGGCGGGACCGGCCGTCAACATCGAACGCGTACGTCAGGCGTGCGCCGACTTCGAGCGTGCCGAGGGCCGCCGCCCCCGCATCCTGGTGGCCAAGATGGGGCAGGACGGCCACGACCGCGGCCAGAAGGTGATCGCCACGGCGTTCGCGGACCTGGGGTTCGACGTGGACGTCGGCCCGCTGTTCCAGACGCCGGAGGAGGTCGCGCGGCAGGCCGTCGAGGCGGACGTGCACATCGTCGGCGTGTCGTCGCTGGCGGCCGGGCACCTGACGCTCGTGCCCGCGCTGCGTCACGCCCTGGCCGAGCTGGGCGCGGACGAGGTGATGATCGTGGTCGGCGGCGTCGTCCCGCCGGGCGACTTCGACGAGTTGCGCGCGGCCGGCGCCGCCGCGATCTTCCCGCCGGGAACGGTGATCGCCGACGCGGCCCTGGACCTGCTGGCCGACCTCAAGGAGCGGCTCGGCCACTGACCGCCGAAGCGTCCGGCTCAGGTAGTGGCGGCTCAGGTCGTGATGGCTCGGTCCGATGGCCGCCCGATTCGTGGCGGCTCAGTTCGTGGCGGCTCAGTTCGTGGTGAGCGGGCAGAGCGTGACGGAGACGCTGCGCTCCCTCGCCACGGGCGAGGTGATCCGCAGGGAGGCTGTGTGCGAGGTCCCGTTGCCCTTGATGTTGCGCGGCGAGGTCAGGTACAGCTTGCCGTCCTGGGGGATGATCGCCGTCGAGCGCAGCACGGTCACGCCGTCGATCACCCACGAGAACTCGATCTTCAACGGCCTGCCCTGCCGCTGCACCAGCCCGGTCAGCGTCGCCTCGCCGCCCGCGTAGCAGCTCCCCTGCCGCGCGCCGCCGGCCCGTACGTACCGGAGCCGGAGCCAGGCGGCGGCGGCCGAGGCGGTGGGGGCGGCGGAGGCGTTCGCCGTGGGCTGCCCGGCGGCCGGGGTGGAAGGGGCGTCCGTGGACAGGCCCGCCAGGTTCTGCGTCCTGGACCGCGGCGACGAGGGTGTCAGCCACACGATCGTCGCGGCCAGCGCCAGCACCGACACCCCGGACACGGCCGCGATGGCGACGGTCCTGCCGGTCCGCTGCGGCCGGTTCTTCTTCATGCCCAGCCCGGCGGTCCTGCCGTTACCGGCGAGGGAGCTCCGCTCGACGACGGGACCGCCCTGCGCCTGCTCCCGCCCTCGTCCCTGCTCCGGCTCTCGGTTCTGCTCCTGCTGTCGGCCCTGCTCCCGTGGCGGCGCGGCCGGGCCCGGGCCGAGCAGGCGCAGCAGCACCTCCTGCATCGTCGGCCGCCGCGCCGGATCCTTGGCCAGGCAGCTCAGCACCACCGAACGCAGCGGCTCCGGCAGGGCGCCCACCTGTGGCTCGCTGTGCACGATCCGGTTGATCACCGCCGGCAGCGAGTCGTCGCCGAACGGCGGCATCCCCGACGCCGCGTACACGATCACCGACGCCCACGCGAACACGTCCGCCTGAGCCCCCACCGCCTGCCCGGCGAGCTGCTCGGGCGCCATGTACGCGGGCGTGCCGACGACGCTGCTCGTCGAGGTCACCCCGGTGGCCAGCGCGCGGGCTATGCCGAAGTCGATGACGCGGGGGCCGTCGCGGCCGAGCAGGACGTTCGAGGGGGTGAAGTCGCGGTGCACGACCCCCGCCTGGTGGATGGCCGCCAGCGCCGTCGCCGTCGCGACCGCCAGCCGTTGCAGCTCCGCTCCGCGATGCCGGCCGGCCTGCTGGAGCGAGGGGCCGTCCACGTACTCGGTGACGATGTACGGCCGTCCGCTCAGCGAGGCGTCGAGCACCTGGGCGATGCAGAACGGCTCCACCCGCCGCGCCGCGGCCAGCTCCCTGGCGAACCGGTCGTCGCCCGCCATGTCCTCGCGCAGCACCTTGATGGCCACCGGCGCCCCGTTGCGGGCCTGAGCGAGGTACACGACCCCTTGACCACCCGCGCCCAGCCGTCCGACGAGCCGGTAGGGTCCCACCGCCGCCGGATCACCCGGACGCAGAGGCTCGACGTTGGGCATGAGAGGAGTGACTCCTGTGACGGCTGAGAATAGATCCCCAGCACCTTAGCCCATAAGTCAGATTTTGTCGGAGTAAGGCTGACCAAGCGTAAGAAAGGGGACCTGGGTGCGTTCCTTGGAGGACTACGCCACCGGTGTCCGGGACGGCTCGCGCGCGTGGATCGCCCGCGCGATCACCCTCGTCGAGTCGACCAGGGCCGACCACGCCGCACTCGCCCAGAGACTGCTGGTCGAGCTCACCCCCCTGTCCGGCCGGGCCAGGCGCGTCGGCATCTCCGGCGTGCCCGGCGTGGGCAAGTCCACCTTCATCGACGCCCTGGGCACCATGCTGACCGGCCAGGGGCACAAGGTCGCCGTCCTGGCCGTGGACCCGTCCTCCACCCGTACGGGCGGCAGCATCCTGGGCGACAAGACCCGCATGGCCCGGCTCTCCATCGACCCCGCCGCCTACATCCGGCCCTCGCCCACCTCCGGCACGCTCGGCGGCGTCACCAAGGCCACCCGCGAGGCCATGGTCGTGGTGGAGGCGGGCGGGTTCGACGTCGTCCTCGTCGAGACCGTGGGCGTGGGACAGTCGGAGACGGCCGTGGCCGACATGGTGGACACGTTCCTGCTCCTCAGCCTGGCGCGTACCGGTGACCAGCTGCAGGGGATCAAGAAGGGCGTCCTGGAGCTGGCCGACGTCATCGCCGTCAACAAGGCCGACGGCGAGCACTCGACCCCGGCCCGCAAGGCGGCCCGCGAACTGGCCGGCGCCCTGCGCATGCTCCGCTCCGACACCACCCCGCCGCCCGTCCTGACGTGCAGCGGCCTGACCGGCGACGGGCTCGACGAGCTGTGGGCGCAGGTGCTCACCCACCAGAGCTCCCTCGACCTGTCCGGCAAACGCCGCCGCCAGCAGGTGCAGTGGACGTGGACCCTGGTGCGGGACCGGCTGCTGAGCGAGCTGCGGAACGCGCCGGAGGTGGCGGCGATCGCGGGGGAGGTGGAGCGGGACGTGCTGGCGGGAACACTCACCCCGGCCCTGGCGGCGGACCGCCTGCTGTCCGCCTTCAAACGCCCCTGACACCAGGCAAAGGATCTCGCTGCCGCTCGAACGCCTTCCCCGGCGGGCTGTCGCCCGCCCACGCTGCCGCAACGGTGCGGCCGTAGCGGCTTTGTCGAGCAGGTAGCCGGGTCAACCCAGGCCAAGACGTTCTCATCATGCGAGGCCAAGTGGCCGAAGGCCGTCGGCGGGACCGCGATAGTGGCGGACGGTGACGTTGGCCCAGCCGAGCAGCGGGCCAAGCCGGCAGCCAGGTTACGCAGGCCGACGACGACGCGGATGCGATGCCAGTGCCAGTTGCGATGCCGGTGCCAGTCCGGAGGCAGTGCTGGTGGGGAGGCATCTTTGCAGTAGGCGATGGTGCGAATGTGGCATATGGCTTGATGCTCCAGTGGCCGCAGATCGGCGCGGTGAACTGGGCGTGAGTGATGCGCCGCAGGCGGGAGGCTGATGGCTCACGAGATCGTCGAAACAGCCGGGCCGGCGTTCACGACCCTGGTGCTGAAGCGATCAGTTCACGGATGAGCCCGGAGAGTTCTCAGAAAAATCTCGCAGGCGTGTCGGATCGGGGTGGAGGTGTTCGTAGCAGGGGTGAGGCCGCCGCGAGGCGCGCCGCGACCACCTTCCCGTAAGGAGAGAACCATGACCGCCACCTACACCTTCGACATCTTCTCCACGCTCGACGGCTTCGCCAACCACAGCGGCGACTGGGGCGGCTACTGGGGTAAGCAGGGCCCCGAATTCCTCGCCCATCGCGCCGCTGCCTACCGCGACCCGCTGCGCATGGTGCTCGGGGCCACGACCTACTCCTCGAACGCGCCGTTCCTTGAGCCAGGCTTCGACCGCGGCCTGTTCGACGAGTGGATCACGCGCATGTTCGGCTCCCCGGTCACGGTGCTCTCCAGCCGGCTGACCGAGCCGCTGGAGTGGCCGGGCACGACCATCGAGTCCGGCGATCCTGTCGAGGTGGTCACGCGCCTCAAGGCCGAATCCGACGTGCCGCTGCGCTCCCACGGCAGCCTGCGGCTCAACCGGACGCTGTTGAACGCCGGCCTGATCGACGCCATCGAGGTGACGGTCTTCCCGGTGATCTCCGGGAGGACCGGCGTGGACCGGATCTTCGACGGTGCCGACGACTTCGACCTCGAACTGATCGAGGCCCGTACCTTCGACCGCCACACGCAGGTGCTGACCTATCGGCCGACCCGGCACGGTTGATCGGCGCTGGAGGGCGGCGGACTCAGGTCCCGGTCACACCCGCGATCATGAAGAGCCCGTCATGGGGTGCGGGGGGTGACCGGTATGACGACCCGTGTGGCCGACAGGTCGATCGTCCGGTGTGACGGTCGCATCCTGGTCGAGGTGGCCGGGTCGTCGTCCGTTCCCAGGTTGCGCTCCCAGCGGGGATGCGACCCGCCGGCGATGATCAGCCGGATCCGGTTGCCGGGCGCGAAGCAGTGGGCGACGGCGTCGAGCTCCAGCCGGACCACGCCCGGGGATGACGAAGGGGCGAGCCGGGTGAAGCCGTCGCTGATGTTGCGTGAGCGGCCGGTGGTGTCGACCTCCGAGAGGCGGACGAACAGGTCGGCGTGGGGGTTGTCGGAGCTGTGGCCCACTTCCACGACGGGGGTGCCGATGACCTCAAGTCGTGCGGTCAACGGGTCCGAGGTGAAGGTCAGCACGTCGGAACGGGAGGCGAGCGCGCTGTCGTCGGTGTAGCCGGCGGTCATTCCCGGGGAGATCTGGGTGACGAAGGCGCCGCCGTAGGTGGGGGTCGGGTTCGCCGGGTCGTAGGTGAACTCGCTGACCTCGCCCGGCTGGGCCGGTTGCGCGGACAGGAGCCCGCCGGGGCGGGGGTGGAGGATCCGCTCATCCGCCGCCGGCGGCCAGGCGGGAAGATCGCGCCATCCCTCGCCGGGGCCGCTGACGAACACCTTGACCGGCGTGGCACGACGCCGGCCGCCTGATCCGGCCAGGTGCTCACCGGCTCCGGCCAAGTGCTTGTCGAACCAGGCCAGGGCTTCGGGGATCAGGACGCGGGTGCCTGCCGCCCCGCCCTCAGCGTGCGTCCACGGCCCGACGGTGAGCGCGGCGTCGAGGCCACGCTCGGCCAGCCGCGCGTACCCCGTCAGCGTCTGACGGAGGAAGCCGTCCTGCCACCCGCCCTGCAGCAGCACGGGGACGCGCACCCGTTCCAGCGCGTCGGTCAGGTCGGCGCGCTTCCACCACGGGTCGTCGAGATTCCGCCGGCTGGCCCATTCGCGGTACCAGGGCGCTTTCCCGTCCAGCAGCTTCTCGGCGGCGGAGGAGGTTGAGGAGGAGGTGCCGGTCAGCGGCAGGGCCGCCAGGGCTTCGCGGACGCGGCTCCGGGAGGAGAGAATCGCGGCGATGCGTAGCGGAAGGGGCTTCTCCTGCTTGGTGGTGACAAAAGACCATTCGAACAGCGTGCTGAGCATGAACGCCCCGCCGTCGTGCACGAACGCGCCGAAGTTGTACGGCGTGCACGCGATGACGGCGGTCACCAGCTCCGGCGGCGGGTCCATCAGCATCGCCCACTGGGTGAAGCCGAGATAGGAGTAGCCGTGCGTGGCGAAGCGCCCGTCGAACCACGGCTGCTCGCGCATCCAGGCGACGATGCCGGCCGCGTCGCCGGCCTCCTGCATGAACGGGTCGAAGGTTCCCCCTGACCCGAACGTCCCCCGGCACCGCACGAGAACGGTCCGGTAGCCACGGCAGGCGAACACGCCGCCCGTCATCGCCGTGCCCAGCACGTTGTAGCCGTACGGCGAGGTGACGAGGATCGTTCCCGACACCGGCCCCTTCGGTTCGAGGACGTCGGCGAGCAGCTCGACGCCGTCCTTCATCGGGATCCGTACGTCGCGGGTCACGGTGTAGCTGTTCGCCGGAGCGGGCAGCCGGACGTACTTCGACCACTGCTGGTCGGCGAGTCGCCGCCAGAGGGTCCGTTCCTTGGCTCGCTGGTTCATCCTCGTCCTCCACCTGCGACAAGACGTGCTCGGCCATCGATGTAGCATGAACTTTCAGCGATTACTGAAACTTCATGCTACAGGAGTAGGGTCGTGGCGACATGGCCGAGGGGAGTTCTGTGCGCGAGGACAAGGCCGGCGAGGTCGGCGCCTTCGTCGAGCGGTTCGCCTCCACTCTCACCGACGCGGGCTTCCCGCGTCTGGCCGCCCGGGTGTTCGCGACCCTGCTGGTCAGCGAGACCGGGCGCCTGACCGCCGCCGAACTCGCCGAGAAGCTGCGCGCCAGCTCGGGCGGGGTCTCGGGCGCCGTCCGCTACCTGGTCCACCTCCGGCTCATCCGCGTCGAGCGGGATCCGGGGACCCGCCGGCACGCCTACGTCGTCGACGGCTCCTGGTACGAGGCCACGGTCACCGCGAACCCGTTCCTCGAAAGGGGCGAGGCCGACCTGAGGGAGGGCATCGCCATCCTCGGCGACTCACCGGCGGCCGACCGGCTGAACGAGACCCTCGACCTCATCCACTTCCTCAGGGACGAGACCCAGGCGATGATGCGCCGCTGGCACGAGCGCAAGGCGGAGCAGCGGACCCGGCGAACCGCGCGCCGGGCCTGACACCGCACCGCTTCCCGGCGCGATCCGCGAATCCGCCCTGTTGCGCGGATCCGCCGTGTTCCGAGAATCCGTCACGTTGCGCCGATCCGTCATGTTCCGCGAACCCGCCATGTTCCGCAGATCCGTCATATGTCGGGCGTGGTGGCGCAAGGGCCGGTCGCGGGCGGGGTTTTGGTGAGTGGGCCTCGGGTTGAGATTTTTTCTTCGCCGAGTGAAATTTCACCATCCACTCACACGAGCCGTGATCGATCGGTGACGTGACCCATGTCACCATGACGCGGCAGATGAACGTGGGGAGGGGGCACATGGGTCAGGAAACGACGCTGCCCGGAGCGGTCACGGGGGCGCTGGAGGAGTACGGGCAACTGCTCGATGAGCACGGCATCACGTGGGGGGAGCCGGAGATCTCGTACGTCAAGTGGTTCGCCAGGCGCAGAGTATTGCCGCCCGCGCTGAAGAGGCGGTTCTGGGAGCTGGCCCGGCGCAAGCTGGCCAGGAGTCACCCCGGTGAGCCGCTGGACCTGCTCCTCACGCGGCTGGCGGAGCCGGACTACGACGTGCTGCTGCGTGACGCGCTCGGCGGGGAGGTGCCCGCGCACCTGGTGGCGCTGCGGCTGACCGGCAGCGGCCCGGTGGTGGACTGCGTGCCACGCGCCGTCCTCGACCGTCAGGAGGAACGGTTCCCGGCGATGGCCCGCTCCGAAACCGAGACCGCGCTCCCCGTCAAGGAGGAGCGGTTCACGATGCTGGTGGACTCGCGATGGGACGCCACCTGCACCCTCGCGGTGGACGGCGCCGAGCACGTCGTCGCCCCCAGAGGCGCGTGGCTGACTGACATCGACGCGGACAGCACCGTCACGGTGGACGGCATCCCGGTCCACCTGGGCGGCCTGACCAGGACGGCGGCGGCAGCGGCGCTGCGGGTGCGGACCGGGTTCCCGTGCCGGTGGAGTGTCGTCGACGCCGACGGGCAGGGCTGGTTCCCCGCCGGGGCCGAGCGTCGCCACGACTTCCACGGCCGCCCGTACTTCCACGGTGACGACGTCGTGCTGCCGGTCCCGGCGGAGCCGCTGACGGTGACGGTGACCAGGGGGATGGAGTACGGCGAGTCCACCGTCGAGGTCAAGCCGCAGGTGGGGGAGGAGCGGCTGGTGGAGCTGACGCCGCGCCGGATCTACGACGCGGCGGCGCTCGGCTGGTACGGCGGCGACATGCACGTGCACCTCAACTGGGCCGGTGACGTCGTCGGGCGACCGGACGACGCGGCGAAGGCGCAGCACGGCGAGGACCTGCACGTCCTGAACCTGGTCGCCGGGAACGTCTCCGGCGCCCGCGTCTACGACCGTGAGGCGCTCGGCGAGTGGGCCGGCGCGGACCTGCCGTGGTCCGACGCGACGCACCTGGCCATGATGGGCGTGGAGTACCGCAACGACCTGCTCGGGCACGTGTACGCGTTCGGGCCGCTGGCGCCGCCGGACCGGTTCCACACCGGGTTCGAGGGTGACGCCGACTGGCCGCCCAACGCCGAGGGGCTGCGTGAGCTGCGCGTGCTGGGGGCGCTGCTCGGCTACAGCCATCCGTACCACGACCCGATCGGCGACGGCGATCCGCCCGACCGGGTCGTCTGGCCCGTGCCGCGCAACTGCTCGGCCAGGGAACTGGTCGCGGACGCCGCGCTCGGGCTGGTCGACAGCCTCGACGTGATCAACCACGCCTCGATCGCCAGCACCGCCGCCGTGTACCGCAGGCTGATCGGGGCGGGCAACCGCCTGGCGGTCACCGCGGGCACCGACTCCATGATCTCCTTCACCCGCGCGGACAACCAGTCGAACCCGCCTGGCTGGGGCCGTGTGTACGCGCGGGTGGAGGGCCGGCTGAGCGCGGCGACGTTCACGGAGGCGGTGCGCGCCTGCCGGACGTTCGCCACCACCGGGCCGTGGCTGGAGCTGTCGGTCGAGGGCCATGGGCCCGGCGCTGTGATCAGCGCGTGTCCGGGTGACCGCCTGACGGTCACCGCCACCGCCGTCGGCCCCGAGGTCACCTCGGTCCGCGTACGGACGGCCGACGGCGTGCGAGCAGGGGCCGAACGCCTTCCGGCCGGCGAACGATGGGGCGGCGAACAGCGCTCGGTCGAACGTTGGGGCGGCGAGCGGCGCCCGGTCGAGCGCTGGGGCGACGAGCGGTGGGCCGGCGCGGGGGCCGGTGACGTGCGTGTCGTCGGCCCGGCCGCCGACGTCCAGGCGCGGGCGGAGGAGGAGGCGCTGAGCGTGACGGTCCAGATCGAGGTGGGGCAGCCCACGTACGTGGTCGCCGAGGCCCTGTGCGCCCCGCACCCGCGCACGCTCACCGACACGGGGTACGCCATGACCAGCCCCGTCCACATCGACGTCGCCGGCCGGCGGGTGGCCAGGCCGGCCGACATCCGGTGGTGCCTCGACTGGATCGACCTGCTGGAGGAGCTGATCAAGCAGCACGCCAGGCTGGCCAACCGCGACCAGCTCGCCGACCACCAGGCGCTGCTGCGGCAGGCGAGGACGGTCTACCAGTCCCGGCTCGGCTGAACACCCGGAGCGGCCGGTCCAGACCGACGGCCCTCTAGGCTGAAAGCCTCATGGACATCAAGAACCTGCTGCGTGAGCACCCCGACTGGCTCGCCCACCTGGAGTCCGAGGGCGGCATGGACATCGCCTTCCCCGAGGACCTGGCGGACGAGCTGGTCGGGCTGGCCGTCCCGCACGAGGACGTCGGCGGCGTCATCTCCGCGCTGCCGCGGCCGGGCTCCCCGCTGTGGTGGCTGGCCGAGCGGTGCGTGCGCTCGCTGGTGTCGTCCATGGGACGCCTCGACGTCGCGCCGCCGTCCTTCCCCGAGCTGCCCGCGCTCGGGCCGTTCTTCTACGCGCACGTGTTCGTCGCCGCGCTGCCGCACACGCGGGCCTACCACCGTTCGCGCGGGGTGCCCGAGGAGGTGTCCCGCGTCACGTTCGCCGACCTCGGCCGGAGCATGGCCATTCACCGCAAGCGGCACGGCACGCCCGGCGTGAACCATCCGCGCTGGTTCATGCTGCACGCGCGCGGCCTGCTGTACGACCTGGGCAGGCTGCAGTTCGAGCGGACCCGGCTGGGCGGCAGGACCGGGGCCGGCGTCCGCGCGGCCGGGCTGCCCGCCGGGCCGGGGGATCCGGCGCTCGGCGTGCACATCCCCGACTTCAAGGGACCGATGACGCCCGCCGCGTGCGGGGCGTCGTTCGGGCGGG
>NZ_JAHKRL010000191.1 GCF_019396405.1 Nonomuraea rhizosphaerae | reverse complement strand
GGTGGTAGCAGTAGCCGCCGCGGCCGCCGATGATCCGCGCGGCCGACTCGGCGGGCTCGACCGTCGTCCGCCGGCCGAGCCAGATCTCCAGGACCTCGTAGGCGACCCGCTCGATGTGCGCGACGTGCAGCCGGCGCAGGCCCTCCGCCGAGGGCGGCGCGCCCAGCAGGTCGGGGAGTCGCAGGCGGCGCAGATATCCGGCGGTGTTCACCGGCCAAGTCTGCACTGATGGGGTGGGCACGGCCAGAGCCACTTTTACTGGCTGCGATCTGCACTGTTTGTGCACACATTGGGGAGTGCCGTCTGCACAGCCCCCTTCTAGGCTTTCGTCCGTGGGAGAGCAGCGACGCATCCTCGTGGTCGAGGACGACCTGACGATCGCCCTGGCCGTGCGCGACCGGCTGGCGGCCGAGGGGTTCGAGGTCAAGGTGGCCGGTGACGGGGAGACCGCCCTGGTCGAGTACGCCAGGGCGGAGCCCGACCTGGTCGTCCTGGACCGGCTCCTGCCCGGCCTCGACGGGCTGGAGGTGTGCCGCAGGATGCAGGCCGCCCGGCCGGTGCCGCTGCTCATGCTGACCGCGCTCGGCGAGGAGACCGACGTGCTCGTCGGGCTCGGCGTGGGCGCCGACGACTACCTGGCCAAGCCGTTCAGCATGCGCGAGCTGGTGGCCAGGATCCACGCCCTGCTGCGCAGGGTCGAGCGGGCCGTCCAGCTCGCCTCCGAGGACACCGTGATCAGGGTCGGGGAGGTGGAGATCGACACCGCCGCCCGCAGGGTGTTCGTGCGCGGGGCGGAGGCGCAGCTCACCCGTACGGAGTTCGACCTGCTGCGCCGCCTCGCCGAGCGGCCCGGCCAGGTCTTCGAGCGCGACCGGCTCCTGTCGGACGTGTGGGGCTTCTCCGAGGCCGCCGCGACCAGGACCGTCGACAGCCACGTACGGGCATTGCGCCGCAAACTGGGCTCCGGCGTCGTGCGGACCGTCCACGGCGTCGGGTACGCGTTGGTGCGGCGATGAGGCCGCTCGACTTCCTCGGCCGCATCAAGGTCAAGCTCGGCCTGGTGATCGTCCTGGCCGTCGGCACCGCGTTCGTCGTGAACGAGGTCGGCATCAACGCCGGCCTCTCCCGCGGCGTGCGGATCACCGTGGCCCTGGTGCTGGCCCTGATCATGGTGCAGCTCATGGCCATGGGCATGACCAAACCGCTGCGCCAGATGGCCAAAGCCGCTCAGACCATCGCCAAAGGCCGCTACACGCTGCGCGTCAACGCCACCTCACGCGACGAGGTCGGCGAACTGGCCAGGGCGTTCAACGCGATGGCCGCCGACCTCGGCGAGGTCGACCGGCAACGGCGCGAGCTCGTCGCGAACGTCAGCCACGAGCTCCGCACGCCCATCACCGGCCTGCGCGCCGTGCTGGAGAACGTCGTGGACGGCGTGTCCACGGCCGACCCCGACACCATGCGGACCGCGCTGGCCCAGACTGAGCGGCTCGGCAGGCTCGTCGCGCAGCTGCTCGACCTGTCCCGGCTCGACTCCGGCGTACGCCTCATCGAGGCCGACGCCGTCGAGCTCTCACCACTGCTCGAACAGGCGGTGCGCGAGGCCGCGCTGGCACGGGAGGACGTGCGGCTCCTCCCCTCCGCGCCCGCCGACCTCGTCGTGTGCGCCGACCCCGACCTGCTGGCCCAGGTCCTGGCGAACCTCCTCGACAACGCCGTACGGCACAGCCCGCCGGGCGGCTCCGTGGGCGTGACAGGGGAGGCGTCGGGCGACGGCGTCCGCATCACCATCACCGACCAGGGGCCGGGCATCCCGGCCTCGGCGCGCGGGCGGGTGTTCGAACGCTTCTCCCGGCTGGACGCCGGGCGGGCGGCCGACTCCGGCGGGTCAGGGCTGGGGCTGGCGATCGTGAAGGAGATCGTCGAACTGCACGGCGGTTCGATCCGGATCGGCGACTGCGCGGGGTGCCGCATGATCGTCGAATTACCAGGGAGGACGACGATGGCGGGTGTGCCGTTGGAGCGGGAGCAGGCGTCGGGGGATGACGTGCTGGTCGCTCCGCTGACCGCCGGGGGAGTGGAGGAGCCGGGTGTCACCGCGGGGGTGCCTGACGAGAGGGTGCCTCCCGAGGTGGTGATGGAGCCCGCGGGTGCTGTTGTGGGGGAGGTCATTCTCACGGCTGAGGCTGATGTCACCGCCGATGTCACCGCCGAGGTCCCGCCGTCCGTGCTGACGGGGGCCGTCACGCACCCCGTCCCCACGGCCCATGCCGCCGTTCAGGTCGTGGCGTCCCAGGTCGTGGCGTCGCCGGTCGTGGCGTCGCAGCAGCAGATGTCCATCGGGCGGCTGGGGCGGATGCTCGCCGGCGGTGTCATCGGGCTGATGGTCGGGTTCCTCGTCGGGCTGTTCGCGGCCGTCTTCGTCAGCGTCACCATGAACGACGGGGCGGCGCTGGTCACGCTCGTGCTGACCACGGCCCTCGTCGGGGCCATCGGGGTGTCGCTGGGGGCGGGCACAGGGCGGCGGGGGTCCGCGAACGGCCAGCCGTACCCGCCGGTTCTGATGGGGACGGGAGGACAGATGGCAGGAACACCCGCGACCGGCCCGCAGGCCGGCGCATCACACGTCGGCACGTCACAGGCCGGCACTGCGCACGTTGGTGCGACGCAAGTCGGCGGGTCCGCTGGACACGTCGGGCCGGGGTACGGCGCCGGGCTTCAGGGGCACGGTCCGCAGGTCTACGGGCCTCAGCCGCCGCCCCCTCCCTACGTCCCGCCGCCGTTGTTCCCGCGCCCCGACCTGCCCGAGACGCCGCGCTGGCTGTTGCCGGCCGCCGCGGGGGCCGGCGTGTTCGCGGCCGTGGCGCTGCCCGACGCGCAGGTGGGACTGGGGTTCGTGCTGGTCACGATGGTGCTGGGGGCGGCGGCGCTGCCCGCGGTGCTGCGGCGGATCACGCCGTGGACGATCGCGTTCGGGCTGATCGCGTACTGGCTGGTCGCCATGGCCGCGGTACGGGACGCCGACTGGCTGGTCGGGCTCCTGTTCCTGGCCGGGTGCGGCCTGCTGGCGCTGGCGGTGTCCGGTGCCGGGTTCGGCTGGCTGGGCGTGATCAGGGGCGGCGTGTCGGTGCTGCTCGCGCTGGGGCCCGTACCGTACTTCCTGGGCAAACCGCTGAAGCGGCTGACCGCCAAGCGGCGCATCCTGCCCACGCTCGCCGCGCTGGGCATCACGGCGGTGCTGCTGCTGGTGTTCGGGCTGCTGTTCGCCTCGGCCGACCCGGTGTTCGCGTCCTACCTGGAACGCCTGACGACCACCCCGGACTGGGCCGAGTCGGTGCCGCAGCGGATCTTCCTGTTCTTCATGGGCGCCGTGCTGCTGGCCGCCGTGGTCCTGGTCGCGCTGCGGCCCGTGGTGGACCCGATCGGGCCCGACGTCAAGGTCAGAGTGACCAAGAGCGTCTGGCTCGTCCCGCTCACCGCGGTGAACCTGCTGTTCGCGGCCTTCGTGGCGATCCAGATCACCACGCTGTTCGGCGGCAACGCCTGGGTGCTGAGGACCGCCGGGCTCACCTACGCCGAGTACGCCAGGCAGGGGTTCTTCCAGCTTGTCATCGTGAGCGTGTTCGTGCTGGGCATCGTCGCCGTCGCGGGCGGCCTGCTCAAGACCGAGCGACGCGAGCGCTGGGTGCTGGCCGGGCAGCTCGGCGTCCTGTGCGCCCTCACCATGGTCGTGCTGGCCTCGGCACTGCACCGCATGGACCTCTACACCGACGCGTACGGACTGTCGCGCCTGCGCCTGTCGGTGGAGGCCACGGTGTGGTGGCTCGGCGCCCTGTTCGCGCTCGTCATGCTGGCGGGCGCGGCGCGCATGGCCGGCCGTGGGTCCGGCTGGCTGCCCCGTACGATCGTGCTGGTCACAGGGCTGGGCCTGGGCGCGTTCGCGATCGTCAACCCGGACCTCCAGGTCGCGCAGACGCAGCTTGAGGTACGCGGCGTGCTCAAGATGGACGCCGACTACCTGGGCGACCTCGGCGCCGAAGCCGTCCCCGCCCTGGACCGGCTGCCGGAGCCGCAACGGAGCTGCGTGCTGCGGGACGTGATCACCACCAACGGCCTGGACCGCCCGGACCCGTGGAACGGGTGGAACCTGGCGCGGTCACAGGCCCGCGAACTGCTGGCCAAGCGGCCGGTGGGGGACACGTCCACGTGTGCCTCGGTGGACCGCTCTGACTGACGGGCGGTGGGCGGCTGCCTGACCCGAACCACCCCAGCCGCCCACCGACCACCTTCACGCGACGCCCACCGCCAGCCCTGCCGGCCACCTTCCCGCTCACCACATCCACCCCGCTTCCTCCGCTCACCGCGCCCGGCCGGCTCCCCTCCCTGGGAACGGTCACTCGCGTCGGTGGCCGGTGACCGGATCGGCCGGGCGTGTGTCCGCTCACCGCGCCCGGCTGCCTCCCCTCTCCGAGGCCGGTCACTGACGTCGGCGGCTGGCGACCGGACCGGCCGGGCGTGTGGCGGACCGGATCGGGTTTAATCCTTGAGTGGCTTTCGATGTGATCATCAGCGCCGGACACGTCCTCGACGGGACCGGCGCGCCGCCGTACCGGGCCGACGTGGCGATCACCGGCGACCGGATCACCGCGATCGGCCACCTCGACGGCGCCGAGGCCGCCTCCGTGGTGGACGCCCAGGGCCGGTTCGTCGCCCCCGGCTTCATCGACTGCCACGCCCACGGCGACGCGATCGTCTTCGACCCCGCCGTACAGCTTGCGGCGCTACGCCAGGGCGTGACCACCTTCGTCCTGGGCCAGGACGGTCTGTCCTTCGCCCCAGGCTCCGCCGAGACCGTCGCCTACGCCTCCCGCTACTTCGCCGCCGTCAACGGCCCCCTTCCCACCCACCATCACCCCCACGACCACCACGCCCCGCCCTCGCGAGCCGAGCACACCGCCCACCCCTCGGGGCTGCTCGCCGCCGAGCCCGCCCCCCACCCTCAGGGGCCGCTCACCGTGGCGGAGCTGCTCGCCGCCTACGACCGTTCCGTGGCGCTCAACACCGCCTACCTCCTCCCGCACGGCACCATCCGCTACGACGTCATGGGCCCCTCACCCGACAAACCATCACCGGACGACCTGTCCCGCATGCTGGCCCACGTCGAGCGCGGCCTGGCGGACGGCGCGGTGGGCCTGTCGAGCGGCCTGGAGTACCTGCCCGGCCGCTACGCCACCGCCGAGGAACTGGCCGCCCTCTGCACCCCCCTCGCGGGCCTCCCGTACGTCACCCACATGCGCGCGTACGGCGAACAAGCCGGGGTCGGAATGTCCGAGGTCGTCGAGATCGCCCAGCGTTCGGGCGCGGCGGTGCACGTCTCGCACCTGCACGGTCCCGCCGACACGCTCCTCCCGCTGGTGGAGCGCGCGCTGGCCGGCGGCGTGGACCTGACCTACGACACCTATCCCTACCTGCGCGGCAACACGATCCTCGCCATGGTCGTGCTCCCGCCCGAGGTCCCCGGCGCGGAGCCGGAGCGCGCCGTGGAGCTGCTGCGCACGAACGAGCTGGACGCCTGGTGGCCGAGCCTGGAGCAGACCTGGCCGCGGTTGACGATCTCGCACGCCCCCGGCCTGGAGTGGGCGGAGGGCCTGGGGCTGGTGGAGGCGGCCGGGCGGGCGGGGGTGGCGCCGCACGAGTTCTGCCGCCGCCTGCTCATCGAGACCCGGCTGGAGGCGGGCTGTGTGACGGCCCGCCCCGACGAGGGTCCAGAGGGGGAGGAATCGGTCCGCCGTGTCCTCCGCCACCCCTCGCACATCGGTGGCTCGGACGGCATCTATGTGGGTGGCCATCCGCATCCGCGCGGATTCGGGGCGTTCGCCCGGTTCCTCGGCCGCCACGTGCGTGAGCTCGGCGACTGGACCTGGGGGCAGGCGATGGTGCACCTGGCGTCGCATCCCGCCCGCCGCTTCGGGCTGCCGGACCGTGGCCTGCTGCGCCGCGGTTGTGTGGCGGACGTCGTCCTGCTCGATCCGGCGACGGTGGCGGACCGCGCCACGTACGAGAGCCCCCGCGCTCCGTCGATCGGGGTGGACGACGTGTTCGTGTCGGGCGTACGAGTTCTGGCGGACGGCGCCCTCACCGGCAGGACCCCAGGACGGGCCATCCGCCCGCGTTAGGAGCAGCATGCCGATAGAAGCCGAGCTCAAGGCCCGCGTTCACGATCCGGTGAAGGTACGCCAAGCCCTGCGCGAACGGGCGATGCCGGAGGAATGCCGCTACGCCGACACGTACTACGACTCTCCGGCGCGCCCGCTCACCTCCTCCGACCGCGAGCTGCGCGTCCGTACGGTGACCACGGCGCGGCAGATCCGCACGATCCTCACGTACAAGGCGCCCGCCATCCACCAGCCCACCCGCTCGAAGCCGGAGACCGAGACGGAGGCCGCCGACCCCAAGGCGTTGGACACCATCCTGCGCGCGCTCGGCTACGAGCCGGTCATCTCGTACGAGAAGCACTGTACGAACTGGAGCTACCGGACGTCCGGCCGTCGCCTGCTGGCCAGCCTCGTCACGGTTCCCGAGCTGGACGGTACGTGGCTGGAGATCGAGACCCTGGTCGACGACGCGGCCGATCTGGCGGGCGCATTAGAGGTGATCCGAGCGGAGATGTTCAGCCTGGGGATCGAGGAACACGACCTCACGACAGAGCTGTACACCGAGGCCGTGGCGCGGAGTCGCGCGGGCTGAGCGCTCAGGGCGGCCGTGGTCAAGGATGCGCACGTAACGGCGCCAAGCCCCGCGAACCGGAGGAGCGTGCCCCTGGAGGGAGGCCCGCCCCGTACGTTGGGTGGGGCCGGCCCATGCCGGCCGTAAAAGAAGATCATTGAGATAGGGTCAGACGCGGACAAAGGGGGTGTTGTGCGGGAAATCCACGAAACCGACGGAGAGCCGATCGACGCCGGAGCATCCACGCAGGCCGGGGGCGGCGAGCGGCTCGGGGGCGGCGAGCGCGTACCGGGCGGCGAGCAGTTGGGCGGCGAACAGCTTGTGAGCGGAGAGCCGCCCGGCGGATCCATCTTCGCTGGAGAGCTGCCTCTCCCACTCATGGTGGTGCACAGAGACGCGCTCGAGCACAACATCGCCACCATGGCCACGTTCGCCCGCGATCACGGCATGGAACTCGCCCCCCACGCGAAAACCCACATGTCCCCTGAGATCGCCGCGATGCAGCTCGAAGCGGGCGCCTGGGGGCTGACCGTCGCGACGTCCAGCCAGGCCATGGCCGTCCGCGAGTTCGGCGCGTCCAGGATCATGGTGGCCAACCAGCTCGTGGACCCCGCCGGCCTGCGCTGGGCGGCGCAGGAGCTGGCCGACGACCCCGGCTTCGACCTGCTCGTCTTCGCCGACTCCATCGCAAGTGTCGACATCCTGGCCAAACACGCTCAGAGCAGGCCGTTCGGCGTCCTGGTCGAGCTGGGCCACGAGGGCGGCCGGGCCGGATGCCGCACGCTGGAGCAGTTCCTGGAGGTCGTCGCGCACGTCCAGCGCACCGACGGCGTCGAGCTGCTCGGGGTCGCCGGGTACGAGGGCGCGCTGCAGTCCGCCTCCGATGTCCGGAAATACCTCCGCAGACTGGAGGAAGCCGTCGAGCACCTCCGCGTGAAGAATCCCATTCTGACCGTCGGCGGCAGCCAGTGGTTCGACATCATCGGCCGCGAACTCGTCGCCTCCCAGGCCAGGATCGTGCTGCGCAGCGGCGCGTACGTCAGCCACGACGACGGCTTCTACCGCGAGCACACCCCGTTCAACCGCATCCCCGGCGAGCTTCGCCCGGCCCTGGAGGTGTGGGCGCACGTCCTGTCCACGCCCGAGCCCGGCCTGGCCATCGTCGGCCTGGGCAAGCGCGACGCCTCGTACGACGAGGGCCTGCCCATCCCCAGACGCGGCGGCGTCACGGTCGTGCAGATGAAGGACCAGCACACGATCGTCCGCGCCGACGGGCTCAAGCCGGGTGACCTGCTGGCGTTCGGCATCTCGCACCCGTGCACGGCGTTCGACAAGTGGCGGACGATGCCGGTGGTCGATCGCGACTATCGTCTCGTGGGCCGGATAAGCACGCGTTTCACCTGATCAGGAGAGCTTTGTGAAGAAGGAACTGAGGACCACCGAAGGCGCGGCCCCCGTCGGCGCGTACTCCCAGGGCCTGGTCGTGGGCGACTTCGTCTACACCTCGGGCATGGGGCCGCTGCACCCGGAGACCGGCGAGGTCGTCGGCGACGACGTGGCCGCCCAGACCCACCAGGTCATGCGCAACCTCGGCGCCATCCTGGCCGCGCACGGGCTCGGCTTCGACGACGTGATCAAGGCCACGGTGCACCTGCAGCACGTCAAGCGCGACTTCGCCGCGTACAACGAGGTCTACAAGTCGTATTTCAGCCGGCCGTTCCCGGTTCGCACCACTGTCGGATCGGACTTGCTGGACATTCTTGTCGAGATCGACTTCGTCGCGCACAAGAGTGCGTAAGAGCGCGTAGGGCCGGGCTGGAGGACGGTTAAGGTCGAGGCTGTGGACAGTTCGGTGTACGTCTTCGTCGAGGATCTGCGCGGCGAAGGCGTCGAGCGGGTGCTCGACAGGATCAGCGGGTACGGCGTGGCGGGCGTCACCGTGGGCGCCGTGCACCACGCCTCCCGTGACGTCACCCCGCACGGTCTGTCCCGGCTCACGCTCCGCCACGACGGCGCCCATTTCGTCCCGCCCGCGGACCTGTTCTCCGGATTGCGGCTCAGGCCGACGGCCGGGTATCAGAACGCTTTGGACGGTGTCCGCGAAGCCTGTTCGCAAAGAGGGCTGAAGCTCCACGGATGGACGGTCTTCCTGCGCAACGCCACGATCGGCACCCAGCATCCGGACGTGACCGTACGCGACTGCTTCGGCGACCGCGGCTCCCTCACCGACCTGTGCCCGGCTCATCCGGATGTGCGGGAGTACGCGGTGGCGCTGGCACGAGCGGTCGCCCGGCTCGGCGTCGACAGCGTCGTGGCCGAGTCACTGCACTTCAGGCCGCTCAAGCCGCAGCGCTCCTTCGTACCGCTCGGCCCGATGGACGCCTATTTGTTCGGCCTGTGCTTCTGCGACTACTGCATGCGGAGAGCGACCGATCTGGGGGTCAACGCCGAGGTCGCGCGTGACGAGTGCGCCAGGATCGTGGGCGGCGTGTTCGACGGCGACCCGCCGGCCCAGGGCGAGGTGACCAGGGCCGCGCTCACCGCGTACGCCGGTCCGGAGGTCGTCGCCTACGCCCGCGCCCGCTCCGAGACCGTCACCACGCTGGTCTCCGAGGTGGCCTCGGCGGTGGCGGACGAGGGCTCCAAGCTGGTGTTCATCGACTCGACCGGCGCCGTCAAGGGCTACACGGACGGGCTCCCGTCACCCGGCCTCGCCGCACATGACGCCTGGCAGCTCGGGGTGGACCTGGTGGCGCTGGGCGACCTCGTGCCCGCGTTCGGGGTGCTCGCGTACGCGCGGGACGCCGCGAGAGTGGCCGACGACGTGGGCGCGTACCTGCGGTCGGTGGGCAAGGACCGCGAGGTGCGGGCGGTGCTGCGGCCCGGCTACCCCGACAGCGACTCGACGGACCGGCTCGTCGCAAAGGCGCGCGGCGCCAAGGCGGCGGGGGCGCTGGCGGTGGACTTCTACGCTTATGGGCTGATGCAGTACCCGGTCCTGGACCGCATCCCCGCCGCCCTGTCCGAGGCTCTCTGAACGGCCCTGGGATCCTCTGAGCGGCCGTGGGGTCGTCTGGGTGGCCCGAGGGCGCTTTCAGCAAGTACGTGCCGCTAAGCGGTCACTCCACCCAGCACAGCCGAAACCGTCTGGTTCGCGAAGTCGTCCGGCAGCGGCGCCCCCCGGAACACTGCCCTGATCCACACCGCCCCCGCCAGCAGATCCACCACGAGCATCGGATCCACCGATCGCTTGAGCTCCCCCCGCCGGACCGCCCGCTCGAAGATCTGCCGCTCCCGCGCGAACCGGTCGGCGAAGAACCTCCGCCCGTCCAGCTCGGGATGCCGCACGGCGGCCCCCAGCGCGGCCACCGCGATCTCCCTGGCCGGAGGCTCCGTGAGCAGCCGCACGATCCCTTCCACGAGCGCCACCAGATCACCCCGCAGACTCCCCGTGTCCGGCGGCTCGAACTCCAGCAGCTCCGCCTCCACCAGCGCCGCCCCCAGCAGCGCGGCCTTGGACGGCCACCACCGGTAGATCGTCGTCTTGTTCACCCCGGAACGCTCGGCCACCCCCTCGACGGTCAGCCCGTCATACCCCTTCTCCGCGACCAGTCGCAGCGTCGCGTCGAAGATTTCCCGTTGTTTCCTCGGCGCCATGTGCTCATTTTCTCCCGGCGAACGCCGTGATCACTCCCAGCCCCAGATACACCACCCCGCTGATGTGCCGCAGCGCCCTGGCCCGCCGAGCCAGCCGTCCCCCCAGCGCGCCCGCCGTGAGCGCGTACACCACGTCCGACACCAGCCCCATGACCAGCAGAGTCACGCCGAGCAGCACGATCTGGAGCGCGGGCGGCCCCGCCGACGGCTGCACGAACTGCGGCAGGAACGCCAGGAAGAACAGCGTCACCTTGGGGTTCAGCACGTTCACCACGACGCCTTCGAGGAACACCTTGCGCAGCGGCTGCGGCGGCAGCGCCCGCGCCCCGGCTTCCTCCTTGCCCATGAACGCTCGTATCCCTAAATAGACGAGATAGGCGACACCAGCCCACTTGACGATCGCGAACAGCGTCGCCGACCGGGTGATCACGTACGACAGCCCCGCCGCGGCGGCCGTGATGTGCACCAGCGTGCCGGCCTCCACCCCGAACGCGCTGGCCAGCGCCGCCGCCCTGCCCTGAGCCAGGCCGCGGGCGGTGATGTAGAGGTGGTTCGGTCCAGGAATGAGGACCAACGCCAGGGATGCGCTCAGGAAGAGCAGGAAAGTCGACCAAGTAATCATGACCATCACCATAAAGACGCATTGGTACGTCGATAAGAACCAATAGGCATCCAGCTTCATGGACCAATCGGAATGTCGGCGGCACGTGGCATAGTTGCTGCCGTGAACGGTCTCCTCGTCGGGCGCGCTGCTGAGCTGGCAAGACTCGCGCGCGTGCTCGAATCCGCCGCCGAGGGCACCGCCGGGGTGTCGCTGGTCGGCGGCGACGCGGGCATCGGCAAGACCCGCCTGGTGGCCGAGCTGGTCGCCGAGGCGCGCTCGAGCGGCTTCAACGTGCTGGTCGGGCAGTGTGCCGAGCTGGGCGACACCTTGCCCTACCTTCCGCTCGCCGACGCGTTGCGCGGCGCCGAGCCGGCCATCCGCGAGGCCGCCACCGCCCACCCGCTGCTCGGCCAGCTCCTGCCCGGCATGGAGAGCGCGCCGTCGGCGGGGCTGACGCAACAGCGGTTGTTCGGGTCGCTGCTGGGGCTGCTCAACGAGGTGCAGCCGGTGCTGTTCGTGATCGAGGATCTGCACTGGGCCGACCGTTCGACCCGCGATCTGCTGGTGTTCCTGAGCCGAATGGTCCAGACCGAGCGCGTTTGCGTCGTGGGCACGTACCGGACGGACGACCTGCATCGCCGCCATCCGCTGCGCTCTGTACTGGCCGAGCTGAAGCGGCTGCCCAGCGTCACGCACGTGGAGCTGGGCCCTCTCGACTCCGGCGAGATGTCAGACTATGTCGCCACTCTCGGCGCCCTCGACGCCCAGGAGCTCGGCGTGATCGTCACGCGCGCCGACGGGAACCCGTTCTACGCCGAAGAGCTGTTCGCCGCCCTGGCCGAGGGCGACAGCCTGCCCGACGGCCTGGCCAGCCTGCTGATGTCCCGCGTCGAGGTGCTGTCGGAGCCGGGCCAGCGGGTGCTGCGCGCCGCCGCCGTCGCCGGCCGCCGCGTCGAGGACGAGCTGCTGCGCGAGGTCTCGGGCCTTCCGCTCACCGACTTCGAGGAGGCCGTACGCGAGATCGTCTCGCGCGGGCTGCTCAGGGTCGACGGCTACGGTTACACGTTCCGCCACGCCCTGCTGCAGGAGGCCGTCTACACCGACCTGCTGCCGGGGGAGCGCACGAGGCTGCACGCCGCGTTCGCGAGCCTGCTCACCTCGCCCGCCGAGCTGGCCCACCACTACCTGGCCGGTCACGACCTCGCCGGCGCCCTGCGCGCCTCCGCCGAGGCCGGTCGCCTGGCCGAGCGGCTCGGCGCGCCCGCTGAGGCCCACCGCCACTACGACCGCGCGCTCGGCCTGTGGGATCGAGTCGCCGAGGCCGAGACGCTGGCGGGCGAGGGCCGGGCCGCGCTGGCGTTCCGCAGCGCCGTCATGGCCGCTGACAGCGGCGACAACCACCGCGCCGTCCAGCAGCTCCGCGCCATGCCGCCGACCTCCGAGGTCAGCGAGCGGCTCGCGTACTACCTCATCGAGCTCGACGACCAGCCCCGCGCCGTCGCCGCCGCCGAACGCGCCGTCGAGGCCGCCGACGACCAGGCCACGCTCGCCCGGGCCCTGTCCACACTCGCCCGCACGATCACCTGGAGCACCCGCCACACCGAAGCCCCTGTCATCGCCCGCCGTGCCATCGAGACCGCCCGAGCGTGCGGCGCCCGCGACGCCGAGGTGGGCGCCCTGCTCATCCTCGCGATACACGCCGAGCACGAGGGCGACATGGACAAAGCCCACTCCCTCGTCGAGAGCGCCACCGCCGAAGGCTCCGGCCAGCTGGCCATGGACCTGCGCGCCCGCTTCCACCACGGCCGCATCCACTACGAACAAGGCTTACTGGCCGAAGCCGCCGAAATGGCCGACGAAGGCATCCGGATCGCGATCGACGCCGGGCTGAAGTGGAGCACCTACGGCACCGACCTGCGCTTCCTCCGCTTCCTGATCCACTACGTGGCCGGCGAATGGGACGAGGCCGAGTCCATGGCCGCCGGCTTCGGCGCCCGCGTGGGCACGCTGCCGGAGGCGACCCTGTCGTCGTTCGCGCTGTTCATCGAGGTGGCCCGCGGGGCGCCCGCGGTCGACGACCGGCTGAACTGGCTGCGCATCTTCTGGTCAGACCTGCTCGTGGTGTACATGTCCCGCGGCCAGGCCGCCGAACACGCCCTCTGGCGCGGCGACCCGGCCACCGCCCTCGAACACGTACGCGCCGCCCTCGACTCCCTCGACCCGGGCGACCCCGGCGCCCTCCGCGTCGTCGCCGTCGGCCTGTGGGCACTCGCCGACCTCGGCCGGGCGGACGGCGCCGACGACCTGCGCCACCTCGCCCGCTTCGCCGTCGAATCAGGCCCCATGGGCGAACGCGGCCCCATGGGCCCCGAAGGCCAGGCCTGGGCCCTGCGCGTGGAAGCCGAATGGCACCGCGCCCACGGCCGGCTCGACGTCGACCTGTGGCGCCAGGTGGTGGCGGCCTTCGACTTCGGCTTCGTCTACGAGGTCGCCCGCGCCCGCTGGCGCCTCGCGGAAGCCCTCCTGGCGGCCGGCGACCGTACGGGGGCGCAGTACGAATGGGACCTCGCCCGCTCCGCGGCACAAAAGCTCCGAGCTGTGCCCTTGGAGACTGCTCTGGATGAGTTCGGCCGCCGAGCCCGCTTCGCCGCCAGCCACGGCGACGGCGGCCTGACCGCACGGGAACTCGAAGTACTGAAGCTGGTGGCCGAGGGCCTGACCAACCGGGAGATCGCCGAACGCCTGTTCATCGCCCAGAAGACGGTGAGCGTCCACGTATCCAACATCCTGGGCAAACTCGAGGTCGCCACCCGCACCCAGGCAGCGGCAGCCGGCCGCGACCGAGGCCTCCTCTGACCCCCCAGCCGCCGCCCACCGACCTCAACCCTGGCTCAGCTCGTCCTCGCACCCGACGCGAGATCCCGAACCACCTGAATAAGCTCCGCCGGATCAAACGGCTTGGTCAGATAGGCATCCACCCCGATGCCCTTCCCCCGCCGCTTGTCGTCGTCCTGCGCCCGAGCCGTGATCAACACCACCTTGATGTGGCGCGTCGCCTCCTCGGTCCGCAACCGCTGCGCCGTCACCCACCCGTCCAGACACGGCATCATCACATCAAGGGTGATGACATCGGGCATGACGTCGAGCACACGATCCAGACAATCCTGCCCATCGGTGGCGGTAGCGACCTCGAAGCCCTCAAGGCTCAGGTTGACCGCGATCAGCTGACGGATGACCTCGTCATCGTCCACGACAAGTACTCTGCCAAGAACCTCACCCACGGCGGCAAAGCTACCTGTAGTGCCGCGGTCACGTGCGGTTTTCGTGTGATGTGTGGCTGGACCTTTATCGTGGTGCAGAGTGGTGGGGTGTTACTGGTAGCCTTGTGACGCGTCGAGCCCCCTTAGCTCAGGGGATAGAGCACCGGCCTCCGGAGCCGGGTGCGTAGGTTCGAATCCTACAGGGGGCAC
>NZ_JAHKRL010000190.1 GCF_019396405.1 Nonomuraea rhizosphaerae | reverse complement strand
GGCCGGGCGCGCCCGGCCGGACGACAGGCATCGTTCTGTCCGGACGACAGGCATCGTTCTGTGGCGAACTCGGCGGGCTCCGGCAGCGTCTCAATGATCGGCTCACCACGATCAGCCGGGAGACGACCATGGATCGCCGCGACTTCCTCCGCACCGCCGCCCTCACCGCTCTTCCGGCCCTTCCGGCCTCCGCCGCCTTCTCCGGGGCCACTTTTTCTGGCGCCACTCTTTCTGGCGCCCCCGACTGGAAGGGGCTGCGGCGCCGCCTGAGCGGCACGCTCGTGCTCCCCGCGGACGCCGGGTACGGCGCGGCGCGCCGCCTGTTCAACCCCGCCTTCGACGGCATCAGGCCCGGCGGCGTCGCCTACTGCGCGAGCGCCGCCGACGTCGCGGCCTGCCTGTCCTTCGTCCGCGCGAACCGCCTGCCGGTCACCGCCCGCTCGGGCGGCCACTCGTACGCGGGCTGGTCCACCGGCACCGGGCTGGTGATCGACGTCTCCCGCATGAGCACCGTCGCCTACGCGGACGGCCGCGCCACCGTCGGCGCCGGGGCCAAGCTCGTGGACGTCTACGACAAGCTGGGCCGCCACGGCGTGAGCATCCCGGCCGGCACCTGCCCCACGGTCGGGGTGAGCGGCCTCGCGCTGGGCGGCGGCCTCGGCGTGGTGTCCAGGAAGTACGGCCTGACCTGCGACACGCTGGAGTCGGTGCGGATCGTCACGGCCGACGGCCGGGTGCTGACCTGCGACGCCACCCATCACCCGGACCTGTACTGGGCGTGCAGGGGCGGGGGCGGCGGCAACTTCGGCGTGGCGGTGTCCTTCACCTTCCGCACCCACCGGACGCGCGGCGTCACGGTCTTCTTCCTGCACTGGCCGTGGGCCAGGGCCGGGGCGGCGGTCAAGGCGTGGCAGTCCTGGGCGCCCACGGCCCCGGACGAGCTCTGGTCCACCCTGCACCTGTCCAACGACGGCGGGCTCGACGTGCAGATCGGCGGCGCGTACCTGGGCGACAGGGCGGCGCTGGACCGGCTCCTGGCGCCGCTGGTCGCCAAGATCGGCCGGCCCTCGTCCCGGTACGTTTCGGCCACGTCGTACCAGCACGCCATGATGGTCATGGCCGGCTGCTCCTCGCTCTCGGTCGCCCAGTGCCACCAGGCCGGGCAGACCGCGGCCGGGCGGCTCGGCAGGGACCTCTTCGCCGCCAAGTCGCACATGGCGTACGCGAAGCTGTCGGCCGACGGCGTCAAGGCGCTGGTGGCCGGGGTGGCGCGGGCCGGGCGGCACACCGTGCAGCTCGACGCGCTGGGCGGCGCGGTCTCCAGGGTCCGCGCGGACGCGACGGCCTTCCCGCACCGGGCGGCGCTGTACAGCGTCCAGTACTACTCGAAGGGGACGGGCCGGACCTGGCTGCGCGGCGTCCACGCCGACATGCGGCCGCACTTCGGCGACCACGCGTACGTGAACTACATCGATCCGGACCTGACCGGGTGGCGTGGCGCGTACTACGGGGCCAACGCGCCGCGCCTGGCCGCCGTGAAGGCCGCCTACGATCCGGGGCGGCTCTTCAGCCTGCCTCAGGGGGTATAAACGGGTCGCGTGCCCGGTTGGCGGCCTGGGAAAATCGCTCCCATGCGCAATTGGCCGCTCTTCGAGCTCTCCGTGACCACGCCCCGCCTCGAACTCCGCATGCCGTCGCTCGCGGACCTCGACGAGCTGGGCGACCGGGCGGCCGAGGGAGTGCACGACCCGGGGTTCATGCCGTTCCTGTTCCCGTGGTCGGACGCCGAGCCGCTGGAGCGGGCCAGGGCCACCATCCGCTACCAGTTCCGCAACTGGGCGGAGTTCGCCAAGGAGCGGTGGTCGCTGGAGCTCGTGGTGGTCTCCGAGGGCAAGATCGTGGGCGTGCAGGGGGTGAGCGCCACCGACTTCCTCGTCACCAGGGAGGTGGGGACGGGCTCGTGGCTCGGTAAACGCTTCCAGGGCAGGGGGATCGGCAGGGAGATGCGCGCCGCCGTCCTGCACCTGGCCTTCGAGGGGCTGGACGCCCACGAGGCGACGACGGAGGCGTTCGAGGACAACCACGCCTCGCTGGCGGTAACCCGCAGGCTGGGCTACCAGCCGGACGGCATCGCGTTGCACAACAGGCAGGGCACGATGGCCGTCACCAAGCGGTTCCGGCTGCAGCGCGCCGACTGGAAGCCCATGGACGGCATCAAGATCCACAATCTGGAGCCCTGCCTGCCGCTGTTCGGCCTCTAGGCCGTGGTGACCGCCGGGCAGGGATGGCGGCGGTACCTGCCGGGCGCGGTGCCGTACTCGCGCTTGAAGGCGTTGGCGAAGGCGAACTCCGAGGTGTAGCCGACGCGCGCGGAGATCTCACCCAGCGCGCCCTCCGACTCGCGCAGCAGGCGCGCGGCGGTGGCCAGGCGCCACCACGTGACGTAGGCCAGCGGCGGCTGGCCGACCAGCGCGGTGAAGCGGCGGGAGAAGGCGGCGCGGGAGAGCCCGGCCCTCGCGCCGAGCGCCTGGACCGTCCAGGGATGAGCGGGATCGCGGTGGATCGCGTCGAGCGCCGCGCTGATCGCCGGGTCGGCCAAGGCGGCGGCCCAGCCGGTGACCTGGCAGTGCTCGGGCGCCGCGTCGAACCAGGCGCGCAGGATGTACAGCAGCAGGACGTCGAGCAGCGAGGAGACGGCGGTGTCCGCGCCGAGCCGCGGGTCGCCGATCTCGCCGCCGAGCAGGTCGACGGCCGCCCGCAGCTCGGGGTGGCGGCCGAGCCTGGCCGGCAGGTGGATCACGTCGGGCAGGTCGCGCAGGAGCGGGTGGGCGCGGCCGGGGTCGAGCCGGTAGCCGCCGCAGAGCAGCACCGTGGCCGCGCCGGGCCCCGGGACGGACGCCGAGGCGAACGTCTCCAGCTCCTCCAGCGGGTCGCACGCGGGCTCGGCAACCGGCGTGCCGGGGCTGTCGGCCATCGCCCAGCCGTGCCCGTGCGGGAAGAACACCACGTCGCCGACGCCCATCGCGACGGGGTCGCCGCCGGGCGGGAGGAGCCAGGCGGAGCCCTGGAGGACCACCTGGAAGCCCGCCGAGCCGGGGACCGCGGGGAAGCGCTGGCCCCAGGGAGCGTGCCACTCGACGCGGGCCGAGCGGGGCCGGCCGGTGCGCATGATCGCGAGCACGTCGCTGAGCACGTCCATGGGTGAAAGTCTACGCGGCGAGACGTACGCGTATGAACGGGAGACATTGACACATTGGCTGTCTCGCTGCTGGCTCCTACGGTTGCTTCCCATGAGAGAGATCCTCGTCACCGGGGCGACCGGCACGGTCGGCCGCCACGTGGTGACCCAGTTGCGTGATGCCGGGGTCGCGGTCCGGCCCCTCCCCCGGGACCGCGCGGACCTGACCGACCCGCCGTCGCTGGCCGAGCCGCTCACCGGGGTGTCGGCGGTGTTCCTCGTGTGGCCGTTCGCCACGGCCGAGGGGGCGCGCGAGATGGTGGAGGTGATGGCCGCGCGGGCCCGGCGGGTGGTGTACCTGTCGTCGGCGGCCGTACGCGACCACGAGCGCGAGATCGAGGAACTGATCGAGCGGTCGGGGATGGAGTGGACGTTCCTGCGTCCGCACGCCTTCGCCGCCAACACGCTGCGATGGGCGGCGCAGGTGCGGGCCGGGGTCGTGCGCGAGCCGTACGGGGCGGCCGTCATGTCGCCCGTGCACGAGCGGGACGTCGCCGCCGTCGCGGTGCGGGCGCTGGTGTCGGAGGGGCACCACGGCGCGGCGTACACGCTGACCGGGCCGGAGCCGCTGAGCCAGGCCGAGCAGGCGCGGCTGATCGGCGAGGCGACCGGGACGGCGGTGCGGTGGGAGGAGGCGTCGCCGGAGTCGGCCCGGGTCCGGCTGGTGGCCTCGGGATGGCTGGAGGAGGCGGCGGAGGGGATGCTCGCGGCGCAGGCCGCGCTGGTCGGCACGCCGGGGCCGGCGACGTCCGTGGTGGAGGAGGTGACCGGGGTCCGGGCGCGGACGTTCGGGGAGTGGGCGGCCGAGCACGCGGCGGACTTCCGGGGCGCCGGCCCCGCCGCCCGCCCCGAGATGTTCGCGGCCCGGATCCACGAGTACGGCGACGCGTCCGTGATCTCCCACGACCGGGTCCCCCGGCCGTCGCCCGGCCCCGGGGAGGTGCTGGTCCGGGTGGCCGCCACCTCCTTCAACCCGTCGGAGGTGGGGCTGCGCTCCGGGCTGCTGGCCGAGGTGCTGCCGACCACGTTCCCGTACACGCTGGGCGCCGACCTGTCCGGCACGGTCGCCGAGGTGGGCGCGGGCGTGCGCGGCCTGGCCGCCGGCGACCGGGTGATCGGCTCGGTGGAGGGCTCGGCCGCCGAGTACGTGGTGGCGGCCGGGCGCGTGCTGGCCAGGGCGCCGGAGACGATCCCGCTGGAGCACGCGGCCGCCGTCCCGGTCGCCGGGCTCACCGCGTGGCAGGCGGTCCACGAGCACGCCCACGTCTCCCCTGGCCGGCGGGTGCTGATCGTGGGGGCGGGCGGCGGCGTGGGGATGTTCGCGGTGCAGCTGGCCAAGCTGGCGGGCGCGACGGTGATCGCGGTCGCCGGGCCGCACAGCGACGCCGCCGCGCGCCGCTACGGCGCGGACGAGGTCATCGACCGCGCCGCCGTCCCGCCTCCCGTGGACGTGGTGCTGAACCTCGCGGTGATCGGCCCCGGGCAGGCCGCCGCGCTGGCGGCCCTGGACGCGCTGATCGTCACCGTCACCGTGCCGATCGACTCGCCCAGGGCCAGGCACTTCGTGACCCGGAACGACGCCGCCCAGCTCGCCGAGCTGGTCGCTCTGATCGACAAGGGCGAGCTTACGGTGGAGGTCGCCGAGTCGCGGCCGCTGAGCGCGCTCGCCGACGTCCACCGCCGGGCCGAGGCCGGCCAGTTGCACGGGAAGGTCGTACTGAAAGCCTGACCACAGGGCCTCAGGGCCTCAGGGCCTCAGGGCCTCAGGGCTTGAAGTGGCGCAGGACCTCCGGGTTGGCCATGGCGTCGGGGTTGGCCGCCTGCTCGACCGGCGTGCCGAGCAGGATCTTGCGTACCGGCACCTCCAGCTTCTTGCCCGACAGGGTGCGCGGGATGCCGGGCACGACGTGGATCTCGTTCGGCACGTGGCGGGGCGACAGCTCCTCGCGCAGCGCCGTACGCAGGGAGTGGGCCAGGTCGTCCGACAGGACGACGCCCTCGACCAGGGTCACGTACAGCAGCAGCCGCCCGTCCTGGCCGAGCTGCCCGGTGTCGATCACGAGACTGTCGGCGATCTCCTCGAACCGCTCCACCACCCGGTAGAACTCGCTGGTGCCCATCCGGACGCCGCCCCGGTTCAGGGTGGAGTCGGAGCGGCCGTAGATGACGCAGCTGCCGTCCTCGTTCATCTTGATCCAGTCGCCGTGCCGCCACACGCCCGGGTACACGTCGAAGTAGCTCTCGCGGAAGCGCTCGCCGCCGGGGTCGTTCCAGAACATGACCGGCATCGACGGCATCGGCCTGGTGATCACCAGCTCGCCCACCTCGCCGACGACCGGCTCGCCCAGCGGGTCGAACGCGTGCACCGCCGCGCCCAGCGACCGGCACGGGATGATGCCCGCCCTGATCGGGTGCAGCACGGTCGCCCCGACGAAGCCCGTGCACACGTCCGTCCCGCCGGAGAACGAGCCGACCGGGATCCCCGGCAGGCTCTCGCTCACCCAGGCGAACCCCTCGGGCGGCAGCGGCGACCCGGTCGAGCCCACTCCGCGCAGCGCCGCCAGCCCCTCCGGGCGGATGCCGGCCTTGAGCGAGGCCATGATGTACGGCGCGCCGACCCCGAAGTAGGTCACCGCCTCCGAGTCGGCG
>NZ_JAHKRL010000189.1 GCF_019396405.1 Nonomuraea rhizosphaerae | reverse complement strand
CCTCGCCCGTTCGGCCGCGACGCCGGCCCGCCCGCCATCCGTCGCGCGTCCGGCGTCGTGCCCTCCCGTGCGGGCAGGGCGCCGTCCGGGCCGGGCGGGTGGGGGGTCAGCGCACGCAGCAGGGCGGCGTCGTTGGCCGCCAGGTGGGCCAGCAGCCCCGGCACGTCGCCGTAGCAGGGGATCTCGCCGGGCCAGCGGCGCGGCGTCAGCTCGGTGAGCAGCGCGTCCAGCCGCCCGACCTGCTCGGCGTACGGCCGGGCGAGGTCCGGCACCCGCCGGTCCGCGGCCCCGCCTCTGCCCATCGGGCCGCCGGCCCTGTCCAGCGCGCCGCCCGGCATCAGGTCGCGCATCCGCCCCACCGCCGTGGGCGGCCCGTCGATCCCCGGCAGGGTCGCCGGATCGGCGTCCAGACCGGGGTAGGAGCCGGCGAACCGGCTGGGGTACGAGCGCGCGCCCGGGTACGGGCCGGCGTGCTTCCCATCCGCTGGTCTCACGGCTGGGTCCCTCCTCGCGTCGGGAGTCGTCAGGAGTACGGCCGCATCCGGGACATGGCAGTGCCGTCGGGAACGCGCGCCTTCGGGAACGCCGATGTGCACGACCACCTGACGGTAGGACTGTCAGCGCCGCCGCGCCACCCTTTCGCCGATAGCGGTCACCAGGACCGGGTCCCCGTGTCATTCGCCGTCGAGACCCTCACGGATGGAAAAGTGTCGCGGTTTGGCGGCAGGAGGCAGGCGGCGTTCGCCAGAAAACCGGTTGATCGGACGTATTAGCCTTGATGGGATGCCTCCCGATACGAGTTCTCCCAGCCGTCCCCTGCCCGCCTACCAGAAACCGTCGACGAACTCCTTGTGGCGGATGAGGTCGTACCTCCGCCCCTACGTCCTCAGGCTGATCCTCATCTGGCTGGCCGCGGTCATCGGCATCGGCGCCAGCATCTCCCTGCCGCTCATCGGCCGTGAGGTGATCGACGGTCCCGTGCTCCACGGCGACTCCGGCGCCCTCCTCCCGCTCGGCCTGATCGCGCTCGGCGTCGGCACCTGCGAGGCGCTGCTGATCTTCTTCCGCCGCTGGATCCAGGTCGGCCCGGTGCTGGGGCTGGAGACCAAGCTCCGCGACGACCTGTACGAGCACCTGCAGCGCCTGCCGATGGGCTTCCACGGCGACTGGCAGTCGGGCCAGCTGCTGTCGCGGGCGACCACGGACCTGTCCACGATCCGCCGCTTCCTCGGCTTCGGGATGCTCTTCCTGGTGATGAACATCCTGCAGCTCACCACGGTGACGATCCTGCTGCTGAACATGTACTGGCCGCTCGGCCTGCTGGTGGCCGGGTCGGCGGTGCCGATCGTGGCGGTGTCGCTGGGCTTCGAGAAGAAGTACATCAAGATCTCCCGCCGGGTGCAGGACCAGCAGGGAGACCTCGCCACGGCCGTCGAGGAGTCGGCGATCGGCATCCGTACGATCAAGGCGTTCGGCCGCCGTCACCACGTGTTCGACAGGTTCGACGAGGCCGCGCGGAAGGTCTACGCCACCTCGATGAGCAAGGTGCGGCTGTCGGCCAGGTTCTTCACGTTCCTGGAGATGATCCCCAACTTCACGCTCGCGCTGGTGCTGCTGCTCGGCGCGCTGGCGGTGGGCGGCGGGGCGCTGACGCTGGGCACGCTGGTGGCGTTCACGACGCTGATGCTGCAGCTCGTCTGGCCGGTCGCGAGCCTCGGCTTCATCCTGGCCATGGCGCAGGAGGCGCTCACCTCGGCCGACCGGGTCATGGAGGTCATGGACACGGTCCCCGCCATCGAGAGCGGCACCGGCTCGATCGAGCGGCCGCGCGGCCACCTGCGCTTCGAGGGCGTGGAGTTCCGCTTCCCCGACGGCGAGCAGCCGGTGCTGCGGGACGTGTGGCTGGAGGTGCGGCCCGGCGAGACCGTCGCCATCGTGGGCGCCACCGGCTCGGGCAAGACGACGCTGACCGCGCTGGTGCCCAGGCTCATCGACCCGACGGGCGGCCGGGTCACGATCGACGGCCATGACGTGCGCGACCTGTCGCTGGCCGCGCTGCGCGAGGTGGTGGCGACGGCGTTCGAGGAGCCGACGCTGTTCTCGATGAGCGTGCGCGAGAACCTCACGCTCGGCCGTCACGACGCCGGCGAGGAGGAGATCGACGCCGCGATCCGCACGGCGCAGGCCATGTTCGTGTACGACCTGCCGTGGGGGCTCGACACCCGGATCGGCGAGCAGGGCCTGTCCCTGTCCGGCGGCCAGCGGCAGCGGCTGGCCCTGGCGCGGGCGGTGCTGAGCAGGCCGCGCATCCTCGTCCTGGACGACACGCTGTCGGCGCTCGACGTCGAGACCGAGGCGCTGGTGGAGGAGGCGCTGCGCCTGGTGCTGCGCGAGGCGACCGGCATCGTCGTCGCCCACCGCGCCTCCACGGTGCTGCTGGCCGACAAGGTCGCGCTGCTGCGCGACGGCACGATCACCCACGTGGGGCGGCACCACGACCTGCTCGACGAGGTGCCCGAGTACCGGCAGCTGCTGGCCCAGGACGCCGACCTCGACCCCTCGGAAGGAGCCCTGCGATGACGGTCACCACCTCCGACTGGCGGGGCGTGGCCTCCGAGGACCAGGACGAGCTGTCGGAGCAGGTGTCGGTGCTGCTGCGGGAGCGCTCCCGCAGGCTGCTCGGCAGCCTCCTGACCCCTCACCGCAAGGCGATCGCGCTGCTCACGGCCATCATCGTGGTCTCCAACCTGGCCGGCCTGGCCATCCCCTACCTGGTGAAGGTGGGCATCGACGCGGGCATCCCGCCGATGCTCAAGGGCACCGGCCCCGGCACGCTGCTGACCGTCGTCGGGGTGATCCTGGCCGCGGCGACGACGCAGGCCCTGACCAGGCAGGTCTTCCTCAAGCTGGCCGGGACCATCGGCCAGGACATCCTGCTGGAGCTGCGCCGGCGCGTCTTCGACCACTTCCAGCGGCTGTCGCTGAGCTTCCACGAGAAGTACACCTCCGGCCGGGTGATCTCCCGGCTCACCTCCGACATCGAGGCCATCGCCGAGCTGCTGCAGTCGGGCTTCGACGGGCTGGTCACCGCGGTGCTGACGCTGTTCGGCACGGCGGCGCTGCTGCTGGTGCTCGACGTCCACCTCGGGCTGGTGGCGCTGATCCCGCTGCCGCTGCTGCTGCTGTTCACCCGGTGGTTCCGCCGCCAGTCGGCGATCGTCTACCGGCGGACCAGGGAGACGGTGGCGCTGGTCATCGTGCACTTCGTGGAGTCGATGACCGGCATCCGCGCCGTGCAGGCGTTCCGCCGCGAGCCGCGCAACCAGGAGATCTTCGAGCGGCTCAACGACGACTACCGCGGCGCGAACGCCAGCAGCATGCAGCTCATCGCGGTCTTCATGCCGGGCGTCAAGCTGATCGGCAACGTGACCGTGGCGGGCGTGCTCGTGTACGGCGGCTACCTGGCGCTCCAAGGTGAGGTCACGGTCGGGGTGCTGGCCGCGTTCCTGCTGTACCTGCGGCAGTTCTACGAGCCGATGCAGGAGATCAGCCAGTTCTACAACACGCTGCAGTCGGCGGGCGCGGCGCTGGAGAAGCTGTCGGGCGTGCTGGAGGAGGAGCCCGGCGTGCCCGAGCCGCGCGAGCCGCGGCCGCTGCCCGAGGCGCGCGGCAAGGTGCGCTTCGAGGACGTCCGGTTCGCCTACGTCGAGGAGATGCCGATCCTGCCCGGCCTCGACCTGACGATCCCGGCCGGGCAGAGCGTGGCGCTGGTCGGCGCGACGGGCGCGGGCAAGACGACGCTGGCCAAGCTGATCTCCCGCTTCTACGACCCGACCGGCGGCCGGGTGCTGCTCGACGGAGTCGACCTGCGGACGCTGGACGAGGCGACGCTGCGCAGGGCCGTGGTCATGGTGACGCAGGAGAACTTCCTGTTCACCGGCACGGTCGCGGACAACATCCGGTTCGGCCGTCCCGAGGCGAGCGAGCGCGAGGTGCGCGAGGCCGCCAAGGCGATCGGCGCGCACGACTTCATCAAGGCGCTGCCCGACGGGTACGACACCGAGGTCGGCAAGCGCGGCGGCCGCATGTCGGCCGGTCAGCGGCAGCTCGTGGCGTTCGCCAGGGCGTTCCTGGCCGACCCGGCGGTGCTGATCCTGGACGAGGCGACCTCCAGCCTGGACGTGCCCAGCGAGCGGCTGGTGCAGCGGGCGCTGCGCACGATCCTGGCCGACCGGACGGCGCTGATCATCGCGCACCGGCTGTCCACGGTGGAGATCGCGGACCGGGTGCTGGTCATGGAGCGGGGGGAGATCGTCGAGGACGGCGCCCCCGACCGGCTCATCGCCGCCTCCGGCCGCTTCGCCGGCCTGCACCAGGCCTGGCTGGACAGCCTGAGCTGAGCCGAGGAGCAGGACCGCGGCCATGAGGGCCGCGGGTGACACGGGCGGCGGGCGGTGGTGACCGCCCGC
>NZ_JAHKRL010000188.1 GCF_019396405.1 Nonomuraea rhizosphaerae | reverse complement strand
GAGGCGGCCGGTGGCGCCGGTGGTGACGATGAGTCCCATGATCCAAGAATCGCACGCCGGGGCCGGCCTGGTGGGCCGGCCCCGCCGCGCGTCGTGGAAGGACCGGCCCGGTGGGGCCGGTCCCGAGTGGCTATCCCAGGCCGCTCTTCATCGCGGTGATCAGCTCACCGTTGGTGGTGTCGCCGCTGAGCTCCCAGAAGAACGCTCCGCCGAGGCCCTGGGTCTTGGAGTAGCTCATCTTGCCGCCGATGGTGCTCGGCGTGTCGTAGCTCCACCACTGGTTGCCGCAGTAGGCGTACGCCGTGCCGGCGACGGTCCCGGTGGAGGGGCAGCGGGTCTTGAGCACCTTGTAGTCCTCGATGCCCTGCTCGTACGTGCCTGGCGCCGGCCCCGAGGCCGAGCCGCCGGGCGCGGCCTGGCTGACCCCGCTCCAGCCCCGGCCGTAGAAGCCGATGCCGAGCAGCAGCTTGCTCGACGGGATGCCCTTGCTCTTGAGCTTCTGGATCGCGGCGTCGCTGTAGAAGCCCGGAGTCGGGATGCCGTTGTAGGAGGTCAGCGGCGAGTGCGGGGCGGTGGGCCCCTGTGCCGCGAAGGCGCCGAAGTAGTCGTAGGTCATGACGTTGTACCAGTCGACGTACTGCGCGGCGCCGGCGTAGTCGGCGGCGTCGATCTTGCCGCCGTTGGTGCCGTCGGCGGTGATGGCCGAGGTGACCAGGTTGCCGGAGCCGAAGCGGGCGCGCAGCGCCGCCATGAGGTTCCGGTAGGCCGCCTGGCCACTGCTGTCGCAGCTCAGGCCGCAGGCGTTCGGGTACTCCCAGTCGATGTCGATGCCGTCGAACACGTCCGCCCAGCGCGGGTCCTCGACCAGGTTGTAGCAGGAGTTGGCGAAGGCGGTCGGGTTCTGCGCGGCCTGGCCGAAGCCGCCGGACCAGGTCCAGCCGCCGAACGAGAACAGCACCTTCAGGTTCGGGTACTTCCTCTTGAGCTTGCGCAGCTGGTTGAAGCTGCCGCGCAGCGCGCCGGCGTCCCAGGTGTCGGCGACGCCGTCCACGCTCTCGCCCGCCTGGTAGAAGCGGTCGTAGTCGGCGTAGCTGTCGCCGATCGCGCACTGGCCGTTGGTCACGTTGCCGAAGGCGTAGTTGATGTGGGTCAGCTTGGCGGCCGAGCCGCTGGTGTCGATGTTCTTGACGTGGTAGCCGCGCTGGTAGACGCCCCACTGCACGAAGTAGCCGAGCACCTTGTTGCCGCCGCCCGGACAGCCGGTGGTGGTGCCGGTGACCTGCGCGCTGGAGGCCGACTCGCCGGCCGAGTTGTAGGCCTTGACCGTGTACGTGTGCGACGTGCACGCGCCCAGGGAGCCGATCGTGGCCGAGGTGCCGGTCACTGTGGCTCTGACCGTGCCGCCCTCGTACACGCGGTAGCCGGTGACGGTGCCGGAGGAGGCGCCCCAGGACAGGCTGATCGAGGAGCCGTTCGACCCGGTGACGTTCGGCGCGCCGGGCTGGCCGGGCGCGCCGGTGTTGCCGCCCGTGGTGGTGGCGCTGACGGCGTTGCTGGCGGGCGAGACGTTCCCGGCGGCGTCACGGGCGCGGACCGTGTACGAGTAGCTGGTCGAGGCGGCCAGCCCTGTGTCGGTGTAGGAGGTGCCGGTGACCGTGGTCACCTGCGTGGAGCCGCGGTACACGTCGTAACCGGTGACGCCCACGTTGTCGGTGGAGGCGTCCCAGGCCAGCGAGACGGTGCTGGACGTGGTGCCCGTCGAGCGCAGGTTGCCCGGCGCGGACGGCGCGGTGGTGTCGCCGCCGCCCCCGGTGACCGGCTTCCAGAGTGCCGGCACGGCGGGCGGGGTCCAGTCGGGCTGGGAGGTGTGGGCCTGGACGCACTCGTAGTCGGCGCCGTTGTAGGTCACGCGCGCGCCGACCGCGTACGCGGTCCACGGTGCCCAGGCCGCGGCGGCATAAGCGGACGAGGTGGCGCCGTACGCGCCGGCCGGGGTGGCGACCACGGCGGTCAGTGGCAGCGTCAAGGCCGCCAGGACCGCTAGGCCCTTGCTCAGGATGGTGTGTCTCATAGATGCTCCGACATCCGGCGGTTGGGGGTGGGATGGCAGGCCCGACAGTGAACTTTTAGGAAAGTTTCCTGTCTATTATGAGACGACCGTAGCTTCTGCCTGCGGGATCGTCAATACACCGGCCGGGACCCGCCGTCCGTCCTGGACGGGGCCATGCCACCGTCTCCCCGGCGGGCGCCTATTTCCGCACCGCGCATTTCCGGTATTCGCCGGAGTTAAAGAAGGCGAGCCGCGCCTCCCTTTCTGTCATACACGGAGTTAACACCTCGCCCGGCAATCTTCATGGTGACCGGCCGGTCCGCAAACACTTGTTTCCCGCAGAGAAGAGAGTCACATGAAGCGCGCACTCGGCGCCGCCGTCATCACGATCGCGGCCCTCGGCACCACCGCCGCCCTCTCCGCGCCGGCCTTCGCCTCGGACGACCCGCACCAGCCGCAGCTGATCACCAGCGATCAGCTCACGCCCATCCTGGAGTGCGCCGAACCCGCCGGTGTCATCCGCATCGAGAAGGGCGAGAAGGTCAAGGTCAAGGACCTGAGGATCAAGGACGGCAAGATCAGCGACGAGGCGCTCAGAGTCGACGACAAGAGGGCCGTCGTCCGCAGGCTCGGCCCCGAGGACGAGGCGTGCGGCGAGGCCGGAGAGATGAAGTGCGTCGTCAAGCACAGGAAGGGCGACCGCCTGCAGGTCAGCTTCCGCGACGAGAAGGGCCGGCTGCACAAGCGCCACTTCGAGACCAAGAAGAAGGCGCAGGAGTTCACCAAGAAGGACAGGCACATCATCAAGTGGGTCGGCTGCGCCGTCCTCAAATAAGTTCGCACTCAAACAAGCTCCACATAACAGGGTGTCGCCGCCGTCAATTCGACCTCCCGGCGGCACCCTGACGCGCGGTGCACCAGAACGATCCGCTGGTCCACCGGGGAGCGCAGCACCGCCCTGACCCCCTGCGGCGACCACGTCAGCTCCTCCACGGTGACCCTGCCCCGGCAGGCCACTCCCCGGACGGTCCCCGCCGGGAGCAGGTCCGGCAGGGCGGGCAGCAGCTCCACGGTTCCGGGACGCGAGTCCACCAGCAGCTCGATGACCAGCCCCGGCAGCGTGTGGGCGGCGTCGGCGTTGTAGATCTCCAGGTCGGGGTTGTGCGCGGTCATCAGCGACCGGAACAGCATGTTCGCGCCCAGGATCTTCAGCAGGTTCTCCTGCGCCAGCGCCCCGTCCTTCAGCCGGGCCGCCACCAGCGCCCGGTGCAGGCTGCCGTGGGCGGACAGGTTCTCGTCGCCGCGCAGCTCAAGGGCGCGATGGGCGGCCGCGGCCAGCTCCGGCGTGTCGTCGGGGTTGATCTCGTGCAGCGGCCACACCGGGTAGAGGTGGCTGACGTGCCGGTGGTCCTCGTGCGCGGGCGCGCCGTCCCAGGCCCACTCCGCCAGCGCGCCGCGCTCGTCGACCCTGTACGCCGGCACGCGCTCGGCCAGCGGCGACCCCGCGACGGTCAGGGCGTGCCGGGCCGCCGCCAGGTCCATGGTGGCGTTGACGCTCGCGTACGCCGCGCCGCCCGGCCCCACCTCCGGCGAGAACGACGGCACCACGACGAACCCCGTCCGCGTCAGGAACGACTCCCAGAACCGGGCCGCCTCCCCCAGCCAGCCGGGAAGCTCGGCGGGCAGCTCACCGGTGACCTGGTGGTGCTCGTGCAGCGGGTACAGCAGCCAGTCCGCCCCCGCCAGCCACATCGTCCACGGCCACTGCTCGTCGAGGTGGAACAGGTAGCCGCTCTCCCCGTCCGTACGGCTGGGCGCGAGGATGCCGTCGATGCCGTAGATCTCGCGCGCGTTGGTCCGCCAGTGGTCGATCTGGTCGCGGATCAGGGCGGCGTACCCGGTCATGACCTCGGGCATCGCGCCGATGTTCACCCCGGCCATCTGCAGGTTGAGGTTGGCGTCCGTGGTGAAGTCGCCCGACCAGGCCGCTCCCCACGCGCCGAGCCACAGGCCGGTGAGCCGGGGCGGCAGCACCCCGGAGGAGCTGAGCAGGAGGTAGCGGCCGGAGTGGAACAGCCGCTCGACCAGGGCGGGCGTGGGCTCGGTGATCAGCTCGCCCACGGGGCTGTCGCCGGGCACGCCCAGGTCGAGGGTGACCCGCTCGTAGACGGGGCGGTGGACGGCGACGTGCCGCTCCAGCAGCTCCTCGTACGAGCGGCCGGCCAGGTCGGCGAGCCCGTCCGCCAGCCTCCCGGTCCCCCAGCCGGGCTCCTCGTACCGGTCGAGCCTGGTCAGCAGCAGCGCCTCACCGCGCATCACCACATCGTTCCCGGCCACCGCCACGTCGTCCCCCAGGACGAGCGTCAGCCCCTCGAACCCGGCCGCCCCGAGCCCGGCCGGATAGGCGCCCCGCACCCCGAGGAGGACATGTTCGCCCTGATGGGCCGAGGTCTCGCAGACCACGTCGCCCGGCTTGCCCGGCAGGTCACCCGTGAGGCTCAGCCGCAGGTCACCGGTCAGGTGCTGCACCACGACGCGGTCCGCGCGCGACACGAACGCCCGGTGGACGTCCGCCCCCGACGTGACGGTGATCTCCCCGCTGGTGAAGTCGGTGACCCGCCGGTAGGGGCCGCCGGACGAGCCCGTGACGACCAGCTCGTGCCCGGGGTGGAAGGACTGCGTCCACTCCAGCGAGCGCCCGCCGGCCGCCAGCCGCTGCGCCTCGACGGGGTCCCCGGACAGGATCAGCTCCCTGATGCGGTCCTGCCGGTCGGCGATGGCCGGTGGCCGCAGGTCGCGGGTGCCGTTGGGCAGGACGTACCGGTGGTGGTTGAACACGACGCGCTGGGCGTGCGGCTCGCCGTACACCATGATCCCGTACTCGCCGTTGCCGGACAGGAAGGCGTCCTGCCAGCGTCCGGCGGGCTGGTCGTCCTCGATGCGGTGCACGGGCATGCGGCCTCCTCAGGAACATAAATGCTACAGACGTTTGACGCCGCGACGGAGTATTGTCGAAAGCAGGCACCGAGTCCGAGCGAGGTGGGCATGTCCATCGACTACGGCGAGCGCATCCCGAACAACGTCAACCTGTCGGAGGACCGGCGCCTGCAACGGGCGCTGGAGTCGTGGCAGCCCGGGTTCCTGCGCTGGTGGGGCGAGATGGGGCCGGCGCTGCCCACCCAGGACGTCTACCTGCGCACGGCGGTGTCGGTGGGCCGCGAGGGCTGGGCGCACTTCGACCACGTGGCGCTGCCCGAGTACCGCTGGGGCATCTTCCTGGCCGAGCGCGACCCCGACCGCCGCATCGGCTTCGGCCAGAACAAGGGGCAGCCGGTCTGGCAGCAGGTCCCCGGCGAGTTCCGCGCCGAGCTGCAACGGCTGATCGTCATCCAGGGCGACACCGAGCCCGCCAGCGTCGAGCAGCAGCGCCGGCTCGGGCTGACCGCCCCCAGCCTGTACGACCTGCGCAACCTCTTCCAGGTGAACGTGGAGGAGGGCCGCCACCTGTGGGCCATGGTCTACCTGCTGCACGCCTACTTCGGCCGCACCGGCCGCGACGAGGCCGAGGCGCTGCTGCTGCGCAACTCCGGCAGCGAGGACTCCCCGCGCATCCTGGGCGCCTTCAACGAGGAGACGCCCGACTGGCTGTCGTTCTTCATGTTCACCTACTTCACCGACCGCGACGGCAAGTACCAGCTCGGCACGTTGAAGGAGAGCGCGTTCGACCCGCTCAGCCGCACCTGCGAGTTCATGCTCAAGGAGGAGGCCCACCACATGTTCGTCGGCACCACCGGCGTGGACCGGGTGGTGGAGCGGACCGCGATGCTGATGCGCGAACACGACACCGACGACATCCAGAAATATGGTGGCATCCCGCTGGAGGTCATCCAGAAGTACATCAACTTCCACTACAGCGTCAGCCTCGACCTGTTCGGCGGCGAGACCTCCACGAACGTCGCCAACTACTACACGGCCGGCCTCAAGGGCCGCTGGCAGGAGGAGCGCCGCAAGGACGACCACCTGCTGACCGAGGCGAGCGCCACCGTCCAGCGGGTCGAGGACGGCCGCCTGGTGGAGGTGCGCCTGCCCGCCCTGACCGCGCTCAACGCCGACCTGCGCGGCGAGTACATCACCGACTGCCACACCGGCGTGAACCGCTGGAACCGCATCCTGGACGGCATCGCCACCCTCTACCTGCCGCACGTCGGCTTCAACCGGCACGTCGGCCTGTTCGCCGGCCACCACGTGACCCCCGACGGGCGCC
>NZ_JAHKRL010000187.1 GCF_019396405.1 Nonomuraea rhizosphaerae | reverse complement strand
GAGCACCGGCCAGGGGATCAGGCTCAGCGCCAGCCGCGCGCGATCGCGCGCGAAGAACGCCGCCACCACGATCAGCGCGGCGGCCGGGGCGGCGACGCCGACCGGGAACTTCAGCAGCAGCGCCACGATGAACAGCAGGCAGCCGGCCGCGGCGGCGGCGAACAGCACGCGGTCGGCGATCGGCTCCAGCGCCGGCGGCGTGTAGCGCAGGTCGAGGCGGCGGCCCCTGCGCCAGTAGTAGACCCACAGGAACGCCATGGTCACCAAAATGGCCACGATCTGCGGGACCCACATGCGGGCGGCGAACTGCTGGGCGTCGAGCTGGATCTTGTCCATGCCGAGCAGGTTCGTCAGGTTGGAGACCGGCAGCAGGAGGCTGGCGGTGTTGGCCAGCCAGATCGTGGTCATGGCCAGGGGCAGGGCGGCGATGCGCGCCTTGGGGGCCAGGGCCAGCATGACCGGGGTGAGCAACACCGCAGTCGTATCGAGATTCAGAAATATCGTGACAAATGAGGCGAAAGCCGTGCACAGGAAGAACAGGGCGACGTAGTTACCGCGCCCGAACACCGCCATCCGCGCCGCGATGGCGTCGAAGACCTGCGCCTCCTTGGTCAGCTCCGCCAGCACGATGATGCCCACGAGGAAGACCAGCAGCGGCCCGATCTCGTCGAGGCTGCGCGCGGCCTCGGACAGCGGCAGCAGCCCGGTCGCCACGAAGATCACGCCGAGCAGGAGCAGCCCGATCCTGATCCGGTCGAGAACACTGAGACGCCGCCACACCCGACGATGATCGCATACCGTTCCCAGAACCAGTCATTTGTCCCACCTTGACGGTGATCCACAGCGGCGGCCCGCCGGGGGATACTGGTCAGATGGCGCGTGACGGCAGGCCCACCGACATCTTCGTGAGCTACTCCCCCGCCGACACGGCCTGGGCGACCTGGATCGCCTGGGAACTCGAGGCGGCGGGTTACAGGACCATGATCCAGGCCTGGGACTTCGTTCCCGGCACCAACTTCATCGACTTCATGGACCGCGGCGTCAGCGAGGCGCAGCTCGTCGTCGCCGTCCTGTCGCGCAACTACCTGACCTCGCGCTACGGCCGCATGGAGTGGCAGGCCGCGATGCGCGCCGACCCCGACAACCCGTCGAACAAGCTGGTGACGATCAGGCTGGAGGACGTCCACCTCGAAGGGCTGCTGTCCACGATCACCTGGGTGGACCTGCTCGGCGTCACCGACCAGGGGCAGGCCAGGGCGATGCTGCTGGGCCGCGTCCGGGAGGCGATGGCGGGCCGCGCCAAGCCGGAGGCCCCGCCGACGTTCCCGACGGGACCGGGCTCGGCGGGGGCGAGCGCGCCGCTGCCTGCGCCGACGCTGCCGCCGCCCGGCGAGCGGCAGCGGGCCAGGCGCACGCCGGTGTCAGCGCCCAACTTCCCGCCGTCGGCCGTCGCCGACCTGGGACGCGAGTCGCTGTCGGTGCTGCACGTCGGCGGCCCGAGGTTCGGCCGGGCGCTGCCCGACCCCGGCGAGCCGTTCACGCCCGAGGACATGCAGGCGCGCATCTGGGCGGACCTGACCTCCATGTACGACCGGGGCATGCCGCGTCCCGACCTCATGGTGGTCTCCGGTGACCTGACCGAGTCGGGCAGCCTGGGGCAGTTCGGGCAGGCGACCCGGTTCCTGACGGACCTGCGGCTGCTGATCGGGCTGGAGCCGCACCGGCTGGTGATCGTGCCCGGCCCGCGCGACGTGACCAAGGCGGCGGCCAGCGCGTACTTCATGACCTGCGAGGCCGACGACGTCGCGCCGCAGCCGCCCTACTGGCCCAAGTGGCGGCACTTCGCCGGGCTGTTCGGGGAGGTGTACCAGGGGCTGGACGACCGGGTGTTCGACGGCGGCCAGCCGTGGACGCTGTTCGAGGTGCCCGACCTGAAGGTGGCCGTGGCGGGCCTGAACTCCACGATGGCCATGAGCCACCTGGAGCGCGACGCGTACCCGATGCTGGGCGAGGCGCAGGCCGCCTGGTTCGCCGAGCGGCTGCGGCCGTACGAGGAGAGCGGCTGGCTGCGGCTCGGCGCGGCCGGCCACCCGCCGGCGGCGCTGCGTGACGCGCCCGCCTACGAGCGGCTGCTCGCGCGGCGGCTCAACCTGCTCTTCCAGGGAGCGGGCGAGGCCGCGGAGGGGGCCGTCGCCGCGCCGCGCTCGGGGCACCACCAGGTCGTCGAGATCAGCGCCGGCGGGATGCGCGTCTGGCTGCCGGAGGGCGAGCGGCCCGAGCGCGTCGCGGGCGAGTGGCGTTCGGCGCGGACCACCTTCGCGGGGCCGGGCGCCGGGGCGCCGCCCGCGTCCGTGCCCGAGCCCGCGCTGGTCGGGCCCGAGCCGAGCCCGGTCGACCTGCTGCTCGACCGCATCACCGAGGTGTGCGAGGCCAGGCACGAGCGGGCCAGGATCCGCCGCTCGGCCACGCACCTGGTCGTCACCCACCCCGAGGACGGGTTCGTCCGGCAGACGATGATCGGCGCGCACGTCGGCGAGCTGGACGCCGCCGGCGCCGAGGCCTTCGCCCGCCAGGCGCACGCGGCCGACCTGGCCGCCGAGCTGGTCTACCAGGGGCCGCCCCCGGCCAGGGCGCTGCGCGACGAGCTGATGCGCAGGGGCGTGCGGCTGCGCAGCTTCACCGAGTTCCAGGGCCTGCTGGACCTGTCCGGCTACGTCGCCGAGCAGACCGTCCGGCTCACCCACGACCGCCGCTACCCGCCCGGCCTGTACGTCCCCCAGCGCTACCGCGAGCTGGACCGGCCCGGCCAGCAGGTCAAGAACGGGCTGACCGACGAGCTGATGCGGCTGCTGTCGGCCGACCACGGGCGCTTCCTGCTGGTGCTCGGCGACTTCGGCCACGGCAAGACGTTCGCGCTGCGCGAGCTGGCCAGGCGCATCCCGGCCGAGCTGCCGCACCTGACGCCGATCCTGATCGAGCTGCGCGCCCTGGACAAGGCGCACTCGGTGGACGCCCTGGTGGCCGCCCATCTGGCGAGCCACGGCGAGGAGTTCATCGACCTCAAGGCGTTCCGCTACCTGCTGCGGCAGGGGCGGATCGTGCTGCTGTTCGACGGGTTCGACGAGCTGGTCACCCGGCTGACCTACGACCGCGCCGCCGACCACCTGGCGACGCTGCTGTCCGCGGCCGAGGACAAGGCCAAGATCGTGGTGGCCAGCCGCACCCAGCACTTCAAGTCGCACAGCCAAGTGCTGACCTCGCTGGGTGAGATGGTCGGCGTGCTGCCGCAGCGGCGGGTGATCGGCGTCGAGGACTTCACCCACGACCAGATCCGCTCCTACCTGGCCAACCGCTTCGACGACGGCGACGAGGCGGCGGCCCGCATGTCGCTGATGGAGGGCATCAAGGACCTGCTCGGCCTGGCCCAGAACCCGCGCATGCTGAGCTTCATCGCCGACCTGGACGCCGACCGGCTGCGCACGGTCGCCGGGGCCCGTCACACGATCAGCCCGGCCCTGCTGTACGAGGAGATCCTCGGCTCCTGGCTGGCCTTCGAGGAGCGCCGGGCCAGGATGCCGGGATCGCCGACCCCCCTGACCGCCGAGGAGCTGTGGCGGGGCGTGACCGAGCTGGCGCTGCGCCTGTGGGACTCCGGCGAGTCGCTGCTGGGCGTGGACGAGCTGACCGAGTTCGCCGAGAAGCTGACCGACCTGGCCGGGGGGCAGCTGACCGCCGAGCACGCCGCCCACGCGATGGGCTCGGGCAGCCTGCTGGTGCGCACCGAGGAGGGGATGTTCGGGTTCATCCACTCGTCGGTGATGGAGTGGCTGATCGCCCGCCACATCGCGGCGAACATGGACGTGCTGTCGCGCCGGCCGCTGTCGGCGCTGACCGTCGAGTTCCTGTGCGACCTGGCCGACGTGCCCGCGCTGCGCGCCTGGGCGGCCGATCCGCCCGCCGACGACGTGGCCAGGGCCAACGCCGTCAAGATCTCCGCCCGCCTGCGCACGCCCGCCCGCGCCGACCTGCGCGGCGCCAACCTCAAGGGCGAGGACCTGTCGGCCAGGGACCTCCAGGAGGTGGACCTGACCGGCGCCGACCTGACCGAGGCCACGCTCGCCGGCACGAACCTGTCCAGGGCGGTCCTGCGCGACGCCGTCCTGGCCGGGGCCCGGCTCGACGGCGCCAAGCTGGCGGGCGCCGACCTGAGCGGGGCCGACCTGTCGGGGGCGCGGCTGGCCCGGACCGACCTGAGCGACGTGAGCGCCGAGGGCGCCCGCTGGCACCGGGCCACGCTGATCAACGTGACCGGCACGCTGCCGCACCTGCCGGGGGCCGCCGTGGTGCCGGGCCGGCCGGTCGAGATCCAGCTCGCGCCGGCCGCGATCGGGGTGCCGTACGGCTACCACTTCCAGACGAGCCGGCTGCCGGAGCCGATGGCCTACAGCCCTGACGGCTCCACGCTGGCCGTCGGCAGCGAGGACGGCGGGGTGCTGCTGTGCACCGCCGGGGCGCCCGTACGGACGCTCCAGGGGCATCGTGGGCGCGTGTACGCGGTCTCCTTCGCCGGTGACCTGCTGGCCACGGGCGCGAGCGACGGCCGGGTGCTGCTGTGGGACTCCCTCACCGGCGAGCTGCTGCGCGAGCTGACCGGCCACGCCGACGGCGTCTGGCCGGTGCGGCTGAGCCCGTCGGGCGAGCTGCTGGCGGCCGGCGGCGGCGACGGCGTGATCCGCGTCTGGGACACCGCGACCGGTGAGCCGGTCCACTCGCTGGCCGGCCACCAGGCGCCCCTGTACCCCGTCTCGTTCGGGGAGGGGGTCCTGGTCAGCGGCGACTCCGCGGGGGCCGTCCGCGTCTGGGACCTGACCTCGGGGCAGGTGACGCACACGCTCGGCGGGCACCGCGGCGCGGTCTACCGCGCGCTGCACAGCCCCGACGGCACGCTGCTGGCGACCGGCGACGAGGCCGGGACGGTCCGCCTGTGGGACGCCGCCTCCTGGACGCTGCGCCACGAGCTGACCGGGCACCCGGGCAGCATCTACTGCCTGGCCTTCTCCCCCGACGGCTCGCTGCTGGCCAGCGGCGACACGGCGGGCATCGTCCGGCTGTGGGACCGGGCCGGTCAGGCGCACGGCGTGCACACCACCCACGCCGCGGCCGTCTACCAGGTGCTGTTCTCCCCCGACGGCCGGACGCTGGCCAGCGGCGACTCCAACGGCGTCGTGCGGCTCCAGGACACCGGCGACGCCCGGCGGGTCGAGCTGACCGGGCACCGCAGCTCGGTGTGGCCGTTCTGCTTCCGTCCCGACGGCGAGCAGCTGGCCACCTCCAGCAACGACGGCACCGTACGCCTGTGGGACCCGGCCTCCGGCCGCTGCCAGCGGGTGCTGCGCGGCCACGGCAGGCGGATCTCCTCGGTCAGGTTCAGCGCCGACGGCTCGATGCTGGCCACCAGCGGCAACGACGGCGTCGTACGCGTGTGGGAGCCGCGCACGGGCCGCCGCCTGCGCGAGGTCACCGGCACCTCCGACCGGCTCATCTCGGCCCTGTTCTCGCCCGCCGGGCCGGTCCTGGCCACCTCCAGCAACGACGGCGGCGTCCACTTCTGGAACGCCGTCACCGGCGACTACGAGCGCGAGCTGAACGCCGAGACCGACCACGTCTGGGCCGAGGCGTTCAGCCCCGACGGCACGCTCCTGGCCACGGCCAACGACGACGACAGCGTCCGCGTCTGGTACCGGCCGACCAGCCGCCTGGTCAGCAACCTGGCCGACCACCGCGGCCGGGTCCGCTCGATCGCCTTCAGCCCCGACGGGCGGTTCGTGGCGACGGGCTGCGACGACCACCTGGTGCGCCTGTGGCACGTCGAGTCCGGCGGCCGGGTCGCGACGCTGGAGGGGCACACCGACCGGGTGTTCTCGGTCGCCTTCTCCCCCTCGGGACGGCACCTGGCCAGCGCCGGCAACGACGGGCGGGCCCTGGTGTGGGAGCTGCGGCCCGGCCAGCCGTGGCAGCCGCGCCTGGTGCACACCCTCGACCAGGCCGAGGGGCGGCTGTGGAGCGTGGCCTTCGACGCCTCGGGCTCGCGGCTGGCGACGGGCGGCGACGACCTCGTCGTACGGGTGTGGGACGCGGCCTCCGGGCGGCTGCTGCACTCGCTGGCCGGGCACGCGCGGCGGGTCTGGTCGGTGGCCTTCAGCCCGGCCTCCGACCTGCTGGCCAGCGCCGGCGACGACGGGGTGGTGATCCTCTGGGAGGACGGCGCGCGCCGGGCCACGCTGCTGGGGCTGCCGGAGGGGTGGGCGGCGCTGGCCCCCGACGGCCGCTACAAGCTGCAGGGCGAGGTGTCCGGGCAGTTCTGGCACGTGATCGGGATGTCGCGGTTCGAGCTGGGCGAGCTGGACCCGCACCTGCCGGGGGTGCGGCAGGTGCCGCTCGACTCGCCGCTGTGAGACACACCCCCGCTCACTGCCCGGGCTCCCGGGAGGTGCCGGACATCGGGCGGCCGAGCAGGCCGGAGGCCACGGCCCGCACGTGCGGCGCCAGGTCGCCGGCCGTCGCCCCGGCCAGCGCGGGGGTGCCGACGACCGAGCGCAGGATGCCGAGGCCGACCAGCCAGGCGCTGAGCAGCTCGGCCCGCAGCTCGGCGTCCTCGCCCTCGGCCAGGTCGGCCAGCGCCCGCACGTACGTGGCGCACACCTCGTCGCGGATGCGCTGCCTGGCGTCCTCGTGGGCCGAGGAGCGCAGCATGGCCACCAGCGGGTGGTCGCCGCCGTACCCTGTCCAGTCGGCGAAGATCACCGAGCGGACCATGCGGGCGACCAGCTCCTCCTGCGGGCCCTCCAGCAGGTCGCCGGGGATGTCGGCGGTCGCCTCCTCGAACAGCGCCTTCTTCGAGCCGAAGTAGCGGAAGATCAGGGCGGCGTCCACGCCGGTGTCCTTGGCGAGGTCGCGCACGCTGGTGGCGTCGTAGCCCTCGCGGGAGAAACGCAGCCTGGCGGCCTCCAGCAGGCGCGCCCGGGTGGCCTCCCGGTCTCTCTTCGGCACGCGGGCTCCCCTCTGTAGTCATCGACCGTTGACATTGTAGGCCCTGGACGTGTTACGTTCTCCCGAGTCAGCGTTCGATGACTTAGAGGGCGGAACATGCGATCTTACGTAGTGGCGGGCGGCACCACCGGAATGGGCCGCGGGCTGGCGCTGCACTTCCTTGGCAGGGGCGACCGGGTGACGATCGTGGGCAGCGACCCGGCCAAGGGGCGGCGGATGCTGGACGAGGCCGCCCGCTCGGGAGCCGCGGACCGGATCACGTTCCTCCAGGCCGACCTGACCTCCGCCGCCGCCGGCAGGCGGATCGTCGAGGAGGTCAGGGCGCGGCACGACGCCCTCGACGGGCTGGTCCTCACCGCGATGCGCCACTTCCCCCGGCGGGTGGTGACCCCGGAGGGCTTCGAGGCCACCTTCGCCCTCTACTACGTCAGCCGCCTCCTGCTCGGCGACGGCCTGACGGACCTGCTGGAACGCGGCGAGAGCCCGATGATCGTGAACATCTGCGGCGTCGGCGTCACCAAGGGCGCCATCCACTGGGACGACCTGTCGCTGGAGCGCGGCTACGGCAGCGTCAAGGCCATGCTCCAGGGCGGTCGCGCCACCGACCTCCTGGGCGTCGCGTACGCGCTCACCCATCCTGACGCGCGCACCCGCTACCTGCTGCACCACCCCGGCTTCACCGACAGCGGCACCGACAGCCTGCGCGGGCCCGCCAAGGTGATCGTCAAGCTGCTCGCCAAGGTCATGGCCCAGCCGGTGGACAGGAGCATCCAGCCGATCATCGAGCTGATGGACGACCCGCCGGGCAAGGGCCTGCTCGCCTACGACCGGCGCACCCCGGTCGATCCGTCGCTGCCGACGCTCGACCCGGAGCGCGCCCGCCGCCTCTACGAGCAGACCCGCCACCTGCTCGGTTAGTACACCTCGATCCGGTCCATGCTGATGATCGGGCTGCCCGAGGCAGGGTTCTTCTCACCGGTGACGCGCACGCGCAGCGTGTGCGGGCCGCGCGCCAGGACCGGGCTCAGGTAGTTCAGCTCCTCGCCCACCCGGATGTCGCTGTAGTAGTCGACGCGCTGCTCCGGGCCGCCGTCGACGGAGATCGCCGCGATGCCGTTGCCGCGGTCGCGCACGCTCAGCAGGGCGACCCGCGAGCCGGTGAAGCTGATCGTGGCGGTCGCGCCGGCCTGGCCGCTCCAGTGGTCGTTGCCCCAGAAGCACTGGACGCCGCAGCCGGAGCCGGACTGCCAGGCGCCCGCGTACGTGACCTGGGGATCGAAGTCGTTGATCACCGACGTCTCCGCGCCCGGGTCGCCGGACGGCAGCTGCTGCGTGGCGCCGGCGGCCAGCGGGCGGCCGAAGTTCGGGGTGCCGTCGGCGTTCCAGGTGAACCGCTGCACGCGGGTGGTGCGGAAGGCGTAGGTGTAGGTGCTGGTGTTCTTGCCGTGGTAGGCGATCCAGTCCTCGGTGCCGTCGGGCGAGCGGAAGAACGAGTGGTGTCCCGGGCCCCACACGCCGGTGGCGTCGTTGCGGGAGAACACCGGCCCCGCGTGCTGCGTCCAGTTGGCCGCCACCATCGGGTCGGCGCCGTTGGCGATGCTCTTCATCCACAGCTGGTAGTCCGGCTTGCCGGTGTCGCACGTCGAGTAGGTGAGGAACGTCCTGCCGTTGCGGTACAGCGGCGTCGGCCCCTCCCGCACCTCGGTGCAGCCGCCGTTCGCCGGGATCGCCACCCGGGCGCCGGTGGTGGTCCACGCGTTGCTCATACGGGCGATGTAGAGCTGCGCGGGGCCGCCCTGGCCGCGCCCCGGGCCCGTCCAGACGAAGTACGACTGGCCGTTGTGGGTGATCGGCTCGCCGTCGATGGCGTACTCGCCGAAGTCGGCGATCCTGGCCTTGAACGCGTACGGGCCCATCGGGTCGTCGCCCGCCGACTCCAGGACGTACATGCGGTGGTTGGCGTCCACCCCGTCCGAGGCGGTGTAGTACACGTACCAGCGCGAGCCGACGTGCCGGAACGCGGGCGCCCACATCTGCGTGTTGCGGCTGGTGTCGCTGTCGCGCCAGACGACCTGCTCGGGGGCGGACAGCAGGGTGGCCAGGCTGGGCGAGCGCCAGATGCCGATCCGGTCGCCGCGCGTGGTGGCCACGTAGTAGTTGCCGTTGAAGTACATCAGGCTGGGGTCGGCGCTGGCGTTGACCGGGTTGCGGAACGTCGAGGTCGCCGCGAGACCGGGGGCGGGAGCGGCGAACACCACGCTCAGAGCGAGGAGGAGGGCGGCCAGAAGGCGTGGCATCGGGGGGCGTCCTTTCCGAATCTGAAGCGGGACCGTTCAGATCGTCATGGACATGACTCGGGCCGTCAATGATCCTTCAACGTTCCTGTAAGCGTGGGGAAGCCAGGGGCGGTCCCGCTCCGCTCAGCCGCGGGCGGCGCGTTTCGTGAGCTCGGCCCAGACCTCGCCGACCCGGGCGTCCAGCTCCTCCAGCGGGCCCTCGTTGCCGATCACGATGTCGGCCACCGCCAGCCGGTCCTCCCGGCTCGCCTGCGCGGCGATGCGGGACCTGGCGTCCTTCTCCGGCATGCCGCGGTGCTCGGCCAGGCGCCGGATGCGGACCTCGTCGGAGGCGTCCACGACCACGACCACGTCGTACATGGGGGCCAGCTTGTTCTCCGCCAGCAGCGGCACGTCGTACACGGTGATCGCGTCGTCGGCGGCCCCGCCCTGCAGCTCCGCCACCCGCTCCCCCACCAGCGGGTGCACGATCGCGTTGAGCGTCGCCAGCCTGTCGGGGTCGGCGAACACGATCCCGCCCAGCTTCTCCCTGTTGAGCGAGCCGTCGGGACGCAGCACCCCGTCGCCGAACGCGGCCACCACCCGCGCCAGGCCGGGGGTGCCCGGGGCCACGACCTCGCGGGCGAGCTTGTCGGCGTCGATCACCACGGCGCCCTTGGTGGCCAGGCGCTTGGAGACCTCGCTCTTGCCGGATCCGATCCCGCCGGTCAGGCCGATTTTGAACACGCCGAAAGCCTATCCGCGAACACCCCCCGCCGACGCCCCGGGGCGGGCCGCGATCCGGGTGCGGTTGTCAGGTGCCGGGCTGCGGGTGGCGGCGCATGTGGACCAGCGTGAGGTGGTCGTCCATCCGCTCCCGGCGCGTCTCCCGGTACCCCAGCCGCCGGTACAGCCGCAAATTGCCCTCGGACAGATGCCCCGTGAACAGGTCGAACGCCTCAGCCTCCGCCGCCTCCGCGTGCAGCGCCTCCATCAGCGCCCTGCCCAGCCCGCGCCCCTGGTGGTCGGGGGCGACGACCAGGCGGCCGACCAGGCAGGTGGCGCCCGCGAGCTGACCGCGCACCGCGCCGACGATCCGGGCGCCCGCCACGGCCTTGAGGACGAGGTGCGCCTCGACCGCCTTGCGGACCTGCTCCAGCGACTCCACCAGCGGCGGGATGAACGGGTCGCCGTACAGCTGCGCCTCGCTCACGTACGCCGCCCGCTGCAGGGTGAGAATCTCGCCCGCGTCGCCCGCCGACGCCCGCCCGATGTCCACGCGAGCACCCTACTCCAGCCTCGCCGCAGCACCGCTCCGGCGTCACCTCACGGCATCAGCTGTAAGCGTCACCTCAGCATCCCGAAGAACGTCCGGAGGCTGCGCACCAGCGACCCGGGAGCGCTCATGGCGACCATGTGGCTGCCGGCCTCCTCCCCCGCCCAGTGGACGATCGTGTTGCGGCGCTCGGCGATGCGCCGCATCAGCGGGGCGCCGCCGTGCGAGACGCCGGTCGGCACGGCGGTCTGGTCGATCGGCATGCCCGCCGCGCCCTCGTAGTACGGCCACGACGACGAGCCGCCGGTGCCGGTCAGCCAGTACAGGGAGGCGTTCGTCAGGAGGAGGTCCCTTTCGATGGGCTCGTCCGCCTTGCCCCCGGGCTCCTCCGGCCAGCCGTCGAACTCCTTGAACCTCTCCACCAGGTACGCCAGCTGCGCCACCGGCGAGTCGGCGAACCCGTAGCTCAGCGTCTGGGGCCTGGCGGCGAGGTACGGGCCGTAGCCGCTGCCGCCGGCCCACCGCGCGTTCAGGTCCGACAGCCAGGCCAGCTCCTCCCGCGTGGCGCCCTCCAGCTCCGCCGGGTCACCCGTGGGGACGCCCAGCCCCGCCGTGATGTGCGAGCCCGCGACGTGGGCGGCGTCCAGGACCGCCAGTTGCGGCGTCACCAGGGCTCCGGCGTCGTTGCCGTGGGCGCCGTACCGCTCGTACCCGAGACGCCGCATCAGCTCGGCCCACGTGCGGGCGACCCGCACGATGCTCCACGACCGCTCGCCGGTCGGCCCGTCACTGGGCACGGGGAACGGCGAGAACCCGAAGCCAGGCAGCGACGGCGCCACCACGTGGAAGGCGGTCGCCGGGTCGAGACCGTGCGCGCCGGGGTCGGTGAGGGGGCCGATGACGTGCAGGAACTCGGCCACGGTGCTGGGCCAGCTGTGCGTCATGATCAGCGGCAGGGCGTCCGGCTCAGGTGAGCGGACGTGCAGGAAGTGGACGCGCTGGCCGTCGATGTCGGTGGTGAACTGGGCGAACGCGTTCAGCCTGGCCTCCTGTGCCCGCCAGTCGAAGCCGTCGGCCCAGCGGGCGGCGAGGTCGCGCAGGTGCCCGACCGGGACGCCCCGGCTCCACCCGCCACCGGGCAGGGCCCGCGGCCAGCGCGTACGCCGCAGCCGGTCGCGAAGGTCGTCAAGGTCGCGCTGAGGGACGGCGATGCGGAAGGACTCGATCATGCCGCGAGCGTAGGCGCGAACGCGGCAGATCCCCTTCCGCGATCCGTCACGCAAAGCACCCGATCCGGCCGCTCCCGACTCGCCCTGCCCTGCCCAACCCGGCCGGTCGCCGGTCGCCGGTCGCCGGTCGCCGGTCGCCGGTCGCCGGTCGCCGGTCGCCGGTCGCCGGGGAGCGTCCTTCGTCCCGGGCACACGAGACGGGACGTCGGCGGGAACGCGAGCGGCCCCGCACCACCTGG
>NZ_JAHKRL010000186.1 GCF_019396405.1 Nonomuraea rhizosphaerae | reverse complement strand
CGCTGGCCGCGCTGCTGCTGGCCAAGTCGCCCGAGGCCGCCGAGCGTGGCGCCACGCTCGTGCTGTCGGACGACTCGGCCGTGCGGGAGGGCGCGATCGGCGACCCGCGGGACGCGGTGCTGGTGGTCGGCAACCTGGTGGCCAACGCGATCGACGCGCTGGACGGCGCGGCGGGCACGATCGAGGTGTCGGTCAGGACCGACGCCGACGGGCTGCACGTACGGGTGGGCGACTCGGGGCCCGGGATCGCGGCCGACCTGGTGGACGAGGTGTTCAGGGAGGGGTTCACCACCAAGGCCGCCCAGTCGGGGCCGCGCGGGCTCGGGCTGGCGCTGACCAGGCAGGCGTGCCTGCGCAGGGGCGGCTGGGTGCGCGTGCGCAACGCGGACGGCGCGGTCTTCACCGCCCTCCTGCCGGAGCCCGCGCGCAGACGGGCCGACGAGCCGGAATCCGCGCGAAGACGCGCCGACGAGCTGGAATCCGCGCGAAGACGGGCCGACGAGCCGCGCCGGGAGCCGGTCCGATGAAGGACATCCGGGTGCTGGTCGTGGACGACGACTTCATGGTGGCGCGCATCCACAGCGGCTACGTCTCCCGCGTGCCCGGCTTCAAGGTGGTCGCCTCCGCCTGCAACGGCGCCGAGGCCCTCACCATGGCCGCCGAGCTCCGCCCCGACCTCGTGCTGCTCGACATCTACCTGCCCGACATATCGGGCCTTGAGGTGCTCAAGGCGCTGCACGACGTGGACGTCCTCATGATCAGCGCCGCCCGCGACCTGCCCACCGTCAGGGAGGCGATGCGCGGCGGCGCGGTCAACTACCTGATCAAGCCCTTCACCGCCGCCGCCCTCGCCGAGCGCCTCCAGCAGTACGCCGACACGCGCAGACGGCTGACGACCATCGGCGCGGAGGTCGGCCAGGACGACGTGGACCGGCTCTTCGGCACCCACCCGGCCGCGACCCCGCTGCCCAAGGGCCTGTCGTCGGCCACGTGCTCGCTGGTCGCCGGCACGCTGAAGCAGGCCGGCCGCGACCTGTCGGCGGCCGAGACCGCCTCCATCGCGGGTCTGTCGCGGGTCAGCGCGCGCCGTTACCTGGAGTACCTGTGCGTCGCGGGGCGTGCCGAACTGAGGCCCCGGTACGGAACCGCCGGACGACCTGAGCATCGCTACCGGTGGATAGGTTGACACACTTCCGTAGCCATTTCTCGTGACATATCCCAATGCGCGTGCCTTACTGTTGCCTGAGGATGTGGCTGCGGAGCGGGAGGAGATTGAGGCGTGCGTAACGCCGGACCGATCGAATCGCCGACCGACCCTTTCGCTTCTGTGCCCTTGCCCATGTCAGGCGGCAGCAAGAAGAAGCCACGGGTCGAAGGACTGCCCCCCGGGGTGTCTCGCGACATCTTCGGGCCGACCGGGCAGCCGGAGCCCCGGCCGGTCACTCCCAGCACGCAGAACGGCCACAACGGCAGCGGCGCGCTGCCCCCCGTGGCGCCGCCGCCCCAGCCCTGGCCGGTGAACGAGAACACCTGGCAGGGCTCGGGCACGCAGTCCGTCCCCGTCTTCGGCATGCCCCCCGAGCGGCTGCCCGCCTTCATCGACCCCGAGCCGTCCCGCCGCCGTCGCCTCCTGCCCGCCGTCGTCCTGCTCGTCGTGCTGGCGCTGGCGCTGGCCTACCTCGTGCCGGCCGTGCTCATGTCCGGGGCGGTGCTGCGCGGCACCCGTGTGGGCGGGGTGGACATCGGCGGCCTCACCGTGACGCAGGCGGCCGACAAGCTGCGCACCGAGCTGTCGGTCAAGCTCAACAAACCGGTCACCGTGGACATCGCCGGTAACAAGGAAACCATCCAGGCCGACGAGGCGGGTCTCGAACTCGACGTGGTCAGCACCATCGGGCAGGCGCCCAGCGGCTTCCCCAGCCCGATCGAGGTGTGGCGGGGGCTGACCGGCACCACCGAGCTCCAGCCGAAGGTCACCATCGACTCCTCCCAGCTGTCCAGGACCATCGAGGGGCTGGCGGAGACGTACGACAAGAAGCCCCGCGAAGGCCGGGTGATCTTCAGGAACGGGCAGCCCGTCACCTCCGACCCGCAGGACGGCGTGGTGCTCGACAAGGCCGACGCCGTACGGCAGATCGGCGACGCCTTCCTGTTCGGCCGCGGCTCCGCCGTGCTGACGCTCAGGCCGGCCAAGCCGTCCACCACCGCCGCGGACGTCAAGGCGGCGCAGGCCGTCGCCAAGCGCGCGGTCGCCGGGCCGATCACGCTGACGCTCGGCGGCAAGAGCGCCCAGCTCTCCCCGCTCGTGATCGCCGCCAACCTGACCTTCGCCCCCGACGACAAGGGCGGGCTGGCGCCCCAGTTCGACGCCCAGAGCGCGCTGGTCAAGGTGGAGAGCAGCCTCGTGGACGCGGCCCAGGCGCCGCGCGACGCCACGTACCAGATCGTCGCCAACAAGCCGGTGCTGGTCCCCGCCCACCGCGGCAGGGGGATCGACGCCAAGGAACTGGCCCGTGACGTGGCCAAGGCGGTCACCGCCGGCGGCCGCACCATTCCCGTGACGCTCGCCGTGGTCGCCCCCAGGGTGACCACCCAGGAGGCGAACGGGTTCGGCATCAAGGAGAGCGTGGGCGAGTTCACCACCACGTTCGACTGCTGCCTGCCCCGCGTGACCAACATCCGGCGGATCGCGGCCCAGGTGGACGGCATGCTGGTCAAGCCGGGCGAGACGTTCTCGCTCAACGCGGCCACGGGCGAGCGCACCGTCGAGGGCGGCTACGTCCAGGCCGGGCAGATCGTCGGCGGCCGGATGGTGCCGATCGTCGGCGGCGGGGTCTCGCAGTTCGCCACGACCATGTACAACGCGACCTTCTTCGGCGGGTTCGACGACGTCGCCCACACGCAGATGGACTACCACGCCGCCCGCTACCCGGCCGGTCGCGACGCCGCCCTGCTCTACCCGCAGCAGGACCTCAAGTGGCGCAACGACTCCGACCACGGCGTGCTGATCAAGACCTCCTCCACCGGCACCTCGGTCACCGTCCAGCTCTGGAGCACCGAGCGCTACGACAAGATCGAGCCGATCGAGTCGGAGAAGCGGAACTTCACCCCCTTCCGCCGGGAGAGCAGCAGCGCGCCCGGCTGCCTGTCCACGGCGGGGGAGCAGGGCTTCACGATCGACGTCACCCGCGTGTTCTTCAAGGACGGCAAGGAAGTCAAGCGGGACGAGAAGATCACCACCAAGTACCGGCCGCAGGCGCAGATCACCTGCGTCAGCAGCGGCAACTGATCCACTTTTCAGGCGCTAGGGGCGGATCGACAGGATCTTGTCGTCGCCGTCCCTGGGCTCGCCCCGGCCGTCCTTGTTGCTGGTGGAGACCCACAGTGTGCCGTCGGGGGCGGCGGCCACGCCGCGCAGCCTGCCGTACGTGCCGTTGAAGAGCCCGACCGGCTTGCCGGCCGAGCCGTCGTCGCTCAGCGGGATCTGCCACAGGCGCTCGCCGCGCAGCGCGCCCACCCACAGCGAGCCGTTGAGGTAGGCGGCCCCGGAGGGGGAGGCGTCCGAGGTGGGCCAGGTGACGATCGGGTTGGTGAAGCGCGAGTCGTCGCCCTTGCCCTCCACCTCCGGCCAGCCGTAGTTGGCGCCCGGCTTGACGAGGTTGACCTCGTCGTAGGTGTTCTGGCCGAACTCCGACGCGTACAGCCTGCCCTCGTCGTCCCAGGCCAGGCCCTGCACGTTGCGGTGGCCGTAGCTGTAGACGAGCGTGCCGAACGGGTTGCCGGGGGCGGGGGCGCCGTCCACGGTCATGCGCAGGATCTTGCCGCCGAGCGAGTCCTTGTCCTGGGCGAGCTGCCGGTCGCCGGTCTCGCCGGTGGTCGCGTACAGGTAGCCGTCCGGGCCGAACGCCAGCCGGCCGCCGTTGTGGATGCCGCCCTTCGGGATGCCCTGGACGATCACCTTCGGATCGGACACCGTGTCACCGGACAGGCGGTAACGGACGACCCGGTTGTCATCGGCCGCGGTGTAGTAAAGAAACAGTTGATCTTCTTTGACCGCCACGCCCATCAGCCCGCCCTCGCCGTCCGGCCGGGCCTCGGCGACCTTCGTCAGCTCGGTGGTCCGGCCCGCGGCGGTCACGCGCAGCAGCCTGGCCGTGTCGCGTTCGGTCACCAGCGCGTCCCCGCTGGGCAGGAAGGTGATCCCCCAGGGCACGGCCAGGTCCTGGGCCACGGTCTTGGGGTCGGCGGGCGTGGCGGCGGCCGGCACGGCCGCGTCCGGGACCGCCTGCTGCCCTCCAGGGCTGGAGCAGGCGGTGGGGGCGGGCAGCAGGGCAAAAGACCGGAGCGTGTTCATG
>NZ_JAHKRL010000185.1 GCF_019396405.1 Nonomuraea rhizosphaerae | reverse complement strand
GGTCCGGGTCGAGCCGACGGCCCCGGGACGCCGGCGGCGCGCCGCGAACCGGCGCCGGGCCGTTCTGATGGGCGGCGCGGCGACCGCGGCGCTGGGCGTGGCGGGAGCGGTGGTGCTCTGGCTGAACATCGGCACCGCGCCCCACGGCCCCGTCACGGAGAAGCCGTCGCCGACCGGCTCCACGTCCTCCTCCCCTCCGCCCGCGGCCGTGAAGCCGTTCCGCGTCCAGCCCAAGACCTGCCCGCTGCTGAGCGACGCGCAGGCCCGCCTGGTGCTCGGCGGCACGGCCGAACGCCAGTTCCTCGGCAGCATGCGCTGCCAGTGGTCGACCCCCGGCGGCGCGAACGTCATGCTCACCACCTACCGCGTCCCCACGGTCAAGGGCTGCGAGGCCAACTACGACAGCATGGTGCTCCACGCGAAGGACGAGAAGGAGCGCTACCCGAGGACCAAGCTCCGCTCCGTCGGCACGTCCAAGTACCGGACGTACGCCTACACGCGCGGCGCCCCCGAGATACGGGCCGGCTTCCACCGGTCCCATGTGACGTTCTGCATGACGAACCTCCTGGTGACCGTGGACTACTGGGGGCCGCGGGCCGGGTACACCGTCGTGGACCGCACTTCCGTGTACGCCGTCCGCAAGCTGGAGACCAAGCGGTGACCAGCCGCAGGCCGCTCAAGGAACCCCTGATCCATCGGCAGCGACGGGAACAGGACCTCGAACGGTCATTCACCGGACATCAAGAGGCCATCATCGCCGCACGACCACTTGGCATCAGCTTTTGCGGCGCTGCTTTGCCGCCAATGGCCGGGGCGGCCGGGCGGACATTGTCCCCGGCCGTCGGCGGAGAATTCACACCCCGCGGCGCCCGGCCTTCTTGCCCGCGCCGAAAAGCAGGACGATCGCGGCCACTCCCAGGCCCACGACCGCCACGTCCGCGGCCAGCGTGAGGACGGGCAGCGACATGAACAGGTCCGCCGCCTTGAACAGCACGGAGAAGATCAGGATGATCGCGGCGATGACCCGTACGGCGGTGCCGCCGCGCAGCGCCAGCCAGGCGAGGAGGATCAGCACGAGCGACCAGAAGATCGTGCTGTAGGCCAGCCCCGAGTAGATCGTCTGGAGCCCCTCGAACCGCTCGGAGTGGACGTCGACCTCGGCCGCGCTGATGGGATCCGCCCCCGCGCCCTGGTTCGCGGCGACCTGCTGCCTGATCGCGTCCGTGCCGAGGACGAGGATGCCGGCGGCGCCGATCAGGTTGAACACGGCGGCGGTGATGGCCGTGTACACCGCCCGCGGGAGCTTCGGCGAGCGTCGGGGCGCTCCGGCGACGTACGGATCGCCGGGAGAGGCGGAAGCTTGGCGTTCGTACATGGACATGGCGAATCCCTTCTCCGAATGATGGTGAATTCGACGGCGCGATGATCGGCGACCTTTACACCGGACGCTCCGCCGCCGCTATTACGTGGCGCATTCCGAATATCTTCGAGAGGTATAGCAGAATTTCCCGGCCGCTCGATCGAGTTGGAGCGTTGCACGGCCACCGACGCATCGATGAAAGCAATATGAAACAGATATTCATCAATAAATGTCACGCGTCGGCTTGCAATCCGTGTCAGACGGTGCGGCGAGCCCGCCGATCCCCTCGCCGCCGCGCGACCGTCGACCGGTTGACACGTTGATCGGCGGCTGCCTAGCATGCCGCTATGCGGCAAGATATGCCGCATAGCGGCAAACGCTCACCGACCTTGGGGACGAGCAGTGACAGTTGACGATGAACCGGACGAGGCGGGCGGGCGACGCAGCCATGTCCAGTCGATCGAGCGGGCGATCTTCGTGCTGGAGTGCTTCACCGACGAGGAGCCGGTGCTGGGCGTGGCCGAGCTGTCCCGCCGGGTCGGGCTGTCCACCAGCATCGTCTTCCGCGTGGCGCAGACGTTGTGCGCGCACGGGTTCCTGGAGCGCGCCCCCGACTCCGACGGCTACCGCATCGGCCTGCGCGCCTTCCAGGTGGGCATGCGGTACCGGCTGCACAACACGCTGGAGCGGGCCGCCGGGCGGCCGATGCGCGAGCTGGCCGACAAGTTCGGCTACAACGTCTATCTCGGCGTCCTCGACGGCGACGACGTCGTCTACATGAGCACGGTGAACGGGCACGGCCCGATCCAGGTGCGGGTCACCGTGGGGTCCCGGCTGCCGGCGCACACCACCGCCATCGGCAAGGTGCTGCTGGCCGCGCTGCCGGACGGGCCGCGACGGCGGGCGCGCGGCCCGCTGTCGTCGCTGACGCCGGACACCGTCACCGACCCGGACGTGCTGGCCGGGCAGCTACGGGAGGCACGGACCCGCGGGTACGCCCTGAACAGGGGCGAGGCGCTGCGGGGGGTGTCCTCCGTGGCGGCGCCGGTCACCGACCACACCGGCCGCACCGTCGCCGCGGTCAGCAACGGGTTCGCCAGCCACTTGGTGAGCGAGGCCGAGTTCCCCGAGATCATCGACGCCGTCGTCGGCTGCGCGTCCGCGATCTCACGACGGCTCGGCCGGGACGACGGGCCGGACACGGAGGGAGAACCCCTCGGCCGGGACGACGGGCCGGACACGGAGGAAGGGCCTCTCGGCCGGGGCGACGGGCGAGGGGAGCGCCGGTGACCGCGCCGAGCCTGCTGCACGCGTCCCGCGCCGACGACCTCATGCGGGCCCACGACCTCGACGCGCTCGTGGCCACCTCCGCCGAGAACGTCACCTACGCCAGCGAGTTCTGGTCGCTGTCGCAGTGGCTGCGGCGGCGCCCGCAGGTCTACGTCGTCCTGCCCCGCGACCGGATCGCCGAGGCCGTGCTGATCGCGCCCACCAACGCCCTCGACCTGCTCGCCTCCACCGAGCCGACCTGGATCTCCGACATCCGCAGGTACGGCGCCTCCAACTTCGCCCACTCCCCCGCCCCGGACTCGCCGGCCCACGCCGAGCACGCCAGGGTCTCGACGCTGCTGGCCCTGCCGCAGCAGGCCGGCCCCGCCACCGCCCTGGCCGCGGCCCTGCGTGACAAGGGCCTGGACGAGGGCAGGATCGGGATCGACGAGAGCGGCATGTCCCCGGCGTGCCTGGAGGAGCTACGGCAACAATTACCGAAGGCCGCGATCGTCCCCGCCGACCTCCATTTCCGGACGATCCGCGCGGTGAAGACGCCGGCGGAGATCGACCGCCTGCGCCGCGCCGCGCAGATCACCGAACGGGCCGTCGAGGCCTGCTTCGCCGAGGCGCGCGCGGGAGTCTCCGAACGCGAACTCGCGACGATCTTCCTGAACTCGCTCATCCGGCAGGACGCCCGGCCCGCGCTGACCGTGCTCGGCGGCGGTCCCCGCTCCGCGCTGCCCGCCGCCCAGCCGGGTGAGCGCCGGCTGAGCCCCGGTGACGTGCTGCGCCTGGACGCGGGCTGCTACTACCGCAACTACCGCTCCGACATCTCACGCTGCGCCGTGCTCGGCACGCCCTCCGACCGTCTGCGGACCGCCTACGGGGCCATCCTGGCCGGTCAGCAGGCCGGGATCGAGGCCATCCGGCCGGGCGTCCGCGCCGACGAGGTCTTCGCCGCCGCGATGAGGGCCGCGCGCGCCGGCGGGCTGCCCGGCTACCACCGCACCCACGTCGGTCACGGCATCGGCATCGAGGGGTACGACGTCCCGAACCTCGCCGAGGGCGACCGGACGGTCCTGGAGGAGGGCATGGTGCTGTGCGTCGAGACCCCGTACTACGAGCTCGGCTGGGCTGGGATCCAGGTGGAGGACACGGTGGTGGTCCGCGCCCACGGCGCCGAGACCCTGATGCGCACGCCCCGCCACCTCAGGGTGCTCGGCTGACACCGCGCGACGACTGACACCCCGCGACGACCGATACCGCGCGACGACGGAACGGAGGGCAGGAGCCCGGTGAACAGCGCGTACCTGAACATGCTCGCCTGCATGCGCTGCGAGCGGACGGTGGCGGAGGAGGACGCGTTCGACGGCTGCCCCCGGTGTGCGGCGCAGGGCGTACCCGTCAACGTGCTGCCGCTCTACGACCTGGGCCGGGTGGCCGGCGTCGCGCCGGCGCCGGGGGCGGCGGGGCTGTTCGGGCACGCCGCGCTGCTGCCCGTCGATCCCGCCCGGCGGCCGGTCAGCCTCGGCGAGGGCGACACCCCCTTGGTCCGGCAGTGGAGGCTCGGCGAGCGGATCGGCCTGCCGCGGCTGTACGTCAAGAACGAGTCGGCGAACCCGACCTGGTCCTACAAGGACCGGCTGGCGGCGGTCGCGGTGACGCGGGCCCAGCAGGCGGGCGCGGACACGGTGGTCGTCTCCACCTCGGGCAACCACGGCGCCGCGGTGGCGGCCTACGCGGCGGCCGCCGGCCTGCGCTGCGTCGCGCTGACCACGACCTCCGTACCCGAGGTGATGAGGACGCTGATGCAGAGCTACGGGGCCGACGTGGTGGCGCTCCCCGACAGCGGCGCGCGCTGGACCCTGATGCGGCAGGCGGTACGCGAGCACGGCTGGACCCCGATGTCCAACCATCACGCCCCGCCGATCGGCTCCAACCCCTTCGGCGTCGACGGCTACAAGACGATCGCCTACGAGATCGCGCGTGACCTCGGCCGGGCCCCCGACGTGGTCGTGGTGCCGGCGGCGTACGGCGACGGCCTGACCGGGATCACCAGGGGGTTCGCCGACCTGCTCGGCCTGGGCGTGATCACCGCGCTGCCCCGCATGGTGGCGGTGGAGCCGCTCGGCAGCTACGCCGACGCCCTGCGCAGACGGCTCGCGACCCCCGGGCGGATGCCCGCCGGGCCGAGCCTGGCCTTCTCCACCGCCTCGCCGCAGGGCACCTACCAGGGGCTGGAGAGCATCCGGCGGACCGGCGGGACGGCGATCGCGGTCGCCGACGGCGAGACCCTCGAAGCCGTCAACACGCTCGCCCGCCACGAGGGCCTGTACATGGAGGCCGCGGCGGCGACCGGCATCACCGCCCTGGCCGGGCTGGTCCGGGACGGCGTCGTGGGCCGGGACGAGACCGCCGTGCTGATCATGACCTCGACCGGGCTGAAGAACGCCCCGGCGGCCACGGCCGCGCTGCCCGCAGTCCCGATCATCGAGCCGGACCTGGGCTCGCTCGACCGCGCCCTGCGCGCGGGACGCGGCGCCGGCTCCCCGTCCCACGGAGGATCCCGATGAAACACGCATTACCCACCATCCTCGCCACACGCGTCCGTTCGGCCGTTGCCACGCTGGTGGCGGTCCTGGACCTGGCCGCGTGCGGGGCTCAGGGCTCCGGCGGCGGCGGGCAGGAGTACCCCACGGGCCAGATCACCCTGATCGTCCCCTTCGCGGCCGGCGGCACCGCCACCACCACGGCCCGCGCGCTGGCCCCGTACTTCGAGCGCGAGCTCGGCCGGCAGGTGATCGTGAAGAACGTCCCCGGCGGCTCCGGCGCGGTCGGGATGAACGAGCTGGTCAACGCCAAGCCGGACGGCCACACGCTCATCGTGGCCAGCAACAGCACCGCGGTGCTCAACCCGCTGGTCAACAACGTCGGCTACACCAAGGACAGCTACACGCCGGTGGGCCTGTTCGCCCGCGTCCCGCACCTGCTGACCGTCCCTGCCGGCTCGCCGTACAAGTCGGCCGCCGACCTGCTGGAGGCGGCCAGGCAGCGGCCGGGCAAGATCACGATCGGCACGTCCGGCGCGACCACGGTCCAGTCCATCGAGCTCAAGGCGCTGGCCAAGGCGCTGAACGTCGATCTGAAGATCGTGCCGTTCGACGGCGGCGCCGGCGCCCTGACGGCTCTGCTCGGCGGCAACGTCGACGCGACGCTCAGCAACGAGGACGAGACGCTGCCGCAGATCGAGGCGGGCAAGCTGGCGGCCGTGGCGGTCACCGGCGGCGCCCGCTCCGCCTTCGTGCCGAACGTCCCCACCCTGGAGGAACAGGGCATCTCCGCGCCCGGCGCCGACTCCTACGTCAGCTTCTACGGCCTGGCCGCGCCTCTGAAGACGCCTCCCGCGACCGTCAGCCGCCTGGAGCGGACGCTGCGCGGGGCGCTGTCGGACAAGGCGATCGGCGACGGCTTCACCCGCATCAAGATCAAGCCCGAGTTCCAGCCGGCCACGGCGTTCAGGACGCTGATCGACAAGTCCGACGGCATCTACCGGCCCATCACCTCGGGGCATCAGTGACCGGCCAGGAACCGCGTACGGACGATCCCGCGGCCTCCAGGGACGGGCGGCGGGCGGGCGGCGTGGTGACCCTGGTCCTGGCCGCGGCCGGCGCCGTGCTCGCGTCGCGGCTGCCGCTGGGCACGCTCACCGACCCCGGCCCGGGACTGTGGCCGCTGGCCGTCGCCCTGGCCACCGCGCTCGCCTCCCTGGCGGTGATCGTCACCGACGTCCCGGACGACTACGAGGGCCTCGCGGGCGGCGGGCGGCGGATCGCCGTCGCCGTCGCGGCCGTGGCGGTCCTCGTCGTCCTGTTCACGACGGCGGGGTTCATCCTGTCGGGGCTGGCCTGCTTCGTCTTCTGGCTGCGCTTCCTCGGCCGGGAGTCCTGGCGGCTCACCGCGATCGTGTCGGCCGGCGGGGTCGGCGTCCTGTACGTCCTGTTCGCGCTCGTCCTGCGGGTCCCGCTGCCGCCCGACCTGGTCGCCGGGCTCTGGGAGGCGTGAGGTGAGTCTCGACTCCGTCCTGCTGGGCTTCGAGGTCGCCCTGCAGCCCGTCAACCTGGTGTACGTCTTCGTCGGCGTGTTCATCGGCACCGTCATCGGCGTGCTGCCCGGCCTCGGCCCGACCGCCACCATCGCCCTGCTGCTGCCGCTGACGTACACGATGGACCCCGCCACGGCGGTGATCATGCTGGCCGGCATCTACTACGGCTCCATGTACGGCGGCACCATCACCTCCGTCCTGCTGCAACTGCCCGGCGAGGCCGCCAGCGTGGTCACGACCATCGACGGCCACCAGATGGCGTTGCAGGGGCGGGCCGGCCCGGCCCTGGGCATCGCCGCGATCGGCTCCTTCATCGGCGGGACCGTCTCGATCATCGGCCTGATGGCGTTCGCGCCGCTGCTGTCGGACGTCGCCCTGTCGTTCGGCCCGCCCGAGTACACCGCGCTGACGCTCCTCGGCCTCCTGCTCGTGACCTACCTGGGCACCAGGTCGACCGCCAAGAGCCTGGTCTCCGCCGGCTTCGGCCTCTTCCTGGCCTCGGTCGGCCAGGACCCGGTGAGCGGCACGACCCGCTTCACCTTCGACAGCATCGCCCTGACGGGCGGGCTGGAGTTCGTCGCCGTCGTCATGGGCCTGTTCGGCATCGGCGAGATCCTGCACGACCTCGAACGCGCCGGCGGGGCCACCATGACGAGCACCCGCGTCGGCCGGCTCTGGCCCACCGTGCGCGACTGGGCGCAGGCCCGGGGCGCGATCATGCGCGGCTCGGTGGTCGGGTTCGCCCTGGGGGTGATCCCCGGCGGTGGCGGGCTCATCTCCTCCCTGGCCTCGTACGCCATCGAGAAGCGGCGGGCGAGGCAGCCGGAGAGGTTCGGCAAGGGCGCCATCGAGGGCGTGGCCGGGCCCGAGACCGCCAACAACGCGGCGGCCACCTCCACCTTCATCCCGCTGCTCACGCTCGGCATCCCGTCCAACGTCGTCGTGGCGCTGCTGTTCGGCGCGCTGCTCATCCAGGGCATCACGCCGGGGCCGCAGCTGATCACCACCCATCCGGAGATCTTCTGGGGTGTCATCGCGTCCATGTTCGTCGGCAACCTGATGCTGCTCCTGCTGAACATCCCGCTGATCGGGGTGTTCGTGCAGATCCTGCGGCTGCGCGCGAGCGTGCTCGGCGCGATCACCGTGGTGGTGTCGGTCCTCGGCGTCTACAGCGTCAACAACAACCCCTTCGACATGTGGGTCGTCCTCGGGTCGGCGGTGGCGGGCTACCTGATGCGCAAGACCGGCTTCCCGCCCGGCCCGCTGGTGCTGGCCTTCATCCTGGGACCGATCATGGAGCGTTCGTTCCGCCAGTCGCTGATCATGTCGGACGGGCACCTGTCGATCTTCGCCACCCGCCCCACCAGCGCCGCGATCCTGGCCCTCGCCGTCGTGCTGCTGGGCTGGTCGACGCTGAAGGGCGCGCGGAAGCCGTGGCAGCGGCTACGGGCCCCGGCCGGCGGGTGATGCGGTGGCGTGTCAGGGCAGGAGTTCGACGTACCCGCCGGCCCCGTGGACGCGGATCCGCTGCCCGTCCCGGATCAGCCGGGTGGCCTGATCCACGCCCACGACGGCCGGCAGCCCGTACTCCCGGGCGATCACCGCGCCGTGCGTCATCAGTCCGCCCACCTCGGTCACCAGGCCCGAGATCGCGACGAACACCGGCGACCAGCTGGGGTCGGTGCAGGCCGTGACCAGGATGTCGCCCGCCTCCAGGTCGGCCCGCGCCATGTCCAGGATGACGCGGGCCCGCCCCTCGACGGTCCCGGCGGAGACCGGCAGGCCGGCCAGGGCTCCGGCGGGCACGTCGTCGCGCCGGTACGCGCCGCTGAAGACCTCGCCGTCCGAGGTGAGCACCCGGGGCGGCGTGAGCGCCTGGTACGACCGGAACTCCTCCTTGCGCCGCTGGACGAGCTGGTCATCGGCCCTGTTCGAGCGGACGACGTCGTGCAGCTCCTGGAACGTGAGGTAGTACACGTCCTCCTTCTCGGCCAGCACTCCGGCCTGGACGAGGCGCTCGGCCTCCGCCAGCACGGCCTGCTTGTAGATGAAATAGCGGCTGATGATGTCGTACTTCGGGTATTCCCGGTAGCCGATGAAGGTCCGTACCCGGTCGATCATCCGCTTGGTCTCCCCGGCCTTCCGCTCCCCGTCCGGCAGGGCCCGCAGGCGGGCCAGCACGTCCTGTTCCTTCCTGGCCGCCTCCTGCCGCCCGTGCTCGAAGCGCCGGCCGGCGGCGCCCGGCTCGAAGTTCCTGACGTGGTCGAGGATCAGGGGCACCAGCGTGGCGGGACGCTCGCTCCAGCGCGGCCTCGTGATGTCGATCTCGCCGGCGCAGCGCATGCCGTACCGGTCGAGGTAGGCCGTGATCGCCGCACGGGCCTCGGGCCCGCCCGCCAGCTCCGGCAGGGCGTCCAGGAAGTCCTCGTCCTCGACCCCGCGCAGGAACGCCACCACTTCCGGGTGGGGGCGGATCACGTCCGCGACGTCGAGCAGCGCCAGCCCCATCTCCGACGTGACGTTGCCGGGGGCGGACAGGGTGAGCGTGTCGGCCGCGTTCCTCTCGCCCAGCCACTCCCCCAGGTGGTCGTTGAGCCACCACGTGGCCTCCATCCCCGCCATGATCGCCCGCATGCTCAGCGGGTCGCCGAGGACTCGCTTGTGCTCCTGGAAGGCCTCCAGCAGGAAGTCGAACAGCGCCGGCCCGGTCCTCGTCCGGATGTCGCGCCGCAGCGCGGCGATGGACGCCTCGCTGCGCTCGACCAGCTCGGCGACGACGGCCGGGTCCGTCTCGATCGAGCCGGACGCGCGGACGGCCGGCGGTCCGCCGGGCGCCTCGTCCGGCGGCGACGGGACGAGGTCGCCGCGGTCGAGGACGGCCTCCAGCGCGTCCCTCATCAGCGGGTCGGACCTGCCCGCCATCTCCAGGAAGGCCGCTCGGCGGGCGGACGGGACCAGGTGCCGGGTGGCGTCGACGAACAGCCTGCCGCCCGCGTCGAGCATCGGCGCCATGGCCGTCAGCTTCCAGAAGGAGAGCCCCAGGGGCCTCATGGCGTCGGTCATCATCTGCTGGTGGCCGACGGAGACGTAGACGTGCTTCTCCTGGTCGCCGGCCGCCGGAACGGGGAACAGCGTGGTGATCGGCCGGCTCTGCACGATCTGGAAGTCGTCGCCGGTCAGGCACCATTCGATGTCCTGCGGGCGGCCGAAGTGCGCCTCGATCAGCCGTCCGAGCCGCACCAGCCGTACGGCCTGCTCGTCCGTCAGCGCCGGCTCCTGCTGCCGCCGCGGGTCGATCTCCACCTCCCGCGTCCCGCCGTCCGGCAGGGGGTGGACGGCGCGCTTCTTGGCGGCGACCGTCCTGGCGACGACCTCGCCGTCCCGCACCGTGAACACGTCCGGGTTCACCAGCCCGGAGACCAGGGCCTCGCCGAGGCCGAACCCGGCGTCCACGGTGGCGGCCCGCCGGTCCCCGGTGACGGGGTCGGCCGTGAACAGGACGCCGGCCACCTCCGGGAAGACCATCCGCTGCACGACCACCGCCATGTGGACGGTCCGGTGGTCGATCCCGTTCCGCTGCCGGTAGGCCACGGCCCGCTCGGTGAACAGCGAGGCCCAGCACCGGCTGACGTGCTCAAGGATCGCCGCCGGCCCCATCACGTTCAGGTACGTGTCCTGCTGGCCGGCGAAGGAGGCCGTCGGCAGGTCCTCGGCCGTCGCGCTCGACCGTACGGCGCAGGCGGCCCGCTCGCCGAGCCGGGCGAGGGCGCCGGTGATCGCCTCCGCGACGTCGCCGGGGACGGTGATCGCTTCGACGGTCCGCCGGATCGCCGCGCTGAGCGTGCGGACCGCCTCCCGGTCGTCCGGGTCCAGGCGCGCCAATCGGTCGAGCTGACCGCCGATCTCCCCCGATTCCGACAAGGCCCGCCTGAAGGCGTCCGTCGTCACGCAGAAGCCGGGCGGCACGTCGACGCCTTCGATCCGCGACAGGCCGCCCAGGTGCGCCCCCTTGCCGCCGACGACCGCGACCTGCCTCTCGTCGACCTCGTCGAGGCCCAGTACGTACTGCCCGGTCATCACGACACCTCCGCGTTTCCTGCTCTCCCACGCCCCGGCCGACGATTCTGCGGTACTACCCGGATCTTGCGGCAAGCCCCCTGCCGCGCTATAGGTTGAGAGAGAGGGAAGGCATCCGCGGCGCGGTCCGACCGGGCAGCGCGCCGGCCTCACCGGCCTCACCGGCCTCGCCGGTGAGTCTAAGATCCCTCTTTATGATCATTCGCTTATCCGTGGGGACGGCCACGGCACTGGCCCTGCTGTCCGCACCGGCGCTCGCCGAGCCGGTGAAGGGCGCCCCCGAGCTGACCCACAACGCCCTCTACAAGGCGGCCCGCCTGCCCTCGGTCGCCTGCAAGCTGAGCAAGGGCACCAGCGGCGCCTCGACCAGGAAGTACATCACCAAGCTGGTCGGCTGCCTCAACAAGGCGTGGAAGCCGGCCATCAAGGACTTCGTCCCGGTCCCGGTGGTATTCAAGGACGCCGGCGACAAGCAGTCCTGCTCCACCGGCCTGGAGGTGCGCGGCTCCTTCGCCGAGATCTGCGCCAAGGACATCCGCGTCCGGCTGGCCGACGACTGGATCAGGGCCAGGAGCGACCTGGCCGTGTTCACCTCCATCACCCGGACGTGGGGCGGGGTGGTCAGCGGGCAGACCGGCATCGGGCAGGCGTGGTGGGCGATGGAGAACGGCGCGTCCGAGTCCGTCATGAACGAGCAGAACCGCCGCTACTACCTGCAGCTCGACTGCTTCCTGGGCGTGTCCGCCAAGGCTGTGGGGCGTCAGGTCAAGGACTGGAGGCCGGTCGTCAAGGTGCCGGAGTTCTGGAAGAACAGGTTCCACGGCAAGCCCGGCAACCGCCTCTACTGGCTGGACAAGGGGTACAGGGCGGGCAAGCCCGGCGCCTGCAACACCTGGACGGCCAGTTCCTCCAAGGTCGCCTGAGCAGGCCTTGATCCCCGCGGCAGGCGGACGCTCTGCACTCACTCGCCATGATGCGATCAGCTGATCGTCTGGGTCCTGTCTCCCTGCTGCTGGCGCTGCTCGCCGTCGTGATCGGCGGCGGCGTGCTGAAGCCGGCGGCCACGGCCTTCTTCTCCGCGTGACGTCCTGGAGCGCCTGAACGAACGGGCGGCGGACCGCCTCGGCTCATCCGGCCGGGTCCGTGGCGGGGCCGCGCTGCGCCGGCAGCTCGCCGATGGCGATCTCCCCGTTCGACGCGTACGTGACCATCCGCGGCGAGAGGGCGCTGTCGACGATCACCGCCACGCGACCCGGCGTGAGGCGGTCGACGCTGTCGACGCGGGCGCTCGGCACGAGCACCTCTCCCTCGCGAATCGACGTTCCTTCGGCGGCGTGAACGACCTGCACCCGGGAGCCGGAGGTGAGCCCGGCGGGAAATTGTCCCGGCTTGAGCAGCAGGCCGACACGCGCTTTACCGGGCAGGTGTTCACTCGCGGCCGGAACGGTCATGGCCCGGGTGAGCAATGTGCCGGGAAGCAGGGAAACGCTGGTGACCTCTCCCGCCAGGCGTTCACGTTCGGACCAGGCGACAAAATCGCCTGCCGGGGCGGCGATCTCGGCTTTCCTGAATGCCGTGACCGGCAGCGGCCGGCCCGCTTCCAGCCGGTGGGCGAGGCTGATCACCTCCACGCGCTCACCGGCCCGGACCGCCAGGACGGCCGTCGCGGCGACACCGGCCAGCACGAGCAGCAGAGCGACCACGACGAGGAAAGGGCGTCTCGTACGGACGGTGCCGGGCATCTGACGAGAGGCCGCGGCGGTCAAAGGTTCCGCGCTCGGCCGCGCCGCTTCTTCAGGCCGTTGATTGTCGTTCACGGGACCAAAGCGTGCCCGATAACCCAATGCCTCGACCAGGCAAAAGGAAAAGCATCCTGAATGTCAGGGATCGTAGCGGGATAAAGTTACTCAAGCGCATGACGTCGCTATATCGGCCACAAAAAGGAAAAGCGGAATGATCAGTCCGGGTGGCGTAGCAGGGAAACCGGGTCGGTGGCGAAGCGGGCGGTGCTGTTCAAGCTGCCGTTCGGGGCGCTGACCGCGTTCGTCGGCCTGCTGCTGATGCGGGGGCAGTTCGTGCCGGGGCTGAGCGCGCTGGACACGTCGGCGCGGGACGCTACGTGGCGCACATGAGCCGTCCGGCGGCGGTGATGGCGTCGGACGGGGGGCCGGAGGCCAGTTGGACGACGACCTGCGTCTGGCCGTCCGCGCTGCTCATCGCCATCCCGCTGTAGCCGTAGATCCACCCGGAGTGGCTGAGCACGCGCCGCCCGCAGGGCAGCGTCTCGGTGAAGATGCCGAAGCCGCCGGTCCGCAGCCGGCCGCCCACCGGCTGGGTGAACACCCAGTGGTAGAAGCTCGACACGTCGGCGGCGGTGGAGATCAGGCCGCCCGCGGTCCAGAAGATGGACGAGTCCAGTTCGGCGTTGTCCACGCCGTCGGTGTGGGTGCCGCGCGCGAGGTTCGCGGGCAGGTCGTCGGCGGGCAGCTCGGTCGCGGTCAGCCCCTGCGGGCCGGTGATGCGCTCGCTCAGCAGCTCACGGTACGGCTTGCCGGACACCTTCTCCAGGATCATGCCGAGCAGGATGTAGTTGGTGTTGGAGTAGCCCTGCGCCTCTTTGTCCGCATATTTCAGTAACTTTCGGGGCGGCCAGTGGCGGAGGTGGGCGCCGTTGCCCAGGTCCTTGGTGAAACGCTCGTCGCGCAGGTAGTCGGAGATCCCGCTGGTGTGCCGGAGCAGGTCCGCCACGGTCGCCTTCGTCCTGATGACGCCGGGCAGCACCTTGTCCACCCGGTCGGTGAGCGCCAGCCGCCCCTCCTCGACCTGCTGCAGCACGAGCGTCGCGGTGAACGTCTTGGTGACGCTCGCGATCCTGAACCGATGATCCGGGCGCATCGGCACCCCGGCCTCCGCCTGGCCCGCCGCCGCCTGCCACACCTGGCCGCCCTTCCTGACGTGCACCACCGCGCCCGACGCTCCGGCCTCGACCAGCCGGGCGGCCTCCGCCCGCACGTCCAGCGGCGGTGAGGACGACGGCACTGACGACGACGCTGACGACGGTACGGACGGCGCCGGGGAGGGTCGCACGGACGGCGTCCGGGGGGCGGAAGAGCTGCACGCGACCGCGCAGAGCAGGGCGAGGACGGCTGTGATCCGCATGCCTCAGTATCGATGTCCGGGCATTTCGGGGGGAAGGCCGACACGGCCGGGCACCGACCCGCGACCTCTGCAGAAATCTGACCGATATGTCAAATAAACTCGACTTTATTAGTCAATATGGTCAGATGTCTTATCGATACAGAGGCCGAAACCATGATTACGGGCATTCCGTGAACGAGGGCGATGATCACACAGTGTGACGGATGCCCCTTCCCCATCGGCCGAGCGGAGATGATCCGCCAGATGGCGACGATCACCGCACGCCAGGACGTACGCCGGTGACGGAATCCCCGATGCCCGTAACCACCATTCCGTCGTTGGTTGAACATTCATCCCTTGACTGACTTTCGGACAAACCAATAGGAATGGCGTGGCTTTAGGCATCAACCGGCCCTCGCCATGACGAACTCTGGCGAGTGGCCCACACCGCTCGCTGCCCGTGCGACGACCTCGCACGGTGCGGCGGTCCGTCTGGGGGGGTGACTTCGCATAGCAATGCGAGACAGACATGTGCTGCCCGAGCCACAGTTCGCCTCGCTGGGGCATCATCCGCCCGGCGCCCCGCTCCTCTTCTGCCTCCCCTACGCCGGTGGGGACGTCACCGCCTTCTGGGTGTGGAGACAGGCCTTCGACGGGCTCCTCGACGTACGGGTGGTGATGCTCCCCGGCCGCGAAGGCCGGATGGCTGAACCCGGGGCCCTGTCGCCGGAGCTGATCGCCCGGTCCATCGCCGGGGCCGTCGCCGGCCGTCACCGTACGCCGTACTCGATCTACGGGCACAGCATGGGCGCCCGGATCGCCTTCGAGGTGGTGCGCGAGCTGCGGCGGCTGGGCGTGCGAGGGCCCAAGTGCCTCTACGTCGGCGCCGCGCACCCGCCCGAGCGCCAGGAGACGCTGGGGCGCTGGACCGGCCTGAGTGACGAGGACCTGGTCGAAGAGCTGATCCACCGCCTGGGCGCGCCCGCGGAGTTACGGACGCAGCCCGAGGTCAAGGCCATGCTCATCCCCGCCCTGCGCACGGACATGGAGTGGCTGCGCGCCTACCGCTTCACCAGGCAGGAGCCGCTCGACGTCCCCATCGTCGCCTTCGCCGGCGCCCATGACCGGGAGGTCGCCCACCCCGTCATGCTCGGCTGGGCCCGCCACACCTCCTCGGCCTTCCGCCTGCACACGCTCGACGCCGCGCACCTCTTCCTCGCCACGCACGGCGACCAGGTGGCCCGGACGATCGCTGCGGGCCCTGAGCAGGCAGGCCCTGAGCATGCGGGCCCTGAGCATGCGGGCCCCGGGCGGCGCCTGCCCCCGGACGAGGTGCACGTGTGGCTGGCCGACCTCGGCGAGCTGCCCGAGCTGTGCGCCGCCGCCGACGAGCTGTCGCCCAGGGAGGCGGCGCGGGCGGCCAGGTTCCGGCAGGAGGAGCATCGGCGCTGGTTCACCGGCAGGTCGGTGCTGCTGCGGCGGCTGCTGAGGGAGCACGGGGCCGAACCGGGCATCGGCGACCCGCGCGCCCGGCCCGGCGGCGGGCCGCACAGCGGGACCGGGCTGGCCTGCGGTCTCGGCCATTCGGGCGGGCTCGTGCTGGTCGCGCTGACGGCCGGGCAGGAGGTGGGCACCGGGATCGGACGCCTGCGCCCGCTCGCCGACGAGCGGGCCTTCTTCGAGGGGGCGCTGGACGAGCGGGAGCGCGAGGAGTTCGCCGCGCTGCCCGAGGAGCTGCGGCTGCACAGCGCGCTGCGCACGTGGACGGCGAAGGAAGCCGTGCTGAAGGCGGCCGGTGACGGGCCGCGGGTGGATCAGGGGTTGTTCGGGTTCGCCGGGCAGCGGGCGGGCGCGACGTGGGTGCCCGAGGTGGCGCCCGGGGCGGCGCCCGAGGTGGCGCGGCTGGCGGAGTGGCGGGTGACGCACCTGCCGCTGGGCCGGGCGATCGCCGCGATCGCCGTCCGCGCGCCGCGCTACCTGCTGCGTTTCGAGACGGTACGGCAAGGCCGGCTGGTACGGCAGGGCGTGGAGGCCGCAGGATGACGCTCCTCAGCAGTCTGATCACGGCCCAGGCCGCGAGGACCCCGGACGCCCCGGCGGTGCGGCAGTGGGAGGACGTGCTGACCTACGCCCAGCTCGTCGAGCGGGCACGGGGGCTGGCGGACCGGCTCCGCGAGCTGGGCGTCGGGCCGGAGACGCGGGTGGGCCTGTGCGCCCGCCGCACCCCGCTGATGCCGGTGGCGGTGCTGGGCGTCATGCTCGCCGGCGGCGCCTACGTGCCGCTGGATCCCGGTCATCCGCGCGAGCGCCTGAAGGAGGTGCTGGAGGACGCCGGGATCACGGTGGTGGTCGTGGACGGGCACGGGCGCGAGCTGCTGGACGGCTGCGGCCGCACCCTCGTCCCGGCCTCGGGCGCGGCCTCACGCGCAGCCTCACGCGCGGCCTCACGCGTGGCCGAGGCCGGAGCCGGGATCACAGGAACGCGGGAGAGCGGCGCTGTGCCGGGCAACGCGGCCTACGTCATCTACACCTCGGGCTCGACCGGCCGCCCCAAGGGCGTGGTGGTCAGCCATGGCAGCGCCGTCGCCTTCGTCACCTCGACGGCCGCGCACTTCGGCCTGGACGCGACCTGCCGCTCGATCGCCTTCTCCGCCCTGGGCTTCGACGTCTCGGTGATGGACATGCTGGCCCCGCTGACCGCAGGCGGCTGCGTGCAGCTGGTGCCGGACGAGGACCGGGTGGACCCGGCCCGGCTGCAGCGCTTCCTGGAGGAGCACGAGGTCACCTGGGGCTTCGTCCCGCCCGCGCTGCTGCCGCTGGTCGATCCGGCGCGCCTGCCGTACCTGAAGGACGTGGTGACGGCGGGCGAGCCGCCCGGCCCCGAGCAGGTGGCGCGGTGGTCGGCGCACGCGCGTTTCCACAACTGGTACGGCCCGACCGAGTCGACCGTCTGCGTGGTGGGCGGCGAGTTCGACGGCGTGTGGGAGCGGCCGCTGCCGATCGGCCGGCCGTTGCGCGGCTGCCGGGCGCACATCCTCGACGAGGACCTGAACGAGTGCCCGCCCGGTGTGCCCGGTGAGCTGTTCATCGGCGGCCCGCAGGTCAGCCGCGGCTACCTGGGCCGGCCAGGGCTGACGGCCGAGCGGTTCGTGCCCGACCCGTTCGCGGCGGAGCCGGGGGCGCGGCTGTACCGGACCGGTGATCACGTGGCGTGGGAGGAGGACGGCCGGATCTCGTTCATGGGCCGCCTCGACCGTCAGGTGAAGGTCCAGGGGCAGCGGGTGGAGATCGGCGAGGTGGAGTCGGCGCTGCGCGCGCATCCCGGGGTGCTGCAGGCGGTGGTGGACTTCACCGGCGAGCTGGTGGCCTACGTGACGCCCGAGGACGCGCCCGGACTGGCCGGGCTGCGCGAGGATCTGGCGGTGCGGCTGCCGGCGTACATGCTGCCCAGCAGGCTCGTACGGCTGGCCATCCTGCCGCTGAACGCCTCGGGCAAGGTGGACCTCAACGCACTCCGGGCGCGGGCTCGGCCCGAGCGGGGGGACGGCACGGGGCTGGCCGGGATCTGGGCTCGGGTGCTGGAGGCGCCCGCCCCGCGCGACGGGGACGACTTCTTCCAGCGCGGCGGCCACTCACTGCGGGCGATGCGGCTGGTCGCCGCGGTGCGCGCGGAGCTGGGCCGGGCGGTGTCGGTCGAGGACGTGTACGCGGCCAGGACCTTCGGCGAGCTGCGCGCGGTGGTGGAACGCGCGCCGAGGGGAAGCGCCGCGGCGCCGCCGACGGGGAGCCCCGCCGCGCTCTCCCCCGCCCAGCGCCGGATGTGGTTCGTCGAGCGGCTGGCGCCGGAGTCCACCGCGCACAACATCGCGATGGCCGAGCGGATCCGCGGCCCGCTCGACGTCGCCGCGCTCCGGCGCGCGCTCACGGCCGTGGTGGCGGCCCACGAGGCGCTGCGCTGGCGGGTGGGGGCGCGCGAGGGGATCCCCGAGGTGACGGTCGCGCCACCGGGCGAGGTGCCGCTGCCGGTCGATGATCGCTCCCCTGAAAGGCCGGCCCGCGTAAGACCGACCCCCGAAAAGCCGGCGCCCGGGGAACTGACGCCCGAGGAGCTGGCCGAGCTGTTGCGGGCGGAGGCGCGGGCGCGTTTCGACCTGGCCGCCGGCCCGCTGTTCCGGGCGCGGCTCATCCGGCTCGGCCCGGACCACCACGTGCTCTGCCTGACCGCCCACCACCTGGTGTTCGACGGCTGGTCGCAGGACGTGCTCTACCGTGACCTGGCCGCCGCCTACCGCGGCGAGCCGGTCGGGGCGCCGGAGCACGGGTTCGCCGACTACGTGCGCTGGCTGCGCGGGCCCGGCGACGGCCGGGCGCTGAGCTGGTGGCGCGAGCACCTGCGTGACGCCCCGCTGGTGCTGGACCTGCCGAGGGACGCCGCCAGGCCGCCCGCGCAGACCTTCCACGGCGCCTCCTGCCAGGGCGCGCTGGACGCGGCGCTGGCCGGGCGGGTGGCCGGGCTGGCGGCGGAGCTGGGGACCACGCCGTACGCGGTGCTGCTGGCCGCCTTCGGCCGGCAGCTGTCCAGGCTGTCGGGGCGTGACGACCTGGTGGTGGGAGCGGCGTACGCGGACCGGCCGCACGTGGCGTTCGAGTCGCTGGTGGGGATGTGCGTGCAGGTCCTGCCGCTGCGGCTGCGCCCACGCGGGGACTTCGCGGAGCAGGTGACGGCGTGCGCGGCCGAGCTGGGCGCGGCGATCCGGCACCGGGACGTGCCGCTCGGGCAGTTGCTGGAGTCGCTGCGGCTGCCGCGCGACCTGAGCCGCAACCCGGTCACGCAGGTCATGTTCAACATGTACAACTTCGCGCAGGCCCGGCTTGCGCTGGCCGGCTGCGCGAGCGAGCCGTTACGGCCCGGGCTGCCGGGGGCGCTGTTCGACCTGACCATGTACGTGAGCGAGCATCGCGACGGCTACGCGCTGGAGCTGGTCTACAACCCCGACCTCTACTCGGCCGAGCGCATGGCGGCGCTGGTGGAGGGCTACGTCGAGCTGCTCGGCGAGCTGCTGACCGGCCGGGCGGCACCCGACGTTCCCGAGGTGGAGCTGCCGGGCTGGACCGGGCCGGGGCTGCTGGAGCTGGCCGGGGACGCGCACGCGGAGCCGCGCCGGCGGACCGAGACGGCGCTCCGGCAGGCGGGTGTCGGCCCGGGGGACGTGGTGGCCGTCGTCGCCTCCCGGGAGCCCGGCCTGCCGGGGACCCTGCTCGGCGTGCTGGCGGCGGGGGCGCGGTGGGTGGTGATCGACTCCGCCTACCCTCCCGCCGTCCGGGAGAGGCAGATCGCCGCCGCCGGAGCGCGGGCGGTCCTGCGGGAGGGCGAGATCGAGCTGCGCGAGGGCGTCACGGCTCCGCCGGGGGCCGGATACCTCTCGATGACCTCCGGGACCACCGGCGACCCCAAACCGGTCGTCACCGGCGAGAAGCCGCTGTCCCACTTCGTCTCCTGGTACGTCCGGCACTTCGGCGTCACGGCGGAGGACCGGTTCGCCCTCCTGTCCGGCCTGGCCCACGACCCGGCGCTGCGCGACATGTTCGTCCCGGCCGCGGCGGGCGCCGAGCTGTTCGTGCCCGAGCAGGAGCTGGTCCGCGACCCGGCCAAGCTCGTCACCTGGCTGCGCGAGCACGCGATCACCGTCCTGCACCTGACGCCGCAGCTCGCGGCGATGCTGGCCGGGACCGGCGCCACGCTGCCCGACGTGCGGCTGGCGGGCGTGGGCGGCGACCGGTTCACCGGCGCCGAGGCGGGCAGGCTGCGCGCGCTGGTGCCCCGCGCCCGGCTCGTCGCCTTCTACGGCACGACCGAGACGCCGCAGGCGCACGCGTGGCACGAGCTGGTGGAGCCGTACCCGGAGATCGTGCCGATCGGGCGGCCCGTCGAGGGCAGCGAGATCATCGTGGTGACGCCGGACGGCAGGCGGGCCGGGGTGGGCGAGCTGGGCGAGGTGGTCGTCCGCAGCCGCCACCTGGCCACCGGCTACCTGGACCCGGCGCTGACCGGCCGGCGCTTCTCCGGTGACCGCTTCCGCACCGGGGACCTGGGCCGGCGCAACCCCGACGGCACGATCACCCCGGCGGGGCGCGCCGACGACCAGGTGAAGGTGCGCGGGTTCCGGGTCGAGCTGGGCGAGGTGGAGGCGGCGCTGGCCGCGTGCCGGGACGTGCGCGCCGCCGCCGCCACGGCCGAGGGCGGCAGGCTGGTCGGCTACGTGGTGCCAGGCCGGCCGGGGCTGGCGACGTACCGGATCCTGGAGGAGCTGCGCCGCGTGCTGCCCGAGCACGCCGTGCCCGCCGAGGTGGTGGCGCTGCCCGCGCTGCCGCTGACGCCCAACGGCAAGGTGGACCGCGCCGCGCTGCGCGCGCTGCCGGCCGAGCAGCCGAACGGCCGGCTCGACGGTCCCGCGCAGAAGGTCGACGGTCCCACGCAGAAGACGGTCGCCCAGGTGTGGCACGCCGTGCTGGGCGTGCCACGGCTCGGCCCCGACGACAACTTCTTCGAGATCGGCGGCCATTCGCTGGCCATGGCCGCCGTGCAGGCGCGGCTGAAGGCGGCGACCGGCCGCGAGATCCCGATCGTGGAGCTGTTCCGGCACCCCACGATCCGGACACTCGCCACTCATCTCGACGGGGCGGGCGGCAGTCCGGGGCTGGACCGGGCGGCGCGCCGCCTGGCCGTACGACGAGACAGGTTGAGGAACCGCAACGAGAAGGGGACTACCCCATGACGGACGAGCCCACGGCTGAGCCGATCGCGATCATCGGCTTGTCGTGCCGGGTCCCGGGAGCGTGGGACGCGCAGCAGTTCTGGCGCAACCTCGCCGACGGCGTCGAGTCGCTGAGCACGTACACGCTGGAGGAGCAGAGGGCGCTGGGCGTGGCGGAAGGCATGCTGAGCGACCCGAACTTCGTGCCGGCCGCCATGGTGCTGGACGGCCACCAGGACTTCGACGCGGCGTTCTTCGGCATGTCGATCAGGGAGGCGGAGGTCCGCGACCCGCAGCACCGGTTGTTCCTGGAGATGTCGCACACGGCGCTGGAGGACGCGGGCTACGACCCGTTCCGCTACCCGGGTGAGATCGGCGTCTACGCCGGGACGGGGACGGACGCCTACCAGTGGCGCAACATCCGCAGCAACGCCCAGGCGCACAAGAACGCCGGCTGGCTGGCGATCATGGTGGGCAACCACGTGGACTACTGCGCGACCCTCACCTCCTACAAGCTCGACCTGCGTGGCCCCAGCTACACCGTGCACACCGCGTGCTCCAGCGCGCTGGTGGCGATGCACATCGCGTGCGAGGCGCTGCGCAACGGCGAGTGCGACATGGCGCTGGCCGGCGCGGCCATGCTGGACCTGCCGCAGGGCGAGGGGTACGTCTACGACCAGGACGGCATCGTCTCGCCCGACGGGCACACCCGCTCCTTCGACGCCGAGGCCGGCGGCACCATCTGGGGCAGCGGCGGCGGCGTGCTGGTGCTCAAGCGGCTGTCGGAGGCGATCGAGGACCGCGACAACGTCCGCGCGGTGGTCCTGGGCAACGCGATCAACAACGACGGCGCGGGCAAGGTCGGCTTCTCCGCGCCGAGCCTGGACGGGCAGGCCGCGGTGATCGCGCAGGCGCTGGGCGTGGGCGGCGTGGACCCGCGCACGGTCACCTACATCGAGGCGCACGGCACCGGCACGGCGCTCGGCGACCCGATCGAGGTGGCCGCGCTGTCCAGCGTGTTCGCCCAGCACACGAGCGACACCCAGTGGTGCGGCATCGGCTCGGTCAAGAGCAACATCGGCCACCTCGGCCAGTCGGCCGGGATGCCCGGCGTGATCAAGACGGTGCTGGCGCTGGAGAACCAGCTCATCCCGCCGACACTGCACTACACCAGCCCCAACCCGAAGATCGACTTCCCCGCGAGCCCGTTCTACGTCGTCTCCTCGCCGACGAAGTGGGAGCGCAACGGCTTCCCGCGACGCGCCGGGGTCAGCTCGTTCGGCATCGGAGGCACGAACGCGCACGCCGTACTGGAAGAGGCGCCGCCGCGCCCGCCGCTCCCCCGCGAGCGGCCCGCGCACCTGCTGAAGCTGTCGGCCAGGACGGAGTCGGCGCTGACCGCCGCCCGGGAACGGCTGGCGGCGCACCTGGCCGCACACCCCGAGACGGACCTGGCCGACGTGGCGTTCACCCTGCGGGTGGGGCGCCGCGAGCTGAAGCACCGGGCCGTCGTCACCGCCACGTCACCGGCCGACGCGGTGGCCGCGCTGGACGACCCCAAGCGGACCGTCTCCGGCGCCAAGCCGAAGCGGCCCCCGCAGGTGGCCTTCCTCTTCTCCGGCCAGGGCTCCCAGTACGGCGGCATGGCCGCGGAGCTGTACCGCAGCGAGCCGGTCTTCCGCGAGGCGGTCGACGAGTGCGCGGCCGTCCTGGACGTGCGTGAGCAGATCTTCGCCACCGGCGAGGAGGCGGACGAGGCGCTGCGGCAGACCGCGCTCACCCAGCCCGCCCTGTTCACCGTCGAGTACGCGCTGGCCAGGCTCTGGCTCTCGCTGGGCGTCGAACCGGCCGCGATGATCGGCCACAGCATCGGCGAGTACGCCGCGGCCACCGTCGCCGGCGTCTTCACGCTGCCGGACGCGTTGCGGCTGGTCGCGGCGCGCGGGCGGCTGATCCAGGGCATGCCGCCGGGCTCCATGCTGGCCGTGCAGCTCATGCCGGACGAGATCGCGCCGATGCTGCCCGACGACGTCTCCGTGGCCACCGTGAACGGCCCCGGCACGTGCGTGGTGTCCGGCCCGTCCGGCTCGATCAGGGAGCTGGCCGAGATGCTGGAGGAGGAGGGCATCGGCTGCACCGCGCTGCGCACCTCGCACGCCTTCCACTCGGCGATGATGGAGCCGATGCTCGGCGAGTTCCGCGAGCTGGTCGCGGCCGTCGGCCCGGCCGCGCCGAGCCTGCCGTTCCTGTCCAACGTGAGCGGCACCTGGATCACCGCCGAGGAGGCCACCGACCCGTCCTACTGGGCCAGGCACGTGCGCGAGCCGGTCCGCTTCGGCGACTGTGTCTCGGCGCTCCTGGCCGACGGCGAGTGGATCATGATCGAGTGCGGGCCGGGACGGCAGCTGTCCGGCCTGGCCGGCACCCAGCTGCCCGCCGGCGCGGTCGCCCCGCTGCCGTCGCTGCCCGGCCCGCGTGACCGGGCCGGTGACGTCGCGGTCCTCTCCCAGGCCGTCGGCACGCTCTGGGTCCACGGCATCGAGCTGAACGACTTCGGCGGCCCCGGCTTCCGCGTCTCGCTGCCCAGCTACCCGTGGGAGCGGCAGCGCGCCTGGATCGACCCCGACCCGCACGGCGCCTTCACCGGGGGTGTGGCCCACCCGGCGCAGGCCGACGGGCCCCTGCCGCCCGAGCGGTGGTACGGCGTGCCGGTCTGGCACCAGGCGCCCGCCCGTCCGGCGGCGGCCTCGCCGGTCACGCGCTGCCTGGCCTTCGTCGACGACGATGGCGCATCGGCCGCGCTGGCCGACGCGTTGCGTGCCTCCGGGGCTGAGGTTCTGGAGGTGCGGCCGGGCACCGAGTTCGGCACTTTCGACGGATATTTCACCGTACGGCCGGCCGTACGGGAGGACTACGACGCGCTGCTCGAAGCGGTCGGCGAGATACCCGAGCGAATCGTGCACGCCTGGGCCCTCGACGGTGACGAGCCGGCCGGAGAGCGGACGTGGGAGGCGCAGGAGCGCGGCTTCTTCGGCGTCCTGGCCCTCGTGCAGGCGCTGTCGGCGGCCCAGCCTCCGGGCGGGGTGCGGCTCGACCTGGTGACCGCGGGCACGATGGACGTGGTCGGCGACGACCTGACCAGGCCGGAGCACGCGACGCTGGCGGCCTTCGCCCGGGTCATCCCGCTGGAGACGCCGTGGCTGCGGGTCCGCCACATCGACGCGCCGGGCCGGGGCCCGGTGAGTGGCGTCGCCACCGAGCTGGGCCGCGAGGCGGAGCCCGGCGCGGCCGGGCTGCTGGCCCCGGTCGCGCTGCGCGGCGGGAAGCGGTGGCTGCTCGGGTACGAGCAGGTGGAGGTGGCGAGCGAGCCGGGTGAGCCGCGCGACGGCCAGGTGTACGTGATCACCGGCGGTCTGGGCGGCATCGGCATCTCGCTGGCCGAGGACCTGGCGGCGCGCGCTCGCGTCAACCTCGTCCTGCTGTCGAGGAGCGGCCTGCCCGGTGGCACTTCGCGGTCGGCCCGTGAGGCGCGCGCCGTCGAGGCGATCGGCCGCATGGAGGCCGCCGGGGCGCGGGTGCTGACCCTGGCCGCCGACGTGACCGACCCGGCGGACATGCGCCGGGTCAGGGACGAGACGCTGGCCGCCTTCGGCCGGGTGGACGTCCTCGTGCACGCGGCCGGCCTGCCCGGCGGCGGCATGGCCCAGATCAAGGAGAGGGAGGCGGCCGAGGCCGTGCTCCGCCCCAAGGTGCTCGGCACGCTGGCGCTCCAGGATGCCTTCGGCGACCTGGAACTGGAGGCCGTGGTGCTCTGCTCGTCGATCACCGCGGTGGCCGGCGGGTTCGGGCAGATCGACTACTGCGCGGCCAACAACTTCCTCGACGCGCACGCCCGCGCCGGGCGCGGCTGGAACGCGGCCCAGGTCGTCAGCGTCAACTGGGGCAAGTGGCTGGAAGTCGGCATGGCGGCGGAGACCGTGGCGCCGGCCGGGTTCGTGGCGTTGCAGCGCGGCGACCGGATCAGGGCGATCGACCACCCGATCCTCGACGCGCGGCACGACGGCGAGGCGGGCAGCGGGCTCGACTGGTGCAGCGGCACGCTCTCGCCGGACACGCACTGGGTGCTGGAGGAGCACCGCATCGCCGGCGTGCCGGTGCTGCCGGGCACCGGCCACCTGGAGCTGGCCAGGACGGCCGCCGAGACGGTGCTGCCCGGCGGCGGGTTCGTCGAGCTGCGTGACGTGGTGTTCGTCGAACCGCTGTCGGTGGCCGACGGGGCGAGCGCCGAGGTGCGGGTGACCTTCACGCCGGAGGCCGACGGCGCGGAGTTCCAGGTGCAGAGCGTCATCGGCGGGTCGCACCGTACACATGCCAGAGGCGTGGCGGCCAAGGTGGACCCGCCGCCGGCCGACCGCGTGGACCTGCGCGCGATCATGGACCGCTGCGTGCCCTCGGCCGACGACCAGGGCGGTGTCCCGCTGTCGGGCCTGCTCACGCTGGGCGAGCACTGGAGCAGGACCCTGACGGCCACGCACACCGGCCCGCAGGAGGCGCTCGGCCTGTTCGAGGCCAACGACGTGCTGATGGTCGACCTCGACCGCTGGGGGCTGCACCCGGCCCTGCTCGACGCCGCCACCACCTTCAGCTGGAACCAGGTCGACGGCCACTACCTGCCGCTCGGCTACGGCCGCATCACCGTGCGCGGGAGCCTGCCCGACGCGTTCTGGAGCCATCTGCGCTTCACCAGCACCGACACCGACGAGGTGCTGGTCGTCGACGTGACGCTGATCGCGCCCGACGGCACGGTGCTGGTGCAGATCTCCGACTACGTCCTGCGCAGGATCGACACCGAGGCCGTGGTGGGCGGGGTGGTCGCCGACGCCGACTCCCAGCGCGCCGCCCCGGCGGCGACCGGCGCGATGACCGGCGGGACGGCCGACGACGAGATCGGCATCAGGCCGGCCGACGGCGCCGTCTCGCTGCGCCGGCTGCTGGCCGCGCCGCTCGGCCCGCAGGTCGTGGTGGCGGCCGGCACGGTGGCCGAGCTGGTCGCCGGCGTCGGCTCGCTGACCCAGGAGACCGTCGAGACCGAGCTGGATCCGGCGGCGGTCACCGACCGGCCGGACAGGGCGCCCGCCGAGGGGTACCTCGCCCCGCGCAACAAGGCCGAGGCCACGATCGCCCGCCTGTGGGGCGAGGTGCTCGGCGGCGACCACATCGGCGTCGACGACGACTTCTTCGAGCTGGGCGGCAACTCGCTCATCGCGGTCCAGCTCATCGCCCTCATCCGCAAGGAGCTGGGAGTGCGGCTGCCGATGCGCAGCCTCTTCGAGGAGCCGACCGTGGCCCAGGTCGCGGCCCTGGTCGAGGCCGCCGCGGCACCGACTCCCGGACCCACCGCTGAACCCACCGCCGGATCCCCCGCCCAGACCATCCCCCGCCTCCCCCGGAGTTCCGCGTGAGCACAGACACCAAGGTCGTCCGCAACGACGAGGAGCAGTACTCCATCTGGCCGGACGGCCGGGACAACCCCTCCGGCTGGTACGACGCCGGCTTCTCCGGCACCAAGGACGAATGCCTGGAACACATCGAGCGGGTGTGGACCGACATGCGCCCGAAGAGCCTGCGAGAGGCGATGGACGGTGAGTGATGCCTTCCCCGCCTCCTCCGGCCAGGAGCGGATGTGGTTCCTCTCGCGCTTCGAGCCCGACCTCGCCGTCTACAACATCGGCATGCGCATGCCGATGGCGGCCAGGCAGCCGGTGGACCCGCGCCGGCTGGAGCGGGCGATCGACCTGGTGGTGCGGCGCCACGAGGCGTTGCGCACCACGTTCGAGTTCCGGGACGGGCAGGTGGTGCAGATCGTCAGCCCCGGCGCGCCGCCCGCGACGCTGACGCGGACGGACCTGACCCACCTGCCACGGGACGGCGCCGAGGCCGAGTTCACCCGTCTGGCCAGGGCGGACGCGGTCCTGCCCTTCGACATGGAGCGGGCGCCGCTGTTCCGCGCCAGGCACGTCAAGCTGGCCGAGGACGACCTGCGGATGATCATCGTCTTCGACCACACGGTCTTCGACGGCGTCTCCTCCATGATCTTCACGAACGAGGTGGAGGAGTGCTACGACGCGCTCGGCGAGGGCCGTGAGCCGAAGCTGCCCGACCTGCCGATCCAGTTCGCCGACTTCGCCGTGTGGCAGCGCGGCAGGCTGTCCGGCGAGTTCCTGGAGACCGAGCTGGCGCACTGGCGCGAACGCCTGGCCGGGGTGCCCGCCGACCTCGCCCTGCCGGGTGACCGGCCGCGCCCGGCCCGGCGTACGTACCGGGGCGAGATGCGGCTCGGCGCCTACTCCCCCGAGCTGTCGGCGAGCGTGGAGCGGCTGGCCAAGGACCTCAACGCGACGTTGTTCACGGTGATGCTCACCGCGTACGCGGCCGTGCTGTCGCGCTGGTCCGGGATCGACGACATCCTGGTGGGCACGCCGATCGCGGGACGGCTGCTGCCCGAGACCGAGCCGGTCATCGGCATGTTCGTCAACGCGGTGCCGCTGCGCGTGGACCTGTCGGGGGCGCCCACCTTCCGCGAGGCCGTCGCCCGGGTGCGGGCG
>NZ_JAHKRL010000184.1 GCF_019396405.1 Nonomuraea rhizosphaerae | reverse complement strand
AGCGTTCTCACGCTCGGGGGCTTTTCGTCGCCGTAAGGAGGGCCGGCCGTCAGGACGACGGCTCGCGGTCCTCCTTGATCACCTCACCGTGCACCACCCTGCCGCCGCCGCTCTGCTGAGCGCCCTGTCCGGGGCTCCGCCCGGGGCTCTGCGGGCCGCCCGCCGCCGGGAAGAGGTTCGCGTACGGCGAGGACGCCGCCAGCCGCCTGACCCGGCGCTCGAAGAACCACGACCCGAGCCGCCGCATCATCGGCCGGGTGACCGGCAGCAGGCACAGGAACCCGGCGATGTCGCTGATGAACCCCGGCGTCAGCAGAAGTGTCCCGCCCACCAGGATCAGGCCGCCGTCGGCCAGCTCCTTGTCGGGCATCCGGCCGGACTGCAGCGCCTCCTGGAGCGCCTTCCAGGCCCTGCGCCCCTCACGGCGTACCAGCCAGGCGCCCAGCAGGCTGTCGGCGATGAGCAGGGCCACGGTGGTCCAGCCGCCGATGACCGAGCCCACCTGGATCAGCAGCCAGATCTCCATCACCGGCACGACCAGGAAGGCCAGGAAAAGCAGGAGTCGCATCGTCTTCCCCATTCCGCACACGTCGCGCGACACACCTACGCGGAGGCACGTCCACGAGGAACGTGCTCCTGAAGAAGTCAACGCCCCGCGCGCCGCGAGCGTTCCGCACGGCCCGAGGGCGGCCTGAGGACGGCCTCAGGTTCGGTCGCGCCGGGCGCGCGGCGTTCGGTCACACCGTCCGCGGCGTTCAGTCGCGCCGGCCGCGCAGCCGGGCGGGCAGCCCCTGCAGACCCCAGACCGCGACCCGCCAGAACGACTCGGCCATCACGCGGCTGCTCATCTTGCTGGTGCCGACGGTCCGCTCCACGAACGTGATCGGCACCTCGACCACCCGCAGCCCGTGCCTGTTCGTGCGCAGGGTGAGGTCGACCTGGAAGCAGTAGCCCTGGGACTCGACGTCGGCCAGCCCGATCTTCTCCAGCGTGGAGGCGCGGTAGGCGCGGAACCCGGCGGTGGCGTCGCGCACGGGCATGCCGAGCATGAGCCGCGTGTAGATGTTGGCGCCCCTGGACAGCAGCACGCGGGCGAAGGGCCAGTTGACGACCCTGCCGCCGGGCACCCAGCGCGACCCGATCGACAGGTCGGCGCCGTCGTCGATCGCCTCCAGCAGCTTGTGCAGTTCCTCGGGCTGGTGCGAGCCGTCGGCGTCCATCTCGACCAGCACGTTGTAGCCCTCGTCCAGGCCCCAGCGGAAGGCGTGGATGTAGGCGGCGCCCAGCCCCTCCTTGCCCTCGCGGTGCAGCACGTGGACGCGCTCGTCCCCGGCCGCGATGCCGTCGGCGACCTCGCCGGTGCCGTCGGGGCTGTTGTCGTCGACCACCAGCACGTCGGCGCCGGGCAGCGCCGCCCGCACCCTTGCGGTGATCATGGGCAGGTTGTCACGCTCGTTGTAAGTCGGGATGACGATGAGCACCCGGCCAAGAGACTCCATGATCAGTCGTTCCCCATCGGTCGTGAAGCCGTCCGGCGCGCGCGCCTGACGCGCCACGCGGCGACCCCGGCGGCCGCCACGCCCATCAGCGCCAGCGCCCACTCCGGCCACGCTCCGACCAGCGTCGCGAGGACCTTTCTGTCAGGCCGGCATTTCCCACGAATCAGAAGTGAAA
>NZ_JAHKRL010000183.1 GCF_019396405.1 Nonomuraea rhizosphaerae | reverse complement strand
CGCACCACGACGGCACGCCCGAGGTGGCGCGGGTGCTGGTGGCCGACGACGACGACGCGTTCCGCGCCTCCATCCGCAGGATGCTGTACGGGTTCGCCGTCGAGGTGGACGAGGCCGCCGACGGGGCCGCCGCGCTGGAGATGATGACCGAGCGCCCGCCGGACGTGATCCTCCTGGACATGCTGATGCCCCGGCTGGACGGCAACGCGCTGCTCCAGCGCATGTCCGACGAGCAGGCGCTGAGACAGGTCGGCGTCGTCGTGGTGACGGTGCGCCCCGACACGGCGCCCCCCGGCCACCCGGTGCTGCCCAAGCAGGGGCTGCGCCGCGACCAGCTCCTGCAGGCCGTCCGCGACGCGGTGGGGGCGGCTCGTGGCTGAGTCCCTGGCCAGGCCGGCGAACCCGGCGGCGACGGTGCTGGTGGTCGACGACACCCCCACCAAGCGCTACATCCTGTCGAGCTGGCTGCGCCGGGCCGGCCACACCGTCATCGAGGCGAGCGGCGGCGAGGAGGCGCTGTCCATGCTCACCGTCAGCCGCCCCGACCTGGTCGTGCTCGACGTGCGGCTGCCGGACCTGCCCGGGTTCGAGGTGTGCGAGCGGATCAAGGCCGACCCGGCCACGGCCTCCATCCCGGTGATCCAGGTGTCGGGCAACGCCATCACCTCCGCCGACCGTACCGAGGGGCTCGAACGCGGCGCCGACGCCTACCTGTCGGAGCCGATCGAGCCGGCCGAGTTCGCCGCGACGGTCGAGGCGACGCTGCGCTACTACCGCGCCCGGCGGCACGCCGAGGTGATGGCCGAGCGGCTGGCCAAGCTGGCCGACGTGACGCTGAGGATGAACGCGGCCGACTCCTTCGACCGGCTGCTCGCGGTGACCGTCGAGGGCACGGTCGACATCCTGGGCCGCCACGCGGGCGCGCTCGCGCTGCCGCCCGACGGCCGGATGCGCCGCTTCCGCGCCAGGCCCGGCGAGACGGCCGGCAACCGGGCCGCCTCCCCCAAGGCGCTGGACCGGATCAGCGAGCTCACCCTGGGCGACACGGCCGGGGCCCAGGTCTTCACCATGACGGCCGACGAATGGCACACCGTCGTCAACGACGCGCAGATCCAGGCGCCCGTCACCGGGGTGCTGTGCCGCATCAAGAAGGGCCGCCTGCCCGTCTACCTGGGGCTGGAGGCCGACCCGCCGCTGGACGTCGACGAGACGAACGTGCTGCGCCAGCTCGGCCAGGAGCTGGCGCTGGCGGTGGACGCGCTGCGCGTCTACACCGAGGAGCACGCGATCTCGCTCACCCTCCAGCGCAGCCTGCTGCCGACGCGCATCCCCGACGTTCCGGGGCTGACGGTGTCGTACCGTTACCAGCCCGCCGTGGACAACGTCGAGGTCGGCGGCGACTTCTACGAGGTGCTGCGGATCGGCGACCGGGCGCTGGTGGCGATCGGCGACGTGGCCGGCCACTCGCTGCAGGCCGCGACGATCATGGCCGAGCTGCGCCACGCGCTGCGCGCCTCGCTGATCGACTCGGTGGACCTGAGCGCGTCCATGGACCTGCTCAACAAGGTGCTGCGGCGTTATCACCCCGGCATGACGGCGACCGTCTGCCTGCTGCTCGCCGACGGGACGACCGGCGAGGTGGAGCTGGCCAACGCCGGGCACATCCCGCCGTTGCTGGCCGGCCCCGACGGGCGCTACCTCGGCCTGGGCAACCTGCTGCTGGGCGTGGCCGCCGAGGACTACACGGTGGAGCGCCTCGTGCTGCCGCCCGGCGCGACGATGCTGCTGTTCACCGACGGGCTGGTGGAGGACCGCGACATCCTGCTCGACATCAGCCTGGAGCAGGCCAGGCAGGTGGCCGAGACGGTCGAGGACGACCTGGAGGAGTTCTGCGACCGGCTGCTGGCCACGTTCGGGACGCGCGAGGACGACGTGGCGATCGTCGCGATCCGCCGCGATCCTGACGGACGCTAGCCCTGGCGCTCCTCCTGCCGGGCGGCGTCACGTTGTGTCTGGGCCGAGCGCCGGTGCTGCTCGACGTCGCCGATGCCCGCGTCGGCGAGGCTGTCGTGCACCAGGGCGCTGCGGCGGTGGGTGAGCGCGGCGTGGAGATGGCCGGCCCTGGAGTCGGCGGCCGCCCGCTCGGCGTCGCGCCGGGCCTGCTCGAAGCGTTCGGTGGCCGCTTGCGCCTGCTGCGGGGTGGAGCCCTGCCCGGAGTCCGCCGCCGCCAGCTCACAACGGCGTTGCTCCGCCTGGGCCGCTCTCGCCCCCGCGCGGAGGGCTCGCTCGCGGGCCCGCGCGGCGCGCTCCCGCGCCTCGCTGATGCGTGACTGGAGGTACTCCAACATACCGCCCCTTCTACCCCATCGACTTGCCCTGATACAGCGCAAACGCGCTACATAGCCGGAACCCGGCGCAGGGTGGCGCCCCGGGCGGAACGTCGCGATGATGGGGGCCAGGTCACATGGAGGTGGCCGTCAGGAGGCCGCCGTGACCCGGCAGGCGCAAGGTCAGGAGCGTGCGGCGAGCCTGGTCGCGCTGCTCACCGGCCACGCCGCCGCCAGGGGCGGCCCGGTGACCGCGGCCGACGTCTGCGAGGTCTGCGTGACCGCGTTGCGCGTCTCCGGGGCCTCGGTGTCGTGCCTCGCCGGGACCTCGGCGCCGCGCGCCTCTGGGACCTCCGTGCCGCGTGTCTCCGGGGCCGCGGTGCGGCCGGTGGACGGCTCCGGGGAGGTGGCCGCCCACGCGGCCGGGCGGCTCGCCGAGCGGCTCGGCGCGCTGGGGCTCGCACCGGCCGAGGGGCCGTGCCCGGATGCCTGGGAGCTGGGCTGCCCGGTGCTGGTCCCCGAACTCGGCACCACTCGCGTCATGATGCGCTGGCCGCGCTACGGGCCGGCGGCGCTGGGCGAGGGGGCGCGGGCGGTGTTCGCGTTCCCGCTGCGCAGCGGGGCGATCTCGGCGGGCGTGCTGTCGCTCTGCCGGACGACGCCCGGCCCGCTGAGCGACGCCCAGCTCACCGACGCGCTGCTCGTCGCGGACCTCACGATCGAGCTCGTCCTCTGCCGCCCCGCTCACCGGCTGCCCCGCTCGCAGACCGGCCCGCTGACCGGCCCGTCAGCCGGGACGTGGAGCCGCGGCGGCCTCGGCGCGGCGGGGGCCGAGGTCCACCAGGCCATCGGGATGGTCTGCGTCCAGCGGGACGTCGGACCGGGCCAGGCGCTGGCCGCGCTGCGCGAGCACGCCCTCACCCGCCTTCGCCCGCTGGAGGAGGTGGCCAGGGACGTGGTGGGCCGCCGGCTCCGCCTCGCCCCCGGCGACCCCAGCGGCGACCCCGGCGGCGATCCCTCCGGCGATCCCGACCAGGAGTGCTGACCATGGCCGAGCCATCAGCGACGAGGGAGGAGCGGATCGCCGGCGCCTTCGCCGATCTGGCCGACGTCCTCGCCGACGACTTCGACGTCATCGACTACCTGCAGCGCCTCACCGGCCACTGCGTCGCCCTGCTGGGCGTCGCCGCGGCCGGCGTGCTGGTCGACAACGGGCGCGGGCGGCCGCAGCTCGTCGCCGCCTCCACGGAGCAGGCCCGGGTGCTGGAGGTGCTGCAGATCCAGCAGGCCCAGGGGCCGTGCTTCGACACCTTCGCCACCGGGGAGCCGGTCTCCTGCGCCGAGCTGGCCCGTACGCCGGACCGCTGGCCCTCGTTCACCGGCCCCGCGGCCGAGGCCGGCTACCGGGGCGCGCACGGCCTGCCGATGCGGCTGGGGAACGAGGTCGTGGGCGCGCTCAACCTGTTCACCGGGCAGGCCCGCGAGCTGAGCGACGCCGACCGGCGGCTGGGCCGGACGCTGGCCTGTCACGCCGCGATCGGGCTGCTCGGGCACCGTGCCGGGGACCGGCGCGAGCTCCTCGTGCAGGAGCTTCAGGTGGCCTCGCACAGCCGGATCGCCATCGAGCAGGCCAAGGGGGTGCTGGCGGAGAGCCGCGGGCTGAGCGTCGAGGAGGCCTTCGCCGAGCTGCGCGACTACGCCCGCCGTCACCGGCGCAAGCTGTCGCACGTCGCGCTGGCCGTCGTCGGCAACGCGGGGGACGTCATGGATCTCACCGGCAGGGCGCCGAAGTGAGTGACACCCTGGCTCTTTGCCCGGCGGGGGAGCAGGATGGGCAGGAGATGGTTCGCTCTGAGGATGAAAGCCTTCGCGGCCGATGGAGGGATCAGACATGTTCCTGTCGGTGCGCTTGACGACAGTTTCCGACACCACCGTGGTGATCACCCTGACGGGTGAGCTGGACACCACCACGGCGCCCGTTCTGGCCGCCACCCTGGGGCCGCTGGCCGAGTCGCCGATCATCCATGTGATCGTGGCGGCGGGAGACCTGTGGTTCTGCGACCTGACCGGCCTGGATCACCTCGCCGCCGCGCACAAGGCCCTGTACGCCAAGGGCGGCGGCCTGGCCGTCGCCGAGGCGGGGCCGGCGCTGTGCCGCCTGATCGGGCTGGTGACCGAGCACTCCCGCGCGCCCATGGCGATGTACGACACCATGCGGGAGGCCCTGGCCGAGGTGGGCATCGCCGACGACGAGCCGCCGAACCCGGAGCGGCGGCACCTGCCCCGCCTGCGCCGGGTCCCCCGTGGTCAAGCGCCCCGTCAGTCCCTGCGCCAGGCCCCGCGCCAGGCCACGCGCGCCCGGCAGCGCTCCGATCACCTCCACCTGGTGAGCCCGCCGCCGGCCCCGCCCGCCCGGGCCGACGGGGACGAGCCCGCCGCGTCGCCGGGCCGCCCGTACCGGGCCATGGCCCGCTCCCGCGCGTTGCGTGAGGAGGCCCGCTGGCAGGTGGAGGCGCTGGAGCAGCGGATCCGGCGCTCCGACCGGGCGCGGCAGGAGCTGTTCGAGACCCGGGCGCGCTGTTACGCCACCATCTCGACCGTCCGCGCCACCGTCGCCAAGGCCAACCAGGCGCTGGCCACCATCACTCAGACCGTGAGAAACGCCCCCGGCTGAGTGCTCCACGCATGATCCGCCCGTTTCTGGAGAGGAGAACGGGGGTGAGGACAGCAGGGCGGGACGTTGTCGTGATCGCCGCCTCGGCGGGCGGGGTGGAGCCCCTGCGCACCATGCTCAGCGAGCTTCCCGGCGACCTTCCCGCCAGCGTGATGGTGGTTCTGCACGTGTCGCCGCGCGGCACCAGCGTGCTGGCCAACATCCTGGACAGGGCCGGGCCGCTCAAGGCGGCGCCGGCCGAGGACCAGGAGCAGACCCAGTACGGCCGCGTCTACGTCGCGCAGCCCGACCACCACCTGCTGCTGCACGAGGGCAGAACCCGGCTGTCGCGCGGCCCGCAGCACAACGGGCATCGGCCGGCCGCCGACCCGCTGTTCATGAGCGCGGCCCTCGACGCCGGGCCTCGTGTGTCGGCGGTGGTGCTGAGCGGCACGCTCGACGACGGCGCCAAGGGCTGCGAGGCGGTGCGCCGGCAGGGAGGCGCGATCGCGGTCCAGGACGTCGCCGAGTGCGCCTTCCCCGGTATGCCGGCCGCCGCCCTCGCCGCCGTGCCGAACGCCGTGTCGCTTCCCGCGCGCGGGCTCGCGCACTGGATCACCGCGCAGACCCGTACCCCTGTCACCGCGGAGGAGAGGGTGGACGACGACGGCACGGAGTGGGAGGTCGCCCAGGTCCTGCGGCACGCGCCGATCATGGACGATCCGAACGGGCAGCTCCTCGGCCTGACCTGCCCGCAGTGCAACGGCCCGCTGTTCGAGCAGCACAGCGACAGGATCTCCCGCTACGTGTGCAGGGTCGGTCACGCGTGGTCGCACGACAGCATGATCGAGGCCCAGTCGGACGCCGTGGAGCAGGCGTTGTGGGTGGCCATCCAGCGGCTGGAGGAGCGCGTCCGGATGCTGGAGCGGATGCTGGAGCAGGCCGGGGAGCGGGGCCAGCGCAACACCTGGGCCCGCTACCACGAGGAGGCGAACCGGACACGTGAGGCATTGCGCACCATTCGCGGGTTGCAATCGCGAATCGGCAACGACGGTGACAACCTGCTGTCGTCCTGAGCAGCCCGACTCGGCGTAATCTACCGTCTGTGACGACAGAGGAAGAGCATGATTTCGATGACCTCCTCCTCCTGCTCAAGGAGACACGCGGGTTCGATTTCACGGGATACAAGCGCACGACGCTCATGCGCCGGATCGGCCGGCGCCTGGAGGCGCTCAAGCTACGCGACTTCAGCGAATACCGCGATTTCCTCGAGCTGGAGCCGGAGGAATTCACGCGACTTTTCGACAGCCTGCTGATCAACGTGACCAGCTTCCTGCGTGATTCGGCCGCCTGGCAGGCGCTGCGGGAGACGGTGATCCCCACGCTGCTCAGCAGCAAGAACGCGACCAAGGCGATCCGGGTGTGGAGTGCGGGCTGCGCGACGGGCGAAGAGGCGTACACGGTGGCGATGGTGCTGGCCGAGGAGCTCGGCATGGACCGCTTCCGGGAGCGGGTGAAGATCTACGGCACCGATCTCGACGAGAAGGCGCTGCAGGTGGCCAGGACCGGCGTCTACACCGAGCGGCAGCTCGGCGACCTGCCCCTGGACCTGCGCGACACCTACTTCGAGCCGGTCGAGAACGGCTTCGCCTTCCCCCGCGTCCTGCGCC
>NZ_JAHKRL010000182.1 GCF_019396405.1 Nonomuraea rhizosphaerae | reverse complement strand
GCCCCCCCGCCGCCCCGTGAGCACCTCGGCGAGCGCCTGGCCCAGCGACCGCAGCCTGCGGTCGTCGGGGATCGCCCCGGGCGGGCCCCAGATCAGCGGGCCGGCGGCGTGCGGAAGTGATGACATGGGCGCTCCAATGTCATAGGAGGAGAGGAACACTACAAAGAGTTTCCGGCCCGGCCCCCAGATACATCGGCCGCCAACTTTCCCGTGGATCGGCGCTGTTTGCGGCGATTGACGAACAAGATCACCACGAGTTGGAGCGGCTGGTAGCAGCACTGGACGCTATTACGGCTGAGGATCGCACCTGAATGAATGGGCGCGAATCCGGTTGGTCGTCCTTAATTACTGGTGTCATGTTTCGCCGGCGTCCGGATCCGGCTCCGGTTCTCTGCCGGGGGTCATGATGTTGAATCTGCGGATCAGGAAGCTGAACACCACGTAATAGACCACGCCATAAATCACCCCCAGCAGCAGGATGCCGGGCAGGTTGTGGGTGTTCGACTTGCTGGCGTTCAGCAGCATGTCCAGCAGCCCGGCCGAGAAGCCGAAGCCGAGCTGCCCGCCGATGAGCGTGGTCAGGGCCATGGCCAGGCCGGTGAGGACGGCGTGCACGGCCAGCAGGACGGGGGCGACGAAGATGAACGCGAACTCGATCGGCTCCGTGATGCCGGTGACAAAAGACGCCAGACCCGCCGAGAGCATGATGCCGCCGACGGCCGCCCTGCGGTGCTTGGGCGCCGCCCGCCACATCGCCAGCGCCGCCGCCGGGAGGGCGAACATCATGATGGGGAAGAAACCGGCCATGAACTGGCCCGAGTGCGGGGCGCCGCCGAAGTAGCAGTTCCAGTCGCCGCCGAGGACCCGGCCGCCGACCTCGCACTGCGGCACCACGTACCAGACGATCGAGTTGACGAAGTGGTGCAGGCCGAAGGGGATGAGCAGCCGGTTGATCAGGCCGTAGATGCCGGTGCCGAGCGGGCCGATCGTGGTCAGGGCCTCGCCCGCGTGCTCGATCCACTCGCCGAGCAGCGGCCACACCCAGCCGATGAGCACCCCGAGCAGCAGCGCCACGATCGAGGTGATGATCGGCACGAACCTGCGCCCGCCGAAGAACGCCAGCCACGACGGCAGCTTGATCCGGTGGAACCGCTGCCAGAGCATGGCCGCCACCAGGCCGATCATGATGCCGCCGAGCACCTTGGTGGGGTTCTGCATGCCGTAGTTGATGATCTCCTTGATGCCGCCCTCGGGCTCGGCCTGCCGGAGCATGACCGTGTCGCGGATGCCCGAGCCGAAGAACATCACCTTGGTGACCCGGTCGAAGACCAGGTAGCCGACCACGGCGGCCAGTGCGGTCGAGCCGTCGGACTTGCGCGCGAACCCGATCGCCACGCCCACCGCGAACAGCAGCGGCAGGTTCTCGAACAGCGCCGCCCCGGCCGCGGCCAGCACCTCGGCCACCTGGTTCATCCAGGCGAACCCGGACACGTCCGCCAGGCCGCCCGGCTCGGCGCCGTTGGAGCCCAGCATGTCGGGCTGGCCGAACCGGAGCAGCAGCGCCGCCGCCGGCAGGGCGGCGATGGGCAGCATGAGCGAGCGGCCCAGCCGCTGGAGCACACTCATCACGCGTGAGAACGGCGAGGGGCGGGCGGCGGTGGTCTCGTTCACCGGGCGTTCCTCCGGGTCGGGCCCTCAGCCCCGTCTGGCGGGCATTTCGAGAAGTGTCCGCAACTGGTAGCGGTCCGCGCGATAGGTGGACACGCCCAGCTCCGCGCAGACACCGCCGGAGAAGGATCTGCGCTGCAACAGTAGTACGGCTCCGCCCCGGGGGAGCTTCAGGAGGTCGGCGTCGCTCGGATCGGCGATGCCGCCGTCGATGGTCAGCTCGCCGGCGTCCATGACCAGCCCGTACTTGCGCTCCAGCAGGTTGTAGAGGGATTTGTCGGACAGATCCTGCTCGCCCAGGTCGGGGGCGAGCTTGACCGGGATGTGCGCGCGCTCGATCGACAGCGGCTCGCCGTCGGCGGTGCGCAGCCGCTCGATGAAGTGCACCTCCTCGCCCGGCTGGATGCCCAGCTCCTTGGCCAGGTGGGCGCTGGCCCGCACGATCCGCCTGTCGACGTCGCGCGAGCCGGGCACCATGCCGCGCGCCCGCATGTCGTCGCTGAACGAGGTGAGCTGCAGCGCCAGCTCGATCTTGGGCCGGGCCACGAACGTGCCCTTGCCGGGCACCCGGTGCAGGCGACCCTCGGAGACCAGGTGGTCGACGGCCTGCCGCACGGTCATCCTGGACAGGCCGAAGCGCTGGCAGAGCTCCCGTTCGGACGGGATGGCGGCGCCGATGCTCAGTTCGTCGCTGTCGATGAGGTCCAGCAGGATCTCGCGTAGCTGGAAGTACTTGGGCACCGGGCTGTCCGGATCGATGTGCGCCACGGATCCTCCCCTCGATCTGACCTGGGCGATGGGCTATGGTTCGTACTGGTCTAGTCCGGACTAGACCACATGCCAGGAAACAGGGTCAAGTCTGGCCGGTAACGATTTGAGGGATGATGACCACCAAGATGCACGGCGAGATCGCCGAGCAACCCGAGGCGCTGCGGGCCACACTCGACTCCCTTCTCCCCAGGGTGGGCGAGGTGAAGGCGCTGGGTGAGCGTACTCGCCAGCTGCTGTTCATCGCGCGTGGCACCTCCGACAACGCCGCAGTCTACGGCCGCTATCTGGTCGAGTCGCGCGCTGGGCGGCTGGCCGCGCTGGCCGCGCCGTCCGTGGCGACGACGTACAAGCGCAAGCTGGACCTCGACGGCGTGCTCGCCGTCGCCATCTCGCAGTCGGGGCGGACCGAGGAGATCGTCGAGACGCTGGCGTGGGCAAAGGACTGCGGCGCCGCCACGGTCGGCGTCACCAACGGCGGTGCGGACAGCCCGCTCGCGCAGGCGGCCGACCTGGCGCTGTGCACCGTGGCCGGCGAGGAGAAGGCCGTGCCGGCCACCAAGACCTACACCACGCAGCTCGCCGCGCTGGCCGTGCTCGCGCTCGGCCTGGGCGCCGACGTGGACGCCGACGACCTGCAGCGGGTTCCCGAGGCGGTGGAGAAGCTGATCGCCGAGCCCGGTGACATCGAGGCGGTCGTCGAGGGGCTGGCCGACAAGCCGGGGGCGGTGGTCTCGGCGCGCGGGCTGGCGTTCTCGACCGCGCTGGAGACGGCGCTCAAGCTCAAGGAGGCGTGCTACCTGCACGCCATGGGCCTGTCGTACGCGGACCTGCTGCACGGCCCCATCGCCGTGGTCGACGCCGACACCCCCGCGCTGCTGGTCGCGGCCGAGAACAGCCCGACGCTCCAGGGCACCGTGGCGCTGGCCGAGCGGGTCGTGGCCGCCGGGGCCGCGGCCTTCACCATCGGCGGCGGCCAGGCGCTGGCCCGCGCGGGCACGGCCGCGCTCAACGGGCCCGACCTGCCCGAGTGGGTCGCGCCGATGGGACTCATCGTTCCTGGGCAGTTGCTCACCGAGGCGCTGGCCCGGAGGCTTGGCATCGACCCCGACGCGCCGCGCGGGCTCAACAAGGTCACCCAGACCGACTGAGGCCCGGCGCGCCGCGCGGGCCCGATCGGACTGGCGTCTAGCCTGGTCACAGAGCTACGAGGAGGACGGATGGCGGCTGATGTCAACGCGATCATCGCGGGGCTCGGCGGTGCGGCAAACATCATCGACATCGAGCCCTGCATCACCCGGCTGCGGACGGAGGTGCACGACGTCTCCAAGGTGGACCAGGCGGCGCTCAAGGCGGCGGGCGTCCACGGCGTGATGGCCGCCGGCAACGTGGTGCAGGTCGTCGTCGGGCCGGAGGCCGACACGATCGCCAGCGACATCGAGGACATCATCGGCTAGAGGGCGAGACCATGAAGACTGTTCTCGCCCCGGTCGAGGGGGTGGCCGTGCCGCTGTCCAGCGTGCCCGACCCGGTGTTCTCGGCAGGCATGGTGGGGCCGGGAACGGCCATCGATCCGGCGCGGGAACCCGGGAAGGCAGTTGCCCCAATATCCGGAAAAATCATGAAACTGCATCCGCATGCGTACGTCATCGTGGGGGACGACGGGAGGGGCGTACTGGTGCATCTGGGCATCGACACCGTCCAGCTCAAGGGGAGGGGATTCCAGCTGCTCGCGGCCGAGGGCGACCGGGTGAGCGCGGGGCAGCCCGTGGTCGCCTGGGACCCGGCCGCGATCGAGGCGGGCGGACGTTCGCCGGTCTGCCCGGTGATCGCGCTGGACGCGGCGCAGGAGTCGGTGACGGGCGCCGTCGTCGGGGGCGTACATGCCGGGGACGAGCTTTTCCAGTGGGAATGAGACCCCGGTCCGGGTGGTCCGGACCGGGGCAGGAGGAGGAGTACATGTCCGAACGCAAGGTCACCGTGGGGGCCGAAGTGGGGCTGCACGCCCGCCCGGCGGCGACGTTCGTCCGGAGGGCGGCCGAGGCGCCGATGGACATCACCGTGTGCAGGGCCTCCGGGGGCACGACGGCCAACGGCAAGAGCATTCTGCAGATCATGGGGCTGGACGTGCGCCAGGGCGAGGACATCGTGATCAGGGCCGAGGGCGACGGCGCCGACGAGGTGCTCGACGAACTGGCGGCGATCGCCGGAGCGCCGTGAGCCTGACGGGGGCATCGTGAGCTTGCGGGGGGCGTGGTGAGCTTGCGGGGGACGCGGTGAGCCTGCGGGGAGTGGGGGTCAGTCCGGGCGTCGGGCTGGGGCCCGCGTACGTGCTGTCCGGCGGGGTTCCCGAACCCGCCGAGGACGCCGCCCACTCCGGTGACGCCGAGCGGGAGAAGGACCGCGCGGTGGCGGCGCTGCGGCAGGTGGCGGGCGAGCTGGAGGCCCGCGGCCGCCGGGCGGGCGGCGAGGCGAGGGAGATCCTCCGGGCCCAGGCGCTGATGGCGGAGGACCCGGGGCTGGTGGCGGGCGTCAAGGCGCTCATCGACGACGGCGTGGCGGGTCCGCGCGCGACCTTCGCCGCTTTC
>NZ_JAHKRL010000181.1 GCF_019396405.1 Nonomuraea rhizosphaerae | reverse complement strand
GCTTAACGCAGCCTCCCACGTCCTTCATCGGCTCCTGATGCCAAGGCATCCACCGTGTGCCCTAAAAAACTTGGCCACAAAGATGCTCGCGTCCACTATGCAAATCTCAAACAACAAACAGCAACCAGCTCCCCACCCCTTGCAGGGATGGCTCACCGGCCCTGTACCGAGGACCCAACAGACAGCAAGCCCACCTGGCTAGAGGCGAGCTTGCCTTGATGTCCGTTTCCTCAGGACCCAACAGTGTGTCCAACCAGCCGGCCGAACAAGCTCCGCGTTCCCACTCCCACACCCCCGAAGAGGGGCGGGCGGTACTGGCAGGCCCGTAGCAGACGGCCTGGTTGAGTAGCCAGTGCTCCACTAGTGAGCCGTCACGCATCAGACGTTCGCTGATGACCGTGACATGGACCCCTTCTCCTTGCGGAGAGAGGTCGTGTGCTCCTTAGAAAGGAGGTGATCCAGCCGCACCTTCCGGTACGGCTACCTTGTTACGACTTCGTCCCAATCGCCAGCCCCACCTTCGACCGCTCCCCCCACACAAGGTGGTTGGGCCACGG
>NZ_JAHKRL010000180.1 GCF_019396405.1 Nonomuraea rhizosphaerae | reverse complement strand
ACCGGCGAGCATCCGGACGACGGACTGCTCGCCGACGTCTCCAACACGCGGGTCGCCGAGGCGGCGGGAGCCTCGCTGAGCGCGCTCAGGGAGGCGGGCGACCGCGGGGCGGCGGTCACCGCCATGGGCGAGGGCGCCGCCGCGATCCTGGCCGAGCTCTACGCGGACGGCCGGGCCGACGCGGTGCTGGCCGTAGGCGGCAGCGGCGGGTCCTCGATCGCCGGCCGGGCCGTGCGCGACCTGCCGATCGGGCTGCCCAAGCTGATCGTGTCCACGATGGCGGCCGGGGACGTGTCCCCTTATGTCGGGGCAAAAGACGTCACGCTCATGTACAGCGTGGTCGATATCGCGGGCGTCAACCGCGTCTCCCGGGTGATCCTCGGCAACGCCGCGGCGGCCACGGCCGGCATGGCCGCCGCCCACCAGCTCGCCAGGGCCAGGAGCACCGCCATCCGCGACGACCGGCCGCTGGTCGCCGCGTCCATGTTCGGCGTGACCACGCCCGCCGTGGACGCCGCCCGCGAACGCCTCGGCGAGCTGGGCTACGAGGTGCTCGTCTTCCACGCCACCGGCTCCGGCGGCAAGGCCCTGGAGAGCCTGGCGGCCAGCGGGATGCTCGCCGGGGTGCTCGACCTGACCACCACCGAGCTGGCCGACGACCTGGTCGGCGGCGTCCTGTCGGCCGGCCCCTCGCGGCTGACCGCGGCGGGCGAGCACGGTGTGCCCCAGGTGGTGGCCCCCGGCGCCCTGGACATGGTCAACTTCGGGCCGCGCGACACCGTCCCGCCGCGGTTCGCCGACCGGCTCCTGTACGTCCACAACCCCACCGTGACGCTGATGCGCACCACGCCGGACGAGATGGGCGAGCTGGGCCGCCGCGTGGCCGCCAAGCTCAGGGACGCGAGCGGCCCGGCCGCGCTGTTCGTCCCGCGCGGCGGCGTGTCCGCGCTGGACGCTCCCGGCCAGGCGTTCGCCGACCCGAAGGCGGACACGGCCTGCTTCGAGGCGCTGGTGGACGGGCTGCGCGGCTCGCGCGTGGCGGTGGAGGAAGTGGAGGCGCACATCAACGACCCGTCCTTCGGCCGCGCCATGGCCGACAGGCTGCACGAGCTGATCTCCGGAGGCACACCGTGAACAGGCAGGACGTACTGACGCGACTGCGCGAGAACGTGGCGGCGGGGCGGCCCGTCATCGGGGCGGGCGCCGGGACCGGCCTGTCCGCCAAGTGCGCCGAGGCCGGCGGCGTCGATCTGATCATCATCTACAACTCCGGCCGCTACCGCATGGCCGGGCGCGGCTCCCTGGCCGGGCTGCTGCCGTACGGCGACGCGAACCAGATCGTCGTCGAGATGGCCTCGGAGGTGCTGCCGGTGGTCCGCGACACGCCCGTGCTGGCCGGCGTGTGCGGCACCGACCCGTTCCGGGTGATGCCCCGCTTCCTGGACCAGCTCGCCGCCATGGGCTTCGCCGGGGTCCAGAACTTCCCCACCGTCGGCCTGTACGACGGCGTCTTCCGCCAGAACCTGGAGGAGACCGGCATGGGCTACGACCTGGAGGTCGAGATGGTCCGGCTGGCGCACGAGCGCGACCTGGTCACCGCGCCGTACGTGTTCGACGCCGACCAGGCGCGGGCCATGGCCGAGGCGGGCGCCGACGTGCTCGTGCCGCACGTCGGGCTGACCACCAAGGGCAGCATCGGCGCCGGCACCGCCCTGACCCTGGACGAGGCGGTGAGCCGGGTGCAGGAGATGCGCGACGCCGCCGCCTCCGTGCGGCCGGACATCCTCGTGCTGTGCCACGGCGGGCCGATCGCCGAGCCGTCCGACGCCGCCTACGTCCTGTCGCGCACCAAGGGCGTGGTCGGCTTCTTCGGCGCCTCGTCGGTCGAGCGGCTGCCCACCGAGCTGGCCATCACCGAGCAGGTACGAGCCTTCAAGTCCCTGTCGTTCTAGCAACTCTGAGGAGAACGTCATGCACGTCAGCCCCGACTCCGTGCCCACGATGGCCTTCGACTGGGGGTCCATCAAGTGGTTCGTCACCCCGTCGGCGATCCCCGGCGCGGGCAGCTCGCTGGGGGAGGTCATCGTCAACCCCGGCAAGGGGCACGCCCGGCACAACCACCCCGGCGCCGAGGAGGTCATCTACGTGATCTCCGGTGAGGGGGAGCAGATGGTGGACGACGGGGAGCCGTTCGCGATCAAGGAGGGGGACAGCGTCCACATTCCCATGGGGGCCTACCACTCCACCTTCAACACCACGTGGCGGCCGCTGCGGCTGATCGTCACGTACACGCCCGGAGGCGAGGAGAAGGCTCTGGAAGGGGCCCCTGACCTGTGCCTGCACGAGCCGGGAACGGTCGCGGAGTGGCGTCAGGCGTGACCCCGGACGTCTCCGGGGCGGTTCGGGGATGAGGGGCCGCTCACGGGAGGGCCGTGAGCGGGCG
>NZ_JAHKRL010000179.1 GCF_019396405.1 Nonomuraea rhizosphaerae | reverse complement strand
GGCATCAGGGTGACCGTCGTCCACGTCGCCGCCGACGGCGGCTGGGCGCTCTCCGGCAGCCTCACGCAGGAGAGCGACGACCTCATCGAGCTGGGCGGCACCCACCTGCGCCCGTACGTCAGCCTGGTCACCGGCGCCATCGAGGTCTCCAACGGCAACGGCCACCACCAGTCGGCCAGCAACGGCAACGGCCACGCCACCCACGCGCTGCCCGCCGCGCCGGCGCTGCCCTCCTCGCTCCCGCCCGCCCCGCCGAGCAGCGGCAGCCACTCGGCCGGCGCCAACGGCGTGACCCCCTTGCAGGGGCGCGGCCAGCAGGCGCCGGCGTCGCTGCCGAGCTACTCCAACTACCAGCCCGAGCCGTCGCCGCCGGTGCCGCCCGCCCCGGCGACCGGGCCCATCCCGCAGCAGTCCGCGTCGCCGAGCACCGGGCAGTTCGCCTCGCCGTCCAGCGGCACCTACCAGCCGTCGCAGCTCGGCGCGTACACGGGTCCGCAGCCCGCCCCGGTCTCCCTTCCGCAGCCGCCGGCCGCCACCGGGGGAGCGACCACGCTGTCCGACGCGGTCAAGGCCGCGCACCGCGAGGGGCACGACTTCGGCGAGTCCGTCGCCCGCGACGCCCCCGCCCTGTGGCTGGAGGCCGTGCTCGCCCGCAAGCCCCGCATGCCCTCCGACCTGGAGGCCAGGCTGCTGCAGGGGTCGTCGCTGCCGATCGACTTCCTGCTGCACGACGAGGTACGGCACGCGCTGCGACGCGGCTTCTGGGACGCCCTGGAGCGCGCCAGGCACTGACGGAGCGCCCCCAGGCACCTGCCGGTGCCGCTTCGGGAAGCTCGGAGGGCGAGTGCGCCCCGCAGCGGTTCGCCTCCTGCCGCAGGCTGCTACGGGGCGTCGTCGTCAGGCCCGGTCACGACAGTGCGTCGAACCCCGCCCGCAAGTGGGCCAGCCGCTCCGTGAGGTCGGACAGCGGCACCGCCAGCGTCGGGTCCTGGGACTTGCGCGCCAGCTCCCTGACCCGCCCCAGCTCGTTCTCCGCGGCCGTCAGCCGTCGCGACAGCTCGGGCAGGATGGACGCCTGGTCGCCGACCCCGGGCGGCAGCTCGGCGGCCACCCGCTCGCGCAGCATCACCGCCTGCTCGGCCAGCCGTTTGTTCATGTTGTACAGCTCGGTGAACACCGACACCTTGGCGCGCAGCACCCACGGGTCGAACGGCTTGGTCAGGTAGTCGACCGCGCCGGCCGCGTACCCGCGGAAGGCGTAGTCGGGCGCGCTGTCGACCACGGTGAGGAAGATGATCGGGATGTTCTTCGTCCGCTCCCGCCGCTTGATGTGCGCGGCCGTCTCGAACCCGTCCATGCCCGGCATCCGCACGTCGAGCAGGATGAGCGCGAACTCGGTGTTGAGCAGCGCCTTGAGCGCCTCCTCGCCGGACCTGGCGCGCACAGGCACCAGGTCGAGCGAGCTGAGGATGGCCTCAAGGGCGATCAGGTTCTCCTCGCGGTCATCGACCAGCAGGATCTTCGCACGGTCCGGCATCGATCACGACCCTTCGGGGGAATCGCCGCTGGAGCGCCCGCGGCTGAGCCACCCGCGCAGCCTTTCGAGCAGCCGGTCCACGTCGACGGGCTTGGGCACGTAGTCGGAGGCGCCGGAGGCGATGCTCTTCTCGCGGTCGCCGCGCATGACCTTGGCGGTGAGCGCGATGATCGGCAGGTCGGCGAACTGAGGCATGCGCCTGATGGCCGACGTGGTGGCCCAGCCGTCCATCTCCGGCATCATGATGTCCATCAGCACGAGCGCGACGTCCTCGTTCCTTTCGAGCTGCTCGATTCCCTCCCGGCCGTTTTCAGCGTAGACGACTGTGGAACCGTGTCGTTCAAGGACGCTGGTCAGGGCGAACACGTTGCGGATGTCGTCGTCCACGATGAGGATCTTGGCGCCGTTGAGCGGGTCGTCGCCGTGCCACTGGGTGGCCTCGACCGGCGGCTCGATCAGCTCGGGGAGCGGCAGGTCGAGCGGCATCGGCGGCTCGGCCAGCGACGCGGTCGGCTCCTCGATGGGCACCGCGATCACCTGCCGGCGGGCGACGCCGCCGTCGGTGGCCGCCAGCGGGCCGACGTAGGAGGCGGGCAGGTAGAGGGTGAAGGCGCTGCCCTTGCCCAGCTCGCTCTCGAAGTGGATCTCGCCGCCGAGCAGCCGGGCGATCTCCCGGCAGATCGACAGGCCCAGGCCGGTGCCGCCGTACTTGCGGCTGGTGGTGCCGTCGGCCTGCCTGAACGGCTCGAAGATGATCTCCCGCTTGTCCGGCGCGATGCCGATGCCCGTGTCGAGCACCTGGAAGGCCAGCAGGTCGCGGGCCCCGAGCAGGGTCTCGTCGTCGAACTCCACGTCGGGCGCCGCCATCGCCACGCGCAGCGTGACCTCGCCCTTCGCGGTGAACTTCACCGCGTTGGACAGCAGGTTGCGCAGCACCTGCTGCAGGCGCTGCTCGTCGGCGCGCAGCTCCTGCGGCACGTCCGGCTCCACGTCCACCGTGAAGGCCAGCCCCTTGTCCTGGGCCAGCGGCGCGAACGCCGCCTCCAGCAGGTCGACCATCTTCGGCAGCGACACCTGGATCGGGTGGATGTCCATCCGGCCCGCCTCGACCTTGGACAGGTCGAGCATGTCGTTGATGAGCTGGAGCAGCGCCGAGCCGGCGCTGTGAATCGTGCGGGCGAACTCCACCTGCTGCGAGGTCAGGTTGCCCTCGGCGTTCTCGGTCAGCAGCTTGGCCAGCACGAGCAGGCTGTTGAGCGGAGTGCGCAGCTCGTGGGACATGTTGGCGAGGAACTCGTTCTTGTACCGCGAGGAGACGGCGAGCTGCTCGGCCCGCTCCTCCAGGGTGCGGCGGGCCTGCTCGATCTGGAAGTTCTGGATCTCGATCGCGCGGTTCTGCTTGGCCAGCAGCGCCGCCTTGTCCTCCAGCTCGGCGTTGGACCTGCGCAGCTCCTCCTGCTGGCGCTGCAGCTCGTCGGAGCGCTCCTGCAGCTCGCGGGTGAGCCGCTGCGACTCGGTCAGCAGGTCCTCGGTGCGGGAGTTGGCGATGATCGTGTTCATCGTGACGCCGATGGTCTCGACGAGCTGCGTCAGGAAGTCGAGATGCACCTCGCCGAACGGCGTGAACGAGGCCAGCTCCAGCACGCCGAGCACCCGGCTCTCGAACAGGATCGGCAGCACCACGATCTGCGCCGGGGTCGACTGGCTGAGCCCGCTGTCGATGGTGATGAACTTCGGCGGCACGTCGTCGAGAATGATGTGCCTGCCCTCGGCCGCCGCCTGCCCGACGATGCCCTCGCCGATGGCGAAGCGCTGGCGCGGGCCGCGGTCGGGCCGCACGCCGTAGCCGCCGATCAGCAGCAGCTCGTGCTCGCCCTCGGGGTCGACGCCGTAGAAGGCGCCGTAGCGGGCCGACACCAGCGGCGTCAGCTCGCTCATCGTCAGCTTGGCCACCTCGAACAGGTCGCGGTGACCCTGCATGAGCCGCGAGATGCGGGCCAGGTTGGACTTGAGCCAGTCTTGTTCCTGGTTGGCCTGGGTGGTCTCGCGGAGGTTGGCCACCATCGAGTTGATGTTGTCCTTGAGCGCCGCCAGCTCGCCCTGCGCCTCGACGGCGATCGAGCGGGTCAGGTCGCCCCTGGCCACGGCGCTGGTGACGGTGGCGATCGCGCGTACCTGGGTGGTGAGGTTGCCGGCCAGCTCGTTGACGCTCTCGGTCAGCCGTTTCCAGGTGCCCTCGACGCCCTCGACCCGCGCCTGGCCGCCGAGCTGTCCTTCGGAGCCGACCTCGCGGGCGACTCGGGTCACCTCGGAGGCGAACGACGAGAGCTGGTCGACCATCCGGTTGATGGTCGTCTTGAGCGCCAGGATCTCGCCCTGGGCGTCCACGTCGATCTTGCGGGTGAGGTCGCCGTTGGCCACCGCGGTGGTCACCTCGGCGATGTTTCTCACCTGGTACGTCAGGTTGTTGGCCATGAAGTTGACGTTGTCGGTGAGGTCCTTCCAGACGCCCGACACGCCCTGCACCCTGGCCTGGCCGCCGAGCTGCCCCTGCGTGCCCACCTCGCGGGCGACCCGGGTGACCTCGTCGGCGAAGGACGAGAGCTGGTCGACCATCGTGTTGAGGGTGTCCTTGAGCTGCAGGATCTCGCCCTGCGCGTCAACCGTGATCTTCTTCGACAGGTTGCCCTGGGCCACCGCGGAGGAGACGGCGGCGATCTGGCGCACCTGGGAGGTCAGGTTGTTGGCCATCGAGTTGACGTTCTCGGTGAGGTCCTTCCAGACCCCGGACACGCCGCGCACCTGCGCCTGGCCGCCGAGCTGCCCCTCCGTGCCCACCTCGCGGGCGACTCGGGTCACCTCGGAGGCGAACGACGAGAGCTGCTCCACCATGGTGTTCATGGTCGACTTGAGCTCGAGGATCTCGCCCTGGGCGTCCACGTCGATCTTGCGGGTCAGGTCGCCGTTGGCCACCGCCGTCGTCACCTGGGCGATGTTGCGGACCTGGTAGGTCAGGTTGTACGCCATCGAGTTGACGTTGTCGGTGAGGTCCTTCCAGACGCCCGACACGCCCTTCACCTCGGCCCGACCGCCCAGCTTGCCCTCGGTGCCCACCTCGCGGGCCACCCGGGTGACCTCGTCGGCGAAGGACGAGAGCTGGTCGACCATCGTGTTGAGGGTGTCCTTGAGCTGCAGGATCTCGCCCTGCGCGTCGACGTTGATCTTCTTCGACAGGTTGCCCTGGGCCACCGCCGTCGCCACGGTCGCGATGCTGCGCACCTGGGAGGTCAGGTTGTTGGCCATGAAGTTGACGTTGTCGGTGAGGTCCTTCCAGACCCCGGAGACGCCCGTCACCTGCGCCTGGCCGCCGAGCTGCCCCTCGGTGCCCACCTCGCGGGCGACCCGGGTGACCTCCTCGGCGAAGGCCGAGAGCTGGTCCACCATCGTGTTGACGGTGTTCTTCAGCTCGAACATCTCGCCCACGGCGTCGACCGTCACCTTGCGGCTCAGGTCGCCCTTGGCCACCGCCGTGGTCACCACCGCGATGTCGCGCACCTGCGCGGCCACGCGGGAGGACATCGTGTTGACGGCCTCGGTCAGGTCGCGCCAGCTGCCCGACATGCCGCGCAGGTTGGCGCCGCCGCCCAGCCGTCCCTCCGTGCCCGCCTCGCGGGCCACCCGCGTCACCTCGGAGTTGAACAGCGCGAGCTGGTCGACCATCCCGTTGATCGCCTTGCCCAGGCGGCGCACCTCGCCGCGGGCCGACCGGTCGAGGTCGATCCGGCGCGACAGGTCGCCCTTGGCCACCGCGTCGATCACGTCCGCCGCGCCGCTGACCGGGCTCACCAGGGCGTCGATCAGCATGTTCACCGACTCGACGCTCTCCGCCCACGCGCCGACGCCAGGCCCGGGCGTCAGGCGTTCGCCGAAGCGGCCCTCCTTGACGACTTCCTTGCGCACGCGCACCAGCTCGTTGGCCAGATGCTCGCGACGGTCGGCCACCTCGTTGAGCAGCAGCCGGACCTCGCTGAGAATGCCCGCCGGGGCATGGGGGACCCGCCGGCGGAAGTCGCCGTCACGCCAGGAGAACAACGTCTCCAGGATCGGGACGAGATCCGACTCGGTGTACGTCCTCTCCTCAGCGCTCGCCAGGGCCTTGGCGGTGGTCATGGGGCCTCCTTCACTCCCGGGGTGACGCCGCGAGTGATTCCAGTCTGTCACGATGAGTTGCTCGTAGTCCTGCCCTTGGATTTACCCCAAGTCAGCGGGAAGTGTGGTAGGCACGGTGGGATGACTGCTTCTCCCCATGCGGTGCTGGCCGCCACGTTCGCGCCTGGCGATACAGCCGTGACGGCTGCGATGAGGTTCACGCGCGAGGTCATGACCGCTTGGGCCACCGGCGCCATGCTGCACGTCGCCGAGCAGGTTGCCGGAGATCTGGCGGAACAGGTGGTCAGCGAGCCTTTTGAGGTCATTTGGAAGCATTTCGGGGATGCTGTACAGGTTGAGCTGAAACAGCGAAACACCTCCCAGGGGGATCCGAAAGCGCCATCTGTAGGGGTTGAGGAGTGGGGAATCACCTTTGCGGGCGATTCTCGTGTCCATTGGGCAAGGCTCACGCTACCTGGCTCGGCGGACCGGGTCGCATCCGAATGGCTGGAGGAGACCGCCCGCGGACCTCACTGGCTGGGCTTTCTCGCCGACGCGAGCGACCTGCTGGCAGGCACTCTCGACCCTGACATGGTGCCGGCGATCATCGCCCAGATCGTGGTGCCGCGGCTGGCGAGCTGGTGCGCCGTCTACACCTCCGACGTCGCCGTCGGGCCGCTGCGCCTGGTCTACCTGTGGCACGCCGACGAGGCCAGGATCGACGGGCTGCGCGAGCAACTGGTCGACATGGACCAGATGATCGCCGACGCCCGGGTCACCTCCACGGTCCACCTGGCCGACTCGCAGGTGCTCGCCGTCCCGCTGACCGCGCGCGGACGCGGCCTCGGCATGATGTGCCTCGGCCGCTCCGACCGCTTCCCTGACGAGGTCATCCAGTTCGCCGAGGACATCTCCAGGCGGGCCGCGCTCGCCACGGACAACGCCCGCCTGTACGCCCAGCAGGCCGCCGCCAACCGGGCGCTGCAGCGCAGCCTGCTGCCGCCCAACGAGCCCGAGGTCCCGGGGCTCGACTACGGCGTCGTGTACGAGCCCGCCGGGGAGACCAACGAGGTCGGCGGCGACTTCTACGACCTGTTCAAGGCCGGGGACGACTCCTGGCGCTTCGCCATCGGCGACGTCTGCGGCACCGGCCCCGAGGCGGCCGCCGTGACCGGCCTCGCCCGCCACACGCTGCGCCTGCTCGCCCGCGAGGGGTACGGCGTCGCGGCCGTGCTCGGACGGCTCAACCAGGCGATCCTGGAGGAGGGGGAGCGGGCCCGCTTCCTCACCCTCCTGCACGGCGACATCACCCCCGTGAAGACGGGCCTGGAGGTGCGCCTCGTCTCGGCCGGCCACCCGGAGGCGCTGCGGCTGAAGCCGAGCGGCGTGGTCGAGGCGGTGACCACCCCGCAGTCGCTGCTGGGGGTCTTCCACGAGGTGGTGTACGAGGCCGACACCATCCATCTCGACCACGGCGACGTGCTGCTGGCCGTCACCGACGGGGTGACGGAACGCCGCTCGGGCGGACGGCTGCTCGACGACGAGGGCGGTCTGGCCAAGCTGCTCACCGAGTGCGCGGGGCTGTCGGCCCGCGCGGTGGCCGAGCGGATCCGCCGGGGGGCGGCCGAGTTCGCGTCGGAGCCGAGCGCGGACGACCTGGCGATCGTGGTGCTACGGGCGCGCTGAGCGCCCCCCGCCAGACGGCGACGCGTCGGCGGGCGTGACGTCAGACCGGGTTGACGTGCTTGCGGGCGAACTCCAGTTGCAGCGCGGTCTGCGCGATCCGCTCCGAGACCACCAGCGACCCGCGGACGGCGTCGTAGGTGTACACCTCGTGCTCGCGTCCGTGCTCGGCCAGCTTCGCCACGTACTTCTCGATCTGCCGCAGCGGGCAGCGGGTGTCGTTCTCGCCGGCCAGGATCAGCAGCGGGCTCTCGACGCGGTCCACGTACGTGATCGGGGAGCTGGCCGCGTACCGTTCGGGCTGCTCGTCGGGGGAGCCGCCCAGCAGGGCGCGGTGGTAGGCGCGCAGGCTCTCGGCCTCGTCCTCGTACGAGGTGTGGTGGCAGGCGATCGGCACCGCGGCGATCCCGGCGGTCCACAGCTCGGGCTGGGTGCCGAGGCCGAGCAGCGTGAGGTAGCCGCCCCAGGCCGTGCCCGCCAGCAGCATCCTGCCCGGGTCGGAGATGAGCCGGTCGACCACGTGCTCGCGGACGGCCGCCACGTCGGCCAGCTCGATGTGGCCCACGTCGCTGTGCAGCGCGTCGCGCCAGGCGGAGCCGTAGCCGGTCGAGCCCCGGTAGTTCACCCGCACCACCGCGAACCCGGCGTCCACCCACGCCGCCACCTCGGGGGAGAACTCGTCGCGGTCGTGCGCCGTCGGGCCGCCGTGCAGCAGGAAGATCGTGGGGTACGGGGCGCCGCCGGACTCCGGCCGGGACACCAGCGCGTGGATCATGCCGCCCGGACCCGGCACGTCCAGGTCCTCGACGGGCACGCTCGGCGGCGCGGCGGGGCCGCTCGGGTTGAGCACGACCTGGCCGTTGCTGGAGCGGATCACCGGCGGGCGGGAGGCGCTGGACCAGGAGTACTCGACGTTGCCGCCGGGGCGCGGGCCAGCTTCGTCGATCACGCCGTGGGGCGTCTCGATCGGGGTCAGGCCGCCGCCGGCCAGGTCGTAGCGGTGCAGGTAGCTGCGGGCGCGGTTGTCGCGGCTGATCAGCAGGCCACGGCCGTCGTCGTACCAGTCGGCGGTCAGCTCGCCGGGGTCGCGCAGCCAGATCTCGCGCTGCTCGCCGGTCACCGGGTCCCAGACGAGGGGCTCGTGGCGGTGGCGGCGCTCGTGGAGGGCGAGCATGCGGCGGTCGCCGGTGACGGGGGCGAACCTCAGGCCGATGACACCTTTGTCCTTGCCGTCGTAGAGCTCGGCGACGGCCTCGCCGTTCGGGCGGACGACGCGGAGCGCCGGATGCCGGAAGTCGCCGTACTCACCATGATTTATCGCGATGAGTGAGCCGTCGAGGGACATGTCGGCGACCCAGGCCGCCTCCTCGTGCTCGTACAGCAGCTTGGACGACTCGCCGGGACGCACCAGGTGGATCCGGAACGAGCCCTCGCTGGCGAGGCTGATCGCCGCGAGGCCCGCGATGGACAGCGCGATGCCGCCCGGCTGGCCGGCGGGTAGATCGGGGGCGACCAGCTCGTCCGGGCCGCCGGTGAACGGCTGGCGCCACCACTCGCCGAACTCGTCGCCCTCGGTGTCGGCGAACCAGTAGATCCACTGGCCGGTGGGGTCGACGGCGGCGTACGCGGTGCCCTTCGGGCGGTCGGTCACCTGACGGGTGATGCCGCTGGCGCGGTCCCAGGCGTAGACCTCCCACGTGCCCGTGGCGTTGGAGCGGTAGATCGAGCGGCTCGGAGCCAGCCGTGCCCAAGATGGCAGCGTCATGCGCGACGCCCGGAACCTGGCTTGCCAGCGTTCCTCGGCCTTCATCCGGCGAGCCCCCTCCCTCTGCTCCACCCCGCCTCTGGGCGTGGGTTGCCGTCCAGTATTACGCCTGTGTCGCGGAAATACTCCGGGAATGTGGGGGAATTTCGGACTAAACGCCACATCAGTAACACGAGACGCAGATGTCCGTCAAGGAACGTCCCTTGATCCGGGCTCGGTCTCGAAGATAGACAGATGGAACGCGGCCCTGGCCCACACTTTTTCCCGCTTTTTCACGATATCCCGAGAGATATACCTCGAAATCCGCTCTGCAAGCTCAACCGCATCAGTGTGCCATGCGCTCGGCCCCATCCTCACCACCCCGGCGACCTCACCCGGAGCCAGCTCCAGGTCGAACTCGACGGTGCGCCGCCCGGCCGCCACGAAGCCCTCCAGGCTCCTGGCCAGCCGCCGGTCCTTCTCCTCGTCCACGGAGAGCAGGCCCAGCTCCTCCACGAGCGGGCTCAGATGATCGGCCGCGGGTGTCACGACCATCACCGCGCCGCCAGGGCGCAGCACGCGCCGGAACTCAGGGCCGTTCCTCGGCGCGAACACGTCGATCACCACATCGGCCACCCCGCCCCTGATGGGCAGCGGTCGCCACACGTCGGCCACGAAGGCCCCGATCCGCGGATGCGCCCGCGCCGCCCGCCGCACGGCGTGCTTGGACACATCGAATGCCATCCCGATGCCACGGTCCACCGCTCCCAGCACCGTCGCCAGGTAGTAACCGGTCCCGGCTCCGGCATCAACGATCAATGGCTCCGTCGCGTGACCCGCCTGCCGCCACGCCGATCCCGCCCCGCGCTCGGAACCCACTGAGCCACTACCGTACGCCTCTTCGGCCGCCGCGTCCGGTGGTGCCGAGAACCTATCCCCACGGAAAGCGTCGCCTTCCCCGCGCTCGGCGCCCGTTATCCGCAACTGCACACATTCGGCCAGAGCGTCGGCGAGCGGCCGGTAGTGACCGGCGCTCAGGAAGTCGGCGCGGGCGGCCACCATCTCGGCGCTGTCGGCCGTCCCCGGGGGCCGGGAGCCGACGAGCAGGCTGACGTACCCCTGCTTGGCGACGTCGTAGGCGTGTCCGTTGCCGCACCGCAACGCGCCGGCGTCCAGGCGCACGTCGTGTCCGCAGACGGGGCAGAGGAGGTGTTCGACGATGTCAGCCAGCATGTGCCCATTGTCATGGGTTCAGGAAGGGCGCGGCCTCAGGAGGCCGCCTCGCGCAGGAAGGCCGCGTTGGAGCGGGTCTCGCGCAGCTTGCCCACCAGCAGCTCCAGCGCCTGCTGACGGTCGAGCGCGGCGAGCATGCGGCGCACGCGCCACACCACTTCCCGCTCGGCCGGGGGCAGCAGGATCTCCTCGCGGCGGGTGCCGGAGGCCTCCAGGTCCACGGCGGGGTAGAGGCGGCGCTCGGCCAGCTCGCGGACGAGGTGCAGCTCCATGTTGCCGGTGCCCTTGAACTCCTCGTACAGGTTGTTGTCCATGCGCGAGCCCGTGTCCACCAGCGCGGTGGCCAGGATCGTCAGGGAGCCGCCGCCCTCGACGTTGCGGGCGGCGCCGAAGAAGCGCTTGGGCGGGTACAGGGCGCCGGCGTCGATGCCGCCGGTCAGGACGCGGCCGCCGCCGGGGGCCAGGTTGTTGTAGGCGCGCCCGAGCCGGGTCAGCGAGTCGAGCAGGATGACGACGTCCTGGCCGTTCTCGACGAGGCGCTTGGCGCGCTCGACGGCCAGCTCGGCGATGGCGGTGTGGTCGCGGTCCGGGTGGTCGAAGGTCGAGGAGTAGACCTCGCCGTCGATGGAGGCGCGCATCTCGGTGACTTCCTCGGGGCGCTCGCCCACGAGCAGGACCATGAGGTGCGTCTCCGGGTGGTTGCGGGCGATGGCCGCGGCCAGGGCTTGCAGGACCATGGTCTTGCCGGCCTTGGGCGGGGCGACGATGAGCCCGCGCTGCCCCTTGCCGATGGGGGCGAACAGGTCGATGACCCGGGTGGTGAGCGACTCCGTCTCCAGGCGCAGCCGTTCGGTGGGGTGGACGGGGGTCAAGTCGGCGAAGTGCGGGCGGTCCCGCCATTCGGTGGCGCCGTTGACGGACGCGACCTGGGCGAGCCTGCCGCCCGAGAAGGTGGCGACGACGTGGTCGCCGGGGCGCAGGCCGAGCTGCCTGGCCTTCTCCGGCGGCAGCCGTACGTCGTCGGGGCCGGGAAGGTGCCCGGCGCGGATGAAGGCGCCTTTCTCGCGCACGTCGAGCAGGCCGGTGACGAGCCGGACGGGATCGTTGGCCGTACGGGGCCTGGGAACGGCGGCAGAAGGCTGGGAAATGGTCTGAGCAGACATGATGAACCCTCCTTGAGGGCAGGCCGGAAAGACCGGCGGGAAGAAGAGAGGGACAGGGCCCTCGATGTTGTGGGGACCGGTCCGCCGCAGGGCGGGATCCAGGTCGTGAAACGCGGACGGAGCCGCGGAACAGATGTGACGGGCGGAGCTGACGCTCAACGCCTTTGGCAAGGTATCACACGTTCCGGCCCATACAACGCCTAGCCCTCATGGGCTATTCCCGGGGGATTCTCGTGTCTTCCGCCACGCGGAGGCACGTACGGCGTAACAATGTTCTTGTCGGCACCCGAGCGCGGCGAATTACCCGCATCAGGCGTGCACGAAGCCACAGATCGCCCATCGGCGTCACGGCATCCTGTCAAGCAAGCTGCAGGGCCACTGCAATCCGATGCGGCTTTCATAGAGACACGAAAACTCCTTGGGGGAGCACCATGATGAAGACCAGCACCCTGTGCCCGCGATGTGACCACGAACTCGACGAGGGCCCGATCGTCTACCGGTGTGCGAACTGCTGCCGCGCCGTCTACGCCGCCGACGTCGAGAACGAGTACATCCCGCGCCAGCGCGTCGCCGCCGCCGCCTGAGCCCTGGCCCGGCCTTCGACGGCCGCCTACTCTGGCTGGATGCCGCACCACCCGCGTACGATCTCCGGCGTCGAGGTGACACCTCTCTGCGACGCCGTGGGTCCCATGGGGCCGACGATCCGCCGCCCGCTCTCCGACATGTTCCCGGGAGCGGGGCTCGCGGACGCCCCCTGGATCCTGCACTTCCACTGCTACCTGCTGCGCGATCCGGCAGGTCAGGTGACTCTCGTGGACACGGGCATCGGCGCCGTGGACTCACCGGCATCCAGTTGGGCGCCGGTTCCGGGCACGCTGCCCGGTGAGCTGGCCGCCGCGGGTGTCGAGCCCGCCGACGTCGGCACCGTGATCCTCACGCACCTGCACAGCGACCATGCCAGTGGCGCGGTGGCCGACGGCCGCCCGGTGTTCGAGAACGCCCGGTACGTCCTGCAGCAGGCCGAGCTCGACGCGGCCCGGGGCGCGATGCTCGACCAGGTCGTCACCCCGATCAAGGGCCAGTTGCAGCTCGTCGAGGGCGAGGCCCAGGTCGCGCCGGGCGTACGCGTCCAGCTCACGGCCGGTCACACCCCCGGCCACCAGATCGTCCGGCTCGGCGAGCTGGCGATGACCGGCGACCTCGTCCTGCACCCCGCGCAGCTCGCCGATCCGAGCGTCCGCTACCTGTACGACGACGACCAGGAGGCGGCGGCGCGCACCCGTGCCGAGGTGCTGGCCGCGCTCAGGGCCGAGCGGGCGCTGCTGGCCACGGCGCATCTCGGCGAGCCGTTCCTGGAGCTGTGAGCGCGTCCACCACAATGGGGCAGCCCTACGTTCAGGAGTCCCCATGAAGGTTCTGGCCGCGCCAGTGCTGACCACCGCCCTCACCGCGTCCCTCAGCGCGGTCCCCGCCGCCGCGAGCGTCGCCAGCGCGCCGGAGCTGTCCGGTTCCGCCGTCTACGCCGACGGCGCCAACCGGATCAGCCGCTACGCCGGCGGCGCGTGGGCCCTGGTGGCCGCGCCGGGCGCGATGCCGCAGTTCGCCGCCTCGCCCGACGGCCGCAAGGCCGCCTGGATCACCGCGAACGGCCAGCTCAGGGTCAAGCAGGGCGCCGGCACCCGCACGGTCGCCACCAAGCTCCAGGGCGGCACCCCCTGCCTGACGCCGGTCTGGTCGGCCGACTCCGGGCGGGTGGCCTACGTGGGCGCGAACAACACCGTCATGGCGGTCGACGCCGACGGCACGCGCCCGCGCCGGCTCGGCGTCACCAAGGGCGTCTGCCATCTCGCCTGGTCGGCCGACGGCCGCTTCCTCGCCGGCTACACGGGCGAGGCCGACGCCCTGTACCGGCTCAACACCCGGACCGGCAGGGCCGCCAAGGCCAAGGGCGTCAAGTGGGTCACCCACGTGCAGAGTCTGTCGCCGAACGGCCGGTACGCGGTCGTGGAGGTTCCCCCGAACCCGGACCAGCTCGGCGACGGGAGCTGGCCGGCCTCGTTCCGGCCGCTCATCGTGGACATGGTCACGGGCAAGAAGGCGAGGCCGCCGGTCAAGGGCCGGCCGCTGGGCGCCTTCTACCTGGCCGACGGCCGCCTGGTCGCGAGGGTGTCCGGCCGCTCGTACAACACGCTCGTGGTCTTCGACCGGGCGGGCAAGGAGGTCCAGCGGATCGCCGAGCCCGCCAAGGCCAGGAACCAGGCGCTGCTGCAGGTCCTGCCGTAGGGGTCAGACGGGGACGGGCTGGTCGGCCAGCAGCGCGGACGGCAGGCTGACCAGCGCGGTCAGCCCCCCGTACGGCGAGCCGCCCAGCCTGACCCGGATCCCGTTGCGCGCCGCCAGCCTGGCCACCACGAACAGGCCCAGCCGGTCGCTCTGCGCCAGGTCGAACTCCGGCATCTCGGCCAGCCGGGTGTTCAGCTCGTCCAGCTCCACCCTGGTCAGGCCGAGGCCGCGGTCCTCGATCTCGACGTTCACGCCGTGCGCGGTGGCGGTCGTGCGCAGGTCCACCCGGGTCTGCGGCGGCGAGAACAGCGTGGCGTTCTCGATCAGCTCGGCCATCAGGTGGGCGACGTCGGCGACCGCCGTGCCGACCAGCGAGACGGGCGGCGGCGGGAGCACCTCGACGCGCGGGTACTCCTCGACCTCGGCCACGGCCGCGCGCAGCACGTCGACCAGCGGGACGGGGTTGCGCCAGCCGCGGCCGGGCGCCTGGTCCGACAGGATGATCAGGCTCTCGGCGTGCCTGCGCATGCGGGTCGTGAGGTGGTCGAGCTTGAACAGGTCGCTCAGGACGTCGGGCTCCTCCGTGCCCCGCTGCATGCCGTCGAGCTGCAGCAACTGGCGGTGCAGCAGCGACTGGTTGCGCCTGGCCAGGTTCACGAAGACCTGGCTGACGCCGTCGCGCAGCCTGGCCTGGCTGAGCGCCGTCTCCACGGCCGTGGACTGCACGTTGTTGAAGGCGTGCACGATGTCGACCACCTCGCTGGTGTTCGACTTCACCTGCAGCGGTGGCAGCTCGTCCGGCGAGGGCGCCCTGACGTTGGTGCGCAGGCGCTTGACCAGCGCGGTCAGCCGTACGTCGGCCAGCTCGGTCGCGGCGTCGCGCAGGCCGGCCAGCTCGCGGACGAGCCGGCCGCGGAAGCGCAGCGACAGCAGGACGGAGGCGACGACGGCGAGCAGGCCGAGGCCGCCCGCCACGCCGATCTTGATCAGCACGTTGACGGCCGCGGGCGTGACGCGCTGCGTGATCATCCGTACGGCCTGCTGCTGCTCGCGCTCGACGATCGTGGCGAGGTTGCTCGCGTCGACGGGCCAGGTGGCGGCGCTGGCGGGCAGGCCGTTCGTGGTGGCCTGGCCGGTGATGGCGTCCTCGGCCTCCTGGAACTCGCGGTAGACCGGCGAGGTGAGGAGCTGCTGGTACGGCCCGCGCAGCCCGTTGTCGAGGTGGGACAGCGCCTGGATGTAGAGCAGGCGCCTGGTGGCGACCATGCCGCTGAACTCGCGGCGCTCCTTGGGCGTCACCTTGCCCTTGGCCAGCAGCACGATGATGATCGCGCGTTCGCGGGAGAGCAGGTCCTTGGCCTCGCCGAGCATGCTGACCGCGCGCGCCTGCCGGTACAGCGCCATGTCGGGCATGAGGATCATCGCGTCGCGCATGCGGAAGGACGCGTCCACGATCTGGCTGTAGCCGTCGATCACGTCGAGCGGGGCCGGCTTGGAGCTGTTGACCTCGCGCCGGATCTTGGGGAGCTGGTCGAGGCGGTCGTACAGGGCCTTGAGGTGGGCGGCCATCGTGGCCGAGACGTCCTGCTGCGCGCCCGCCAGCCTGCGGAAGGCGGCGACGGTGGCGTCGGTCCTCTTGCGCTGCTCGGCCAGCTGGTCGGCGCCGGTCCTGTTGACCACGTAGTTGATCGAGGCCAGCCGCTCGTTCTGCAGGTCGGCGTTGACCTGCTCGGAGGGGTCGGCCAGGTTCGTCACCAGCTCGTTGATCTCCAGCAGGCGCAGGCCGTCGCCGCCGGTCAGTGTCGCCGCGAACGCCCAGAGGCCGACGAGCGAGGTGAGCGGTACGACCAGGAGAATGAGGAGCTTGACGGCGATGGGACGGCCACGCGTGGGGGGCATGCGACCTCCGGAGGCGAAACGAGACCGCCTCGCAGAGTACACCCCAATTTGTCGCTGTTTCCGGATCTCGCGTTCGCGCGAGGGCCCCCGACGCCCTCGCGCCATCGCGTGACTACCGTCGGACGTCCTCCGCGTGGCGACCGGCCACCAGCCGGTCGGACTCCTCGGGCGCGGCGTGCGTCACCGGAGCCTCGTGCGTCTCGTGCGCGCGCTCGTCCTCCAGCTTGCGCTGCAGCTCGCGCTTCTCGGTCTCCAGCCGGGCGACCCGGCCGGCCTCCTCCGCCCGCGCGGTGCGCAGCGCGCGGCGGCGCTTGGCCGAACGGCGCGAGCCCGAGCTGATCATCGCGATGCCCAGCAGCAGGACGGCGGCCGTGGCGGCGCCCGCGAGGAACATCCCGACGTGGTCGAACTCGAACGTGTAGCCGAACAGGATGTACCTGGGCGACTCCTCCGTGGCGACGAGTGCGATGGCGCCACAGGAGAGCAGGACCAGGATCAGCCCTAGAAAGATCATCTCAACTCACTCCCTGTCGTCAGAGTGATCTCTCCACTGCCCCGATGGCGGCGCGGTATGCCCGATGGGGCAGGCTTTTCGGGCCATCATGGCGTTCATGAGACCTGAGCCGGGACAAGTGCTGCACTTTTCCGAGGATCCGACGATCGAGTTGTTCGTGCCGCACGTCGCGCCGACGTCCGCGCTGCGCACGCCGTACGTCTGGGCGGTCGGCCATGACCGCTGCCCCGACTACTGGTTCCCGCGCCAGTGCCCGCGCGCGATGGCGTGGAAGGGGCGGGGCACCAGCGACGCCGACATCGAGCGGATCGTCGGCGCGGGCTGCGGCGAGCGGGTGCACGCCATCGAGTACGGCTGGCTCCGGGCGATGATGGACGTCAGGTTGTACGCCTACCGGCTGCCCGCCGACCCGTTCAGGCCGGTGGGCGAGCCGGGGCACGCGCTCGTGGCCGAGCGGCCGGTGACGCCGCTCGGCCCGGCCGAGCCCGTGTCCGACCTGATGGACCTGCACGAGGAGGCGGGCATCCAGTTGCGCCTGCTGGACAACCTGTGGCCGTTCTGGAACGAGGTGACGGCCAGCACGATGCAGTTCAGCGGGATACGGCTGCGGAACGCTCGTCGATGAGCGCGCTCAGCTCGGCGGCCGGGGTGGAGCGGGGCGGCAGCTTCTCGCGCGCGTGGCGGTTGGCCTCGCGCTGGAGCACCTCGTTGGCCGGGGTGGGGATCCCGTACTCGCGGCCGATCAGCACGATCTCGCCGTTGAGGTAGTCGGCCTCGATCGAGCCGCTGCCCTTGGCCAGGCTCTGCCAGGACGAGCCGCCGCCGCGTTCGATGCCCTCGATCGGGCGGATGTCCACCTTGTTGCCCCGGGCCTGCGACTGCTCGCCCGGCGTGGCGTAGGGGATGCCCGCCTCCTCCAGCACGGCGGTGCCCTCGGCCCTGGCCCGCTCGTGCAGCGCCTCGTAGCCGGAGGTGTGGCCGCAGATCGCGTCCACGGCGTTGCCCAGGTTGCTGAGCAGCTTGGCGTACTTCCAGCGCATGACGTCGGGGGCGTCCAGGCCGACCAGCCCGCCCTTGTTCAGGTCGGTGACGAGCTGCCGGGAGAGTTCGTCCACACCCTGTGGATAACGTCCGACGTGCAGCATGCCGGAGTACGGGTGGCCGTGCGCGGCCACCACCCCGGGGTCCAGGTGCTGGGCGGGCAGCCAGACGCACATGCCGTACACGCGCTCGAACCTGCGCAGGACGGTGCGTTCGTTGTCCACGGCGTTCTGGGCGCACACCACCGGCAGGTGCCTGGGCCAGGGATCGAGCGCGCTGACGGTGTCCTGGGACTTGGTCGCCAGGATGAGCAGGTCGTCGTCGCGGGTGGGAATGGGGCCGTCGGCCGCGGGGATGTCCAGGACCTCGTCGGAGTCGGGGGTGATGAAACGCAGGCCGTCGTTCCTCAGCGCCTCGTAGTGGGCGCCGCGCGCGACCAGCACCACCTCGTGCCCGCTCTTGAACAGCTGAGCCCCGATGGTGCCGCCTACGGCTCCTGCTCCGATCACTATGTACCGCATGATCCGAGGATGTCACCGTTTGTTCGGCGGCTGCCATCGGGGCTCACCTGACGAGACCTGGCGAGACCTGACGAGGCCTGACGAGACCTACAGGGGCGTCACCAGCCACTCGCCCAAAGCGTCCTGCCGCTGCGGGAAGACCACCCGGCGGGTGCGCTCCCGGACGATCGTCCTCAGCACCCGCCAGCCGTCGCGCACCGCGTGCAGGTTGCTCTCGCCGTGGATGCGGGAGTGCTCGTGGCTGGGAACCTCCTCGATGTAGAGGCCGGCCTGGGCGGCGCGGACGTTCATCAGCGTCTCGATCTCGAAGCCGTCGCAGTCGAGCGCCAGGGCGTCGAGGTGGCGGGCCCAGAAGGCGTTGTAGCCGTAGCACAGGTCGGTGTAGCCGGTGCCGTACAGGCGGTTCGTCAGGCCGGTGAGGACCTTGTTGCCGAGCGAGCGCAGCACGCTGATGTCGTCGGAGCCGCCTCCGGGGGCGTACCGGGAGCCCTTGGCGTAGTCGGCGCCGTTCATCAGCGCGGTGACGAACGCGAGGATCTCGCGGCCGTCGGTGGACCCGTCGGCGTCGATCATCACGATGATGTCTCCCCGGGCGGCCGCGAAGCCCTGGATGAGGGCGTTTCCCTTCCCGCGTCCCGTCTGCGTGACCACGCGCAGGTCGGGGCGGAGTCGCCGGGCCACGGCGACCGTGTCGTCGATGGAGTTACCGTCGACGAGGATGACCTCGTCGACCCATGTGGGCAGGGTCGCGAACACGTGTGGCAGGTTCCCGGCCTCGTTCATCGCGGGAACGACGACGCTGACGCTCACGGCGAAGGGCTTGTTCATGCCCCGAAAGTGCGCTTGCCTGCATGCAAGCCACTTGACATTCCCTTGCAATGATCACCGATATATGTACAGGTCACCGCAAAAGAGGCAGGCGTCCGGTGAGACTTTCGACGGTGCCGCGCGGGCCGAGCAAGCTGACGGCGTAGTACGACAGGTCCTCGGCGCGGGCCAGCTCGGTCAGGTAGTCGTCGTAGACGTTGATCCGCTGCGCGATGGCCGCCATGTCGGTGACGACCAGGTCGGGGTCGGCGGCGGCGTCCTGGCGGACGCGGCGCACGATCGCCGACGGCGCCGCCAGGATCGTGCAGCCGATCCATGGCAGGCCGTGATGCGGGTTGCCCTCGGCGTCCGCGCCGCCGTCGCCGAGGATCGCCGGGACCGTACGGCCCACGGACGCGGCCAGGCACGCCGCGGCGTTCGCCTGGAGACCCCGGGGCAGGTCGCGGTCCATCACGATCACCCACTTCACCGGCAGGTCGCGGGTGGGCAGGTCGCTACGATTGTCGAGGCTGTCGATCCAGCCGGCGAGCACGGCCATGCCGTTCCCTTCTCTCGAACTTCTGCTGGGAGATTGGCATTTTTCCCGTCAGCTCTACAACTCGGAGCGGCTGGTTCCGAATAAAATTCGGGGATCTATGGAAAAGTATGGACGTGGACGAACTTGATACGGCCATCGTCGCCGAGCTGCAACGCGACGGGCGGCAGACCAACCGGGAGCTGGCCGAGCGGATCGGCATCGCGCCGTCCACCTGCCTCGAACGCGTGCGCTCGCTGCGCGGCAGCGGGGTGATCGAGGGCTTCCACGCCGAGATCAACCTCGCCGCGATCGGACGGCCGGTGCAGGCGCTGATCCACGTGCGGCTGCACCCCAAGATCCGGGAGGCGGTGGAGGGGTTCCGCGACTACGTGGCGGCGCTGCCGGAGACGCTGGCGATCTTCGTGGTGTCGGGGGGCGACGACTTCATCATCCAGGTGGCCGTACGGGACACGGGGCACCTGCGCGACTTCGTGCTCGACCACGTCTCACGGCACCGCAACATCGCCGACGTGCGCACCTCGCTGGTCTATGACCACCTGCGCAAGACGTCGGTCGAGGTGCTGCCGCCGGAGCGGCCCAGCCCGCCGCGCACGGGCCGCAAATGACGCCTCAGACCTGATGGCGCAGACCTGATGCCTCAGACCCGACGCCTCAGACCCGACGCCTCAGACCATGGCCTCGCCGGCGCGCGACAGGATCTCCGCCACCGTCTCGGCCGGGGTCTGGGCCGAGGTGTCCAGCCAGAGGCCGAGGCGCGGGGTGTCGCGGCGCAGCGCCTCGTCGAGCCGCGCGACCGTCCACACGCCGTAGCCGGTCTTGGCGCGGGCGGCCTCGCGCCGCTCGACCGTGGCGCGGTCGGGGGCCAGGACGACCACGTGGAGCGGGCGGCTGCGGACGAGGCTGGTGAACAGCCTCAGGTCCGCCCCCAGCACCACGTCCTGGACGACCGCGGTGAAACCCGCCTCGGCGTACAGGTCGGCCGTCGTGGCGGCCAGGCGGTAGCGCAGATGGAGCTGGCGTACGGCCTCCTGGTCGTGCTCGGGCGTCATGCCCGCGCCGCCGTTGACCACCATGCGGCGGAACGCGTCGCCGCGGACGTGCGCCGACCGGGGCAGCCGCTCGGCCAGCGCCTGCGCCACCGTCGACTTGCCCGCGGCCGAGATGCCGGTGACGAGGAAGACCCCGCCGCCCTTCGACGGCGGCTCGCCCGCCTCCGGGCCGGACGTCACACGCCGGCCAGTTTGCGCACGCGGTCGGCGCCGACCGCC
>NZ_JAHKRL010000178.1 GCF_019396405.1 Nonomuraea rhizosphaerae | reverse complement strand
CGCGGGGATGGTCCTGCGGACGGCCGCCGAGCTGCCCGCCGCCATCGAGGCGGCCGGGCGGCTCGAACCGCGGGCGTGCAGGGACCACGTGGCCCGGCACTTCGGCGTCGGGGCCATGGCGGCGGCGTACGAGCGGGTCTACCGTCAGGTCCTGCCCGAACCGCCCGGCATCTGAGGCGATCGGGGAGATCCGGCGGGTGCGGTGGTCAGGGCTCCAGGGTGATCCCTTCGCGTCTGAGGTCCTCGATGATGCCGTCCACCAGCCGGGTGCTGACCGTGTGGTCCAGCCGCCCGTTGTCGCGCAGCTCGCGTACGGCCGGCACCGGGTCGGGGTCGGCGAACAGCCGTTCGTCGGAGTAGTCGACGGGCCTGCCGGTCGGGTCCACGGTCCACCAGGACGCCTCCAGCGCGATGCCGTTGGGGTCGCTGAAGTAGATGGAGCGCAGGAAGCCGTGGTCGATCACGTCGGTGACCTCGCAGCCGTGCTCCTTGAGCCGGTCGCGCATCCTGATCAGCGCGTCCTCGTCGGGCAGGTGGAGGGAGAGGTGGTCGAACTGGGCGGCCTTCGCGTACGGGACGCCCGCCGGTTTGGCGAAGCTGTCGATCTCCTGGTCGGTGTACTCGAAGAAGGCGACGGTGTTACCCGGCGCCACCTCGAAGAAGTAGTGCTTGAACGCGTCGGGGATCGCGAGCGTGGTGACGAGACGGGCGTCGAGCACGCCGTGCCAGAACCGCACGGTGGCGTCCATGTCGGCGGTCACGAGGGCGAGGTGGTGCACCCCCCGCCAGTGCACCGTTTCCGGGGTTGCAGCCATGCGTCAACAGTACGCCTTTCAACTACCCCTGTCATTCACCCGCCGTTCAGATGACCTTGCCGGGATTGAGGATGCCGTACGGGTCCAGCGCCCGTTTGACGTCGCGGTGCAGGGCCAGCACGTCCTCGCCCAGCTCGTCGCGCATGCCGCGCTTCTTCAGCAGGCCCACGCCGTGCTCGCCGGTGACGGTTCCGCCGAGCGCGATCGCGTCGTCCAGGATCGCGTCGAACGCCCGCTCCGCCCTGGTCCTGGCGGCCTCGTCCCCGGCGGGCACGATGATGAGCGGGTGCAGGTTGCCGTCGCCCGCGTGCGCGATGTTGGCGATGTGCACGCCGTGCTCCTTCGCGTGCCGCTCGATCCGGACGAGCATCTCCGGGACCAGGCCGCGCGGCACGCAGACGTCCTCGGTGAGCACCGGGCCGAGGCGTTCGAGCGCCGGGTAGGCCAGCCTGCGGGCGGCGAACAGCGCCTCGGCCTCCTCCGCGTCCGTCGAGCGGGTGCTCCAGGTCGCGCCGGCCGCGTCGAACGCCTCCTGCAGCGCCCTGGCCTCCTCGTCGCCGGGCGTGTCGGTCCTGCCCAGGAGCAGGACGTTGCCCATGTCGCTCAGGCCCATGTTCTTCCAGTCGTCCACGGCGCGCAGGCAGTAGCGGTCGACCAGCTCCAGCGCGGCCGGCGTCAGGTGGGACTCGGCCGTCCTGGCCACCGCCCGGCCCGCCGTCTCCAGGTCGTCGAACGCGCCCACGACCGTCCGCTGGGCGCTCCTGCGCGGCAGCAGCCGCACGGTGATCTCGGTGATCACCCCCAGCGTGCCCTCCGAGCCGACGAACATCGCGGTCAGGTCGTAGCCCGCGACGCCCTTGCGGGTCCGGCGGCCCACCCGTACCAGCTCGCCCTTCCCGGTGACGATCTGCAGGCCGAGCACGTAGTCGCGGGTCACGCCGTACTTGACGCAGCAGACGCCGCCCGCGTTCGTGGCCGCGTTGCCGCCGATCGTGGACCAGGGGGAGCTGGCCGGGTCGGGCGGGTACCACAGGCCGTGCTCGGCCACGGCGGCGCGCAGGCGGTCGTTGACCACGCCGGGCTGGACGACGGCGAGCTGCTCGGCCGGGTCGATCTCCAGGATGGCGTCCATGCCCTCCAGGGCCAGCACCACGCAGCCGTCCACGGCGTTCGCGCCGCCGGACAGGCCCGTGCCCGCGCCCCTGGCGACGACCGGCACCCGGTGCTCGGCGCAGATCCGGACGACCTGCCGCACCTCTTCCGGAGTGGCCGGTCTGACCAGCACGGCGGCGCGGCCCACGGGAGCCCAGGCGGCCTGGTCGCGGGAGTAGGCGGCCACCACGTCGGGCTCGTCGAAGACGCGGCCCTCAGGCAGGACATGGGCTAGTTCGTCACGGTACGACACGCGAGCACGGTAACACCCGGGCACGGTAACACCCGAGGTCAGGCGTGCCGTTCGGTGAACGACAGGATGCGCCGCCAGGCGTCCTGGCACGCCTCGGCCCACTCCTGGAAGCCCCGGTCGAAGAAGGAGTGGGGCGCGCCCTCGTACACGTGCGTCTCGTGCTCGGTGCCGGCCTTGTCGAGCGCGGCCGTGTACGCGTCGAACTCCTCCGGCGTCGAGGCCGTGTCCGCGCCGCCGCGCAGCAGCAGGAGCGGCGCTCCCGGCGTGTCGGCCGGCGGCTGGCCGGCGAAGCGGAGCGCGCCGTAGAAGCCGATCCCGCCGGCCAGCCCGTTGCCCTCGGCGGCCAGCCGCCAGGAGTGGGCGCCGCCGAAGCAGAAGCCCACCGTGAACACCGGTCCCGTCCTGGCCAGGTCCGCCGCGGCCTCGCCGACGTCGGTGCGCACCTGCTCGGGCGTCACCTGCATGACGTGCGGCTTGAAGTCGAAGTCGTCGCTCCGGTCGCCGGTCCCCGCCGTACGGCCGAAGTAGTCGATCGCGACCGTACGGAACCCGGCCTCGGCGAAGCGCACCGTCAGGTCCCGGTAGAAGGGGTGCAGCCCGCGCACGTCCGGCATGATCACCACGCCGCGCCCGTTCGGCTCGGCGGGCTCGGCCCGGTAGGCGAGGAAGCGGTTGCCGTCGGCGGCGGTGAGTTCGACCTGCTCGTGAGAGGCCGCCTGCCCGTCGATCGGGGAGGCGGGCGGCCTGCTGTCAGTGGAATGGCACATGCCTCAGAGCATCGGGCCTGCCGGCCGCCCGATCCAGGTACTGACAGGGACATGCTGGCAAACCCAGACCAGAGGCAGACTTGTCGCATGAACACGGAGCTGGGCGCCTTTCTCCGCTCGCGCAGGGGTGAGGTCGTGCCCGAGGACGTCGGCCTGGCGTCGGGCCCGCGCCGGCGGGTGCGCGGGCTGCGCCGCGAGGAGGTCGCCGAGCTGGCGGGCATCAGCGTCGAGTACCTCGTACGGCTGGAGCAGGGCCGGGCCGCTCGCCCCTCGGAGGCGGTCGTGGAGTCGCTGGCCAGGGCCCTGTCCCTGTCGGACACCGAGCGCGGCCACCTGATCGACCTGGCCAGGCTGCCGCGCCGCGACCCCGCGCCGCCGCGCAAGGTGCGGCCGGAGCTGGCCCGGCTGCTCGACCTCATGGACGGCGTGCCCGCCATGATCACCGACCACCGGCTCGACCTGCTGGCCTGGAACCGGCTGGCCGCCGCCCTGTTCGCCGGGTTCGGCGACGGCGAACGCAACCTGGCCCGTTACGTCTTCCTCGACGAGATCAGCCTTTATCCGGATATGTCGGAGATTCAGCGTGGGATGGTCGGGCAGCTCCGGCTCGCCACCGGCCGCCACCCGGGCGACACCGCGCTGATGGCGCTGATCGGCGAGCTGTCCGTACGGAGTGAGCGCTTCCGCACCTACTGGGCCGGGCGCGTGGTCAAGGAGCGGACCCACGGCGTCAAACGCTTCACGCATCCGGTGGTCGGGGAGCTGAGGCTGCACTTCGAGACGTTCGAGCTGCCGGGAGCCTCGGGGCAGCGGCTCAACACCTTCCACCCGGAGGCCGGCAGCGCGTCGGAGGAGTCGCTGCGGCTGCTGGCCTCCTGGTCGGTGAGCTGAACGGCAGGATCCCGACTGCTGAACGGCCGGATCCCGGCCTCCGGGGCCGGCCGGCCGGGTGGCGGGTCAACGACCGGCAAACGCCGCCGTCTGTCGGTTGTGGGCGCCCGCCCGTCCTCCGATGATCGAGGCGTACGGCGAGCTGTCTGGCGGAGGTAAGCGACATGGCACATCACCCCAACCTCGACCCCGAACTGCGGGCGGCACTGGACAACGCGCCCGTGCCCCTGCCCGTGGTCGACCTGGCCGATCCCGACCTGGACCTCAGCGCGAACCGGGCGCAGATCAACGCCCTGCTCGCGGCCGCCCCGCCGGCCGAGACCGAGGTGGCGATCGAGGAGCGGCACGTGCCGGGGCCCGACGGGGCGCCGGACGTCCGGCTGCGGATCTACCGGCCGCCGGGCCCGGCCACGGACCGGCCGGGCGTGTACTGGATCCACGGCGGCGGCATGATCCTCGGGACTCCGGAGATGGACGACGCCCAGGCCATCGCCTGGGCCGAGCGGCTCGGCGCCGTGGTGGTCTCCGTCGACTACCGGCTCGCGCCCGAGCACCCGCACCCCGCGCCCGTCGAGGACTGCTACGCCGGGCTGGTGTGGACCGCCAAGAACGCCGGGGACCTCGGCATCGACCCGGCCAGGCTGGCGGTCGGCGGCGCCTCGGCCGGCGGCGGGCTGGCGGCCGGAACCGTGCTGCTGGCCCGCGACCGGGGCGGCCCCGACGTGTGCTTCCAGCTCCTGCTCTGCCCGATGCTCGACGACCGCAACACCACGCCGTCCAGCCACGAGTTCGCCGAGGCGGTCATCTGGGACCGGGCCGCGAACCTGTTCGGCTGGAAGGCGCTGCTCGGCGACCGGATGGGCGCCGACGACGTCCCGCCCTACGCCGCCCCCGCCCGCGCCGCCGACCTGGCCGGGCTGCCGCCGTCGTTCGTGGACGTGGGCGAGCTGGAGGTGTTCAGGGACGAGTGCGTCGAGTACGCGCGGCGGCTGGTGCAGGCCGGGGTGTCGACCGAGTTCCACCTGTACCCGGGGGCCTTCCACGGGTTCGACATGATGATCCCGGACACGGACCTGAGCAGGCGGGCCAAGGCGGCCCGGGACGCCGCGCTCAAGCGGGCGTTCCTGCGCTGAGGTCCTGAGGGTTGGCGCGCAGGCGGACGAGAGCCAGCGCGAGGTGGGCGCGCAGCCGTCCGCCGGAGTCGGCCAGCGAGAAGCCGAGCACCGACTCCGCGCGGGCGATGCGCGCCGCCATCGAGCTGTGGTGCAGGTGCGCGACGGCCGCCGCGCGCCGTACGGAGCCCTCGGCGCAGAGCGCGCGGACGGCGGCGCGGGCCTGGTCGCCGAGCCGCTCCATCGCCCGGACGTCGGCCAGCCCGGCCACCGCCGCGTCGGGCAGGTCTGCGTACAGGGCCAGCGCGCCCAGCTCCGACCAGCGCACCACGCGGTCGTCGGGGCCGGTGAAGCGCAGCGCGGTGCGCGCGCCCGCCCACGACTCGGCGGCCCGGGTTCCGGGCAGCTCGGGGCCGATGCCGACGCGGGCGGAGGCGGGCAGTTCGGGCGGCCCGGGTAGTCCGGACAGTTCGGGCGGGGCCGGGGTCGCCAGCACCGCCTCCGTGGCGCCGATCCTGGCCGCGCGCACATGGCGGCCCGTCAGGCGCAGCGCGGGCAAGACCGACAGGGCCGGGTGGACCGTGCGGTCGGGCAGTGCTGGGTGGTCGGGCAGCGCGATCGCCAGGGCCTGGAGCGGCGCCGACGGGTCGAACCCCAGCAGCCGCAGCGCCCTGGCCCGCTCCGCCTCGCCCGTCTCGGCCGACAGGGCCAGCTCCACCAGCGCGGGGTCGCGCCCCTCGCGGGCCAGCGCCGCCGCCCGCTCCAGCGTCACCTCGGCCGCCGCCGCGAACCGTTCGAGGACGATCTCGTCCAGCCCGTGCGGGGTACCCTCGCGCTCCATCCACACCGTGCCCGCGCCGCCCGCCAGCTCCCTGGTCGCGCCGCTCCAGGCGGCGGCCGGGTGATCGGTGGTCCCGTTCGCGTGTGTACGGGTGCGCTTGTCCGCCTGGGCGTCGAACAGCCCCACCGGGCACTGCGTCAGCCGGGCCGTCGCCGCCAGCAGCGTGGGCACGCTCACGTGGTCACGCACCAGCGAGTCGAAGTACGCGATGACCCGCACCGCGCTCTCCGCGTCGGAGTCCAGCGTCGACAACCGCAGCAGCAGCCCTTGCACGTTTCCAGAGTATGTCCGGAACGCACCACCTAGCGAGGCTACCAAGCGTGCGCTAGGTTGGTAGGGTGGATCTCGACTTCACCGCGGCCGAACAGGACTTCCGTGCCGAGGTTCGCGACTGGCTGGACCGGAACGTGCCCGATCCGCTCCCCTCGATGGACACCGCCGAGGGCTTCGAGGCGCACCGCGCGTGGGAGGCCCGGCTCGCCGCCGCGCGCCTGTCGGCCGTCTCCTGGCCCGAGGAGTACGGCGGGCGCGGCGCGTCCCTCATCGAATGGCTGATCTTCGAGGAGGAGTACTGGGCCGCGGGCGCGCCCGGCCGCGTCACCCAGAACGGGATCTTCCTGCTGGCCCCCACCCTCATGTCGGCCGGCACCGAGGAGCAGCGGCGCAGGTGGCTGCCCGGGATGGCCAGGGCCGACCAGGTGTGGGCGCAGGCGTGGTCGGAGCCGGAGGCCGGCAGCGACCTGGCCGCGCTCAGGTCCCGCGCGACACGGGCGGAGGGCGGGTGGCGGCTGCACGGGCAGAAGACGTGGAGCTCGCGCGCCACGTACGCCTCCCACGGGTTCGGCCTCTTCCGCACCTCGGAGGAGGCCAGGCACCGCGGGCTCACGTACTTCATGTTCCCCCTGGACCCGCCCGAGGTCACCGTACGGCCGATCGCCCAGCTCGACGGGCTGCCCGGATTCGCCGAACTGTTCCTCGACGGACTGTTCGTCCCCGACGACATGGTGCTCGGCGCCCCCGGCGAGGGCTGGCGGATCGCCATGGCCACCACCTCCTCCGAACGCGGCCTCGCCCTGCGCAGCCCCGGCCGCTTCCTGGCCACCGCCGACCGGCTCGTCGAGCTGGCCAGGGACGGCGACCTGGCCCTCGCCGACCTGGCCGCCCGCTGCTGGAGCGACGCCGAGGCCTACCGGCTGCACACCTACGCGACCGCGCGCCGGATCATGTCCGGCGCGGAGATCGGGCC
>NZ_JAHKRL010000177.1 GCF_019396405.1 Nonomuraea rhizosphaerae | reverse complement strand
GGCCGGGAAGCCGGCCGCCGCGCTCACTGGGATCAGGCGCAACCCTCGGCGGGCGGTGCCGCCGTGGGCAGCTCGAGGCCCTGGGTCTTGCCGAACCACTTCTGGAGCAGCTGGGTCATGGTGCCGTTCTGCCACAGCGTCGTGACGGCCTTGTTGACGGCCTCGCAGGTGGTCTTGTCGCCCTTCTTCAGGCCGATGCCGTACTTCTCATCGGTGAACGGGTCGTTGAGCACCTTGTACTTGGTGGGCTCCTGGGCGGCGAAGCCGGCCAGGATGAAGTTGTCGGTGGTCACCGCGTCGAGGTTGCCGCCGCTCAGCTTCTGCACGCACTCGGAGTAGTTGCTGGCCCCGACGAGCTTGGCGTCCAGGTCGAGCTTGCCGTCCGGGGGCGGGTCGGTGATCCGCTTGTAGGAGTTGGAGCCCTGCGCCTGGCAGATGCGCTTGTCCTTCAGGTCGGTCGCCTTGGCGATGTCCGAGGCGTCCGCGCGCACCATGGTGTCCTGGTGGGCGATCACGTACGGGCCGGCGAAGGTCACCTTGGGCTTGCGCGCGTCGGTGATGGAGTAGGTCGCGACGATCATGTCGACGGTGCCGTTGGCCAGCAGCGCCTCACGGTTGGAGGAGGGGGACTCCTTCCAGGTGATCTTGACTTCCTGGCCGCCGGCCAGCTCCTTCACGACCGCCTTGGCCACGTCGACGTCGAAGCCCTCGGGGTCGCCGCCGCCCTTCTTCAGGCCCAGGCTCGGCTGGTCCCACTTGGTGCCAACGGTGATCTCCTTGGCGTCCTTGACCTTCTCCGCGACGTTGGCGTACGAGCCACCGCCGCAAGCGGCCAGCCCGAGCGCCATGGCGCCAGTGGCGAGTACCGCCCCCGCTGTACGCATATGCATTACCGTCTCCTCAATCTGTCTTCGGCCGGCTTCAGTGCGTGAGGATCTTGGACAGGAAGTCCTTGGCCCGGTCCGTCTGCGCGTTCGTGAAGAACTCGTCAGGCGTGTTCTCCTCAACGATCTGTCCGTCAGCCATGAACACAACGCGGTTGGCGGCCCTCCTGGCGAAGCCCATCTCGTGCGTGACGACCATCATCGTCATGCCGTCGCGGGCCAGCCCGATCATGACGTCAAGCACTTCCTGGACCATCTCGGGGTCCAGCGCGGACGTGGGCTCGTCGAAGAGGATCATCTTCGGGTCCATCGCCAGCGCCCTGGCGATCGCGACACGTTGCTGCTGTCCCCCTGAGAGCTGCGCCGGGTACTTGTCCGCCTGGGCGGCGATCCCGACCCGCTCCAGCAACTCCATGGCCCGTCTGTCGGCGTCGTCACGGGCCTTCTTGCGCACCTTGAGCGGCCCCAGCGTGACGTTCTCGCGGATCGTCTTGTGGGCGAACAAGTTGAACGACTGGAAGACCATGCCGACTTCTGAGCGGAGCTTCGCCAGCGCCTTGCCCTCCTCGGGCAGCGGCTGGCCATCAAAAACGATCGTCCCGTCGTCGATGGTCTCCAGCCGGTTGATGGCCCGGCAGAGCGTGGACTTGCCACTGCCCGACGGGCCGATCACGACCAGGACCTCGCCGCGGGAGACGGTCAAGTTGATGTCCTTCAGAACGTGCAACGCTCCGAAGTGCTTGTTGACGCTCTCCAACTGAACAAGTGGAGTGGCGTCGCCGTTCTCCGTCATGGACCAAAACGGTAGAGGGCATTGGAGCGCTGGTCACTAACCGAGCGGTACCGATCCGATCACATCACGCCATCAAGCTGGCGTTTTAGATCCGCACGGCTGTCGCGAGCCGGACAAGGACTACCCTTGAACGTGCGATGACTGTTACCCAGGAGAGCGCCCGCACCTACGAAGTGCGCACATACGGGTGCCAGATGAACGTGCACGACTCCGAGCGCCTGTCCGGCCTGCTGGAGGACGCCGGCTACGTGGCCGCGCCCGAGGGCGAGACGGCCGACGTGGTCGTGTTCAACACGTGCGCCGTGCGGGAGAACGCCGACAACCGCCTGTACGGCAATCTCGGCCACCTGCGGCCCGCCAAGACGCGCAACCCGCGCATGCAGATCGCCGTGGGCGGCTGCCTGGCGCAGAAGGACCAGGGCGAGATCGTCCGCAAGGCGCCGTGGGTGGACGTGGTGTTCGGCACCCACAACATCGGCTCGCTGCCGGTGATGCTGGAGCGGGCCCGCGTCCAGGGCGAGGCGCAGGTCGAGCTCAAGGAGTCGCTGGAGGTCTTCCCCTCGACGCTGCCCACCAAGCGCGAGTCCGCCTACGCCGCCTGGGTGGCGATCTCGGTCGGCTGCAACAACACCTGCACGTTCTGCATCGTGCCGTCGCTGCGCGGCAAGGAGAAGGACCGGCGGCCCGGCGACGTCCTCGCCGAGGTCCGGACGCTGGTGGACCAGGGCGTCCTGGAGGTCACCCTGCTGGGCCAGAACGTCAACACCTACGGCGTCGAGTTCGGCGACCGGCTGGCGTTCGGCAAGCTGCTGCGCGCCTGCGGCGGCATCGACGGCCTGGAGCGGGTCCGTTTCACCTCGCCCCACCCGGCCGCCTTCACCGACGACGTGATCGCCGCCATGGCCGAGACGCCCAACGTCATGCACCAGCTCCACATGCCGCTGCAGTCGGGCTCCTCGCGCGTGCTGAAGGCGATGCGCCGCTCCTACCGGGCCGAGCGCTACCTCGGCATCATCGAGCGGGTGCGCGCCGCCATGCCCGACGCGGCCATTTCCACCGACATCATCGTCGGCTTCCCCGGCGAGACCGAGGAGGACTTCCAGGCGACCCTCGACGTCGTACGGGAGAGCCGCTTCGCCAACGCCTTCACCTTCCAGTACTCCATCCGGCCCGGCACGCCCGCGGCCACCATGGACGACCAGATCCCCAAGGAGGTCGTCCAGGAGCGCTACGAGCGGCTGGTCGCCCTCCAGGAGGAGATCTCCTGGGCGGAGAACCGCAAGCAGGTCGGCCGGACCCTGGAGGTGCTCGTCGCCGAGGGCGAGGGGCGCAAGGACGACGCCACCCGGCGGCTGTCCGGGCGCGCGGCCGACAACCGGCTCGTGCACTTCGCCGTCGGCGACGAGGTCCCGCGTCCCGGTGACATGGTCACGGCCGAGGTCACCTACGCGGCGCCGCACCACCTGGTGGCCGACGGGGCCGCGCTGGGCGTGCGGCGCACCCGGGCGGGCGACGCCTGGCAGGCGCGGCAGGGGGCTCCGGCGGCGGCCAAGGGCGTCTCGCTCGGGATGCCCACGATCGGGCGGCCGCCGTCGCTGCCGCCCGCCCCCGCCTGCTCGGCTACGTAGCTCCTTCAGGCGGGCTTCGTCACGCGGCTCCTTCAGGCGGCTTCATCCCGCGGCTCCTGGCGCGGCTCATCCGCGTGAGCTGCGTGAGTTCATCCGCGGGCGATCCGGTCGAGCAGCACGCGGCAGTAGTCGCGGCGGAAGTCGGAGAAGGTGGCGCACGGGTCGGCCCCCAGGCGCACGCCCGGCTGCCCGCCGCCGGGCTCGTGCCGGTCCGCGGGGCCCCGCCCGTCGACGGGGCCTCGTCCCTCCGTGGGGCCTCGCCCGTGGCCGTGCCCATCCACGTGCCCATTCCCGCGCCCGTCCTCGCGCCCGTGTCCCTCCGCCCGTGGGGGCGCGAGCGTGCGCGGCGCGGGGGTGAGGGCCGCCGGAGGGACGTTCCTGGGGGCCCGTGACCTGTCCGACGGGCCGCTCGGTGTCGTGCTCTGCTCGCGTACGGGGGCGGTCCGCGCGGGCACCAGGCGCGGGACGCCGTCGTGCGAGGGCGGTGGCGAGACGGCCGCTCGCGGAACGGCCGCCGGGCTGCCCGCCTGCGGCGAGGGCATGGGGGACGGCCAGGCGACGGCCGCCTCAGGAGTGGCGCCGCCGGTCTGCCGCAGCGCGTTCTCGGGCGCCGTCCCGTTGCCGGGGGTGGCGTCACCCGCGGGCACCGTCGACCCGGCCGTCGAAGTGGGGGAAGGAATGCCCGACCCAGCAGAAAGCCCGCTTTCCTGATCATTCACCGGCGCCTTTTCCGGCTCCGGACTTTGTGATCCCATGAACGCCAGGAAAATGCCGAGACCGGCGATCGTGATCACCCCGGCGACGCCCGCCATGGCTGCGAGGCGGTCACGACGACCTGGGCGAATGGCTTCAAGCGGTGACAAGTCGTGATTCCTTTGTGATTGGTGCGCGAGCATTCCACTACTGCGGCTAGTGTGGTCCATCACCCGCGGAAGCCGGCGAGCTTTCCCGATACGACCGCAGGGAGTCGCACCACCATGCATGATCCGATGGAGCCGGATCGCCAGGAGATCCTCGACGGGCCGGGAGACACACCCCGGCCCGCCAGGCGAACCAGGACCCGCAACAAGAAGACCGCCGTCATCGCCGCCTCGGCCATCGTCGCCCTGCTCGCGGCGGGAGGCGTGGGCTTCGCGCTGTCGGGCCTGCCCGGCGCCCCAGCGTCCGCGCCGTCGACCAGCCAGTCCGCCCCCGCCTCGGACGGCGGATCCCAGGGCGACGAGGCCGCCGCGGCCGACGCCGACAAGGACACCCCCTCCGAGGGCACCGCCGACCAGCCGGCCGACGACCTCAACGACGAGCCCGCCGCCGACATGGGAGACGCCAACACCGACCTCCCGGCGGACTCGCCGGCCGACACTGACAAGGGGTCGGCGGGCACCGACACCCGCGAGACGACGCCCGCCAAGAACGGCAAGACCGGCAACACCGGCAAGAAGCCGACGGCCAAGCCCACGGCGTCACCCACCCAGCCCGCCGAGGAGCCCGGCGACAACCCCGCGGACGGCCCGGCCGGCCAGGTCGTGGGCCAGTGCTCGAAGAGCGGCTGCTGAGCGCCGGACGCGCCGGGGATCGCCACGGGAAAGTGGCTTGGCGATTCCCGCGCGTATTGGCCCTTTGGCAGTGGCCACCCGGTGCCTACGCTCGCGGGCATGACCACTGACAAAGCCGCCCTGTTGCGCTCCCTCCACGTGCCGGGCAGCCCGCTCGTGCTGCCCAACATCTGGGACGCGGCGTCCGCGCAGGCCGTGCGGGAGGCGGGGTTCCCGGCGATCGCCACCGGGAGCGCGGCCGTCGCCCCGGTGCTCGGCTATGCGGACGGCGAGCGCACTCCCGTCGCGGAGATGCTCGCCGCCGTGGCCCGCATCGCGCGCGCCGTGGACGTGCCCGTGACGGCGGACATCGAGCGCGGCTACGGCCTCAAGCCCGACGAACTGGCCGAACGCTTGCTCGCCACCGGCGCCGTCGGCTGCAACCTGGAGGACTCCGAACCTCGTACGGACGAGTTGATCGACGCGGGAGAGCAGGCCCAGTTCCTGGCCGAGGTGCGGGCCGCCGCGGGACCGGCGCTCGTGATCAACGCCAGGATCGACACCTACCTCAGCGGCGACGGCACCAGGAAGGCGGCCGTGGACCGGGCGCGGCGCTACCTGGAGGCCGGGGCCGACTGCGTGTACCCGATCGGCCTGGCCGACGAGGACGAGATCGGGGCGCTGGTGGGCGAGGTGGAGGGGCCGGTGAACGTGCTGTTCAAGCCGGGCGTCCCGAGCCTGGCGCGGTTGGCGGAGCTCGGCGTGGCCAGGGTCAGCTACGGGCACGGCCTGCACAAGGCCACGCAGGCGTACACACGTGGCCTGATCCAGGCGATCAGCGAGGGCCGCAGCCCCTACGGCGACGCGTAGGCCCGCCTCCTGGAGGGAGGCTGCGTCAGTAGGACTGCAGCTCCACCAGGTTGCCCTCGGGGTCGCGTACGTGGGCGGCCCGCAGCCCCCAGTCGGGACGGTCCGTCGGCTCGGTGACGGACCGGCCCCCGTGCTTGAGACAGACGGCGTAGGCCCGGTCCACGTCCGACACCCGGCTCACGAACATCACCCGGTCCTGCGCCGAGGTGTCCAGCGGGCCGAGAACCTCGGCCATCGACGCCCGGTCGAGCATCGACAGCACACCCTCCGCCCCGACGTCCCAGTGCGCGTACGGGCCCTCGGGCCCGCCCTTGACCAGGGTCGCCCCGAGCACCTCCGGCAGGACGGCGTCGTAGAAGGCGAAACAGGGAGCGAAGTCGGAGACCAGCAGCCGGGGGTGAAGCACGTCCATGCGAATAAATCTCCCTAAATAGTCGCGGGCGCAGCGCGTCCGCCGACGCGGCGCGCCCCGTCGAACAGGTTATCCATCCACCCCGGTGACGTGGTGAAGGAGCCCCGCGGGAATCGCGGGTGACGTCGCTCTAGCGGCGCTTCGGGACGGGGATCCGCATGAGGTCGCGGGCCAGGACGACGGTGCCGCCGAAGGCGCGGCGGGCCTCGCCGAGGAAGGCCGGCTCGTCGGTGAAGCCGTACCGCTCGGAGAAGTGGGTGAGCACCAGCCGCCGCGCGCCCGACTCGGCGGCGACGACGCCGGCCTCGTGCGCGGTGAGGTGGCCGTACTCCTTGGCCAGCGCGCCCTCCGCGGACAGGAACGTCGACTCGATCACCAGCAGGTCCACGCCGGAGGCGAGCTCGAAGACGGCGTCGCACAGGCGCGTGTCCATGACGAACGCGACGGCCTGGCCCGGCCTGGGCACGCTGCACTCCTCCAGCGTGACGCCGCGCACCGTCCCCGTCCGCTGCAGCTCGCCGATCTCCGGCCCCGTGATGCCGCGGGCGGCCAGCCGGTCCGGCAGCATGCGGCGGCTGGACGGCTCCTGCACCCGGTACCCGTACGACTCGACGGGGTGCGACAGGCGCCGCGCGGTCAGCGGCCCCTCGGTGGCCGTCTCGCCGGAGACCGGCCGCTCCTCGATGACGTCGGTGTCGGCGAACACGGCGGCGTGGCGCAACCGCCGCCAGTACTCCCCGCCGGAGGCCGGGTAGAGCGCCCGCACGGGGTGGCGGACCTTGTCCCGCGCGATCCGCTGCACCACTCCCGGCACCCCCAGGCAGTGGTCGCCGTGGAAGTGCGTCACGCACAGCCAGTGCACGTCGTGCGCGCTGAGACCGGCGTGCACCATCTGCCGCTGCGTGCCCTCACCCGGGTCGAACAGGAACCCCTGCCCGTCCCAGCGCAGCAGGTAGCCGTTGTGGTTCCTGTGACGCGTCGGTACGGCGCTGGAGGTACCCAGGATGACGAGCTCACGGTTGGACACGCGCGCGATGCTAGACGCTCCTTTCGGCGCCCGTCACTTTTGCCGCATCACTTTTTGCCGCGTCACTTTTGCCCCGGCACTTTTGTCACAGGCGAGCAGTAGATTGTGGTGACTGTTTACGGGAGGGATCATGACCACGGTCGCGTTCGCGGAGGTGCCCACGCCGGTGGGGCCGTTCGTGCTGGCCATGACCGAGGAGGGGCTGGTCTCCACGGGCTGGGGCGCGCGGGCGCATCCGGGCGAGCGGCTGCGTGACCTGACCGTGGTGGACGATCCCGGGCGCACGGCGTTCACGGTCGCCGAGCTGGAGGCTTACTTCGCGGGCGAGCTGCGCGTGTTCGAGACGCCGATCGACTGGCGGCTGACCTCCGGGTCGCGTGAGCAGGTGCTGCGCACCCTGCACGGCATCCCGTACGGGAGCGCCGTCACCTACGGCGAGCTGGCCGAGCGGAGCGGCTCGCGGGTGCCGGCCCGGGGCATCGGCTCGATCATGGGGTCCAACCCGATCCCCATCATGGTGCCGTGCCACCGCGTCGTCGCGGGCAACGGGCTGGGCGGGTTCAGCGGCGGCGAGGGTGTGGAGACCAAGCGCTGGCTGCTGACCCACGAGGGCTACCTGCAGCCGACGCTGCTCGACTTCTGAGCCCCGCCGGGGCGGGCGTTCGTCCGCCTCAGCACCCCGCCAGGGCGGGTGTTCGTCCGCTTCAGAGCCTCGCCGGGGCGGGCGTTTGTCCGCGCGTGCCCGGACTGTTGACACACTTGTCGGTGTGCGCCAGCAGCCAGTCATCGCCGTCGTGGGCCCCACCGCGGCCGGGAAGTCCGATCTCGCCGTGGACATCGCGCTCCGCCTGGAGGGCGAGTGCGTCAACGCCGACTCGATGCAGCTCTACCGGGGGATGGACGTCGGCACCGCCAAACTGACCCTCGATGAGCGCCGCGGCGTGCCGCACCACCTGCTCGACATCTGGGACGTCACGGTGACCGCCAGCGTGGCCGAGTACCAGAAGCTGGCCAGGCCGCTCATCGAGTCGCTCGCCGTGCCGGTGCTCGTCGGCGGCAGCGGCCTGTACGTACGGGCGGCCATCGACGACCTGGAGTTCCCCGGCACCGACCCGGAGATCAGGGCCCGCCTGGAGGCCGAGCTGGCCGAGCGCGGGCCCGCGCCCCTGTACGAGCGGCTGCGCGAGGCCGACCCGGTGGCCGCCGAGGCGATCCTGCCCAGCAACGGCCGCCGCATCGTGCGCGCCCTTGAGGTGATCGAGCACTCGGGACGGCCGTTCTCGGCGACCATGCCGTCGTTCGAGGCGGTCTACCCGAGCGTGCAGATCGGGCTCGACGTGCCCAGGCCGGAGCTCGACGCGCGGATCGAGACGCGGGTCGGGCGCATGTGGGCGGCGGGGCTGGTCGAGGAGGTGCGCGGCCTGCTGGAGCGGGGCCTGGCCAGGGGGCGTACGGCGAGCCGCGCGCTGGGGTACGCGCAGGTGGTGAGGTTCCTGGAGGGCGAGTGGAGCGAGGAGCAGGCGCTCGCCGAGACCGTCAGGGCGACCAGGCGCTTCGCCCGCCGCCAGGAGTCGTGGTTCCGCCGCGACCCCCGGGTCAACTGGCTCCCTTATGACGCCCCTGACCTGCTCGAACGCGCCCTGGAAACAATCAAGGCCGAGGGCTCGGCATAAAATCGTAAAATGCGCTTTCTCAAGGGGCACGGCACCGAGAACGATTTTGTCCTTCTTCCCGATTTCGACGGCGAGCTGGAGGTTTCGGCCGCGCTCGTCGCCGCGATCTGCGACAGGCGGGCCGGGATCGGCGCCGACGGCGTGCTGCGCGTGGTGCGCACCAAGCTCTGTCCCGAGGTGGCCGACCAGGCCGCGGCGGCCGAGTGGTTCATGGACTACCGCAACGCCGACGGCAGCGCCGCCGAGATGTGCGGCAACGGCGCCCGCGTCTTCACCCGCTACCTGGTGGAGGCGGGCCTGGCGGACGGCGAGTTCGCCGTGGCGACCAGGGGCGGCGTCAGGAAGGTGCGCGTCGAGCCCGACGGCGACGTCACCGTCGACATGGGCAAGCCGGTCGTGTCCGGCAGGAGCGTCACGACGGTCTCCGGTCAGGAGTACGAGGGCTTGCACGTGGACATCGGCAACCCCCACCTGGCCTGCGCCATCGGCGACCCGGTCGTCCAGCTCGACCTGACCCACCAGCCCGGCTTCGACCCCGCCGTCTTCCCCAACGGGGTCAACATCGAGCTGTTCAACCCGGTCGGCCCCGCCCGCGCGGTCATGCGCGTGTACGAGCGCGGCTGCGGCGAGACCCGCTCCTGCGGCACCGGCACCGTCGCCACCGCCGCGGCGGGCGCCGCGCTGACCGGCGAGGGCACCC
>NZ_JAHKRL010000022.1 GCF_019396405.1 Nonomuraea rhizosphaerae | reverse complement strand
ACGCCACCGTGCCGTCGCGACCAGGTACGACAAGCTCGCCGTCCGCTACGAGGCCACCGTTCAGATCGCCATCATCAACGACTGGCTGACCCGCTTATAAAACAGGCCCTAGTTGGACGGGCCCTGACCAAGCGGTTCGGGCAGACGGTCGCCCTGGGCGGGGTCGATCTGGCGGTCCGGGCCGGGGAGGCCGTGGCGATCATGGGGCCGAGCGGCTCGGGCAAGTCGACGCTCCTGCACTGCCTGGCCGGGATCATGAAGCCGGACTCCGGCGAGGTGCACCTGCTCGGCGGGCGCATCGACGACATGCGCGAGCGCGACCGCAGCGCGCTGCGCCGCACCCGCTTCGGGTTCGTCTTCCAGTTCGGCCAGCTCCTGCCCGAGCTGCCCGCCGACGAGAACGTGGCGCTGCCGCTCATGCTGGGCGACGTCCCGCGGCAGCAGGCCGTACGCCAGGCCCGCGACTGGTTCGGCCCGCTCGGCCTGCACGGCATGGAGGGCAGGCGGCCGGGTGAGCTGTCCGGCGGCCAGGCGCAGCGCGTCGCCATCGCCAGGGCGCTGGTCAGCAAGCCCGCCGTGGTCTTCGCCGACGAGCCGACCGGCGCGCTCGACCAGTCCACCGGGCACGAGACCATGCGGCTGCTGGTCGAGGCGACCAAGCACAACGGCGCCTGCCTGATCGTGGTCACCCACGACCCGAACGTGGCCGGATGGTGCGACCGCACGGTCGAGGTGCGCGACGGCCACCTGCTCGCGGGCGGGGTGCGGGCGTGAAGCTGGACCTGACCTGGCGGCTGCTCAGGGGCGGCGGCCGCAAGGGGATGCTGGGCACCTGGCTCACGCTGGGGGCGGTCGCGGTGTCCACGGCGCTGCTGCTGTTCGCGGTGGCGGCCAATCACGCCTTCGAGGCCAGGGCCGACCGGAGCGCCTGGCGCAACCCGGTCCCGGCTCAGGGGGAGGCCGTGGCGGTCGAGATGACCAGGAACGACTACGTGCGCGACCAGGTGATCACCGTCGTCGACCTGGCCGCGCTCAAGACCGGGGCGCCCGCGCCGCCCGGCATGCCGCGCTTCCCGGCGCCGGGTGAGGTCTGGCTGTCGCCCGCGCTCCAGGAACTGGCCGGGCGGCTGCCCGCCGACCAGCTCGCGAACCGCTATCCCAGGCCCAAGGGCGTGCTCGGCGACGACGCGCTGCTCTACCCGGGCGAGCTGGTCGCGGTCGTCGGCCACGCGCCGGACGCGCCCGAGGTGCGGATCGACCCGGACTCCCGGCTGGCCAACCCGGTGACGAAGGTGGCGGACCTGAAGGGGGAACCGACCGAGGACTCCGTCGCCTACCGCGTGCTGGCGCTGATCGCCAGCGTGCTCATGGTCGTGCCGCTGCTGGTGTTCGGGGGCGCGGCGGCCCGGCTCACCGTGGCCAGGAGGGACCAGCGCCTGGCCGCGCTGCGGCTGGTCGGCGCGACGCCCGGCCAGGTGGTGGGCATGACGGTGGCCGAGGCGGTGATCGTCGCGTTCGCCGGGGCGCTCACGGGGGCCGTCGTGTACGCGCTGGCGGTGCCGCTGCTGACCAGGATCCGGATCGGCGGCGGTCCCTGGTACGCCGCCGACCTGTGGCCGAACCCGCTCGTTCTGGTCGCGGTGCTGGTCGCGGTGCCGCTGCTGGTCGGGCTGTCGGCCGTGATAGGGCTGCGGCGGGTCGTCGTCAGCCCGCTCGGGGTGGCCAAGCGGCAGACCCCGCCCGGCCTGCGCGCCGTCCGGGTGGTCGCGCTGCTCGTGGTGCTGGCCGCCTTCCCCCTGCTGACGCGCGGCACCAACCTGGGCGTCATCGTCGTGGCGATCGCGCTGCCGTTCCTGTGCGTCAACCTGGTCGGCCCGTGGGTGGTCGCCCTCATCGGGCGCGTCACGGCCGCCAGGGCCAGGCGCCCGGCGCGGCTGCTGGCCGGACGCCGGCTGGTCGACGACCCGCGCTCGGCCTGGCGGACGGTGAGCGGGGTGGCCATGACCGGGTTCGTGGCCGGGTTCCTCGGGCTGCTCAGCCCCGCCGCGCTGACCAGCACGGCGGTGGCCGGGCAGCTGGAGATCAGCGCGGCGCAGCCGCAGGGCGTGGCCCAGCAGGCCCGTACGCGCCTCAAGGAGGCCGGGATCGACGCGACGGTCAACCCCGGCAAGAAGACCGTCACCGTCGCGCTGGGCACCTCCGTGGACGAGGCGACGCTGGACAAGACGCGCACCGCGCTGGCCGAGCTCGTCCCCGGCCACGTGCCCACCACCGGGGCCGACGAGGAGCGCTTCAGCACGCAGATCATCTCCGACATCGGGGCGGGGACGGTCGTGGTGCTGTCGGTGTCGTTCCTGGTGGCCATCGCCAGCGCGGGGATCACCGCGGCCTCGTCGATCCTGGACCGCCGCCAGACGTATGGGCTGCTGCGGCTGGCGGGGACCCCGCTGGAGGTGCTCGACAAGGCGCGCCGGGCCGAGACGCTGATCCCGCTCACCGTGATGGGCGGCGGGGCGATCCTGGTGGGGGTGTTCTGCGCGGCGCCGTTCACGATGGGGGCGATGAACGTCTCCGGCGTGGTCACGCTGGCGGTGTGCGTCGCGCTCGGGTTCGCGGGGGTGATCGGGGCGGGGGCGCTGAGCAGGCCGCTGCTCAGGTCGGTCACCGACGACCCCGCGCCCCGGCCCGACTAGCTAGTCCAAAATGAGGTCGCGTACGGTCCTGAGCGACTGCTCGTCGCGCGGCCCCATCACCAGCATGCTGGTGATGGGGCT
>NZ_JAHKRL010000176.1 GCF_019396405.1 Nonomuraea rhizosphaerae | reverse complement strand
AAGGGCCTTTCCGCTCGACTTGCATGTGTTAAGCACGCCGCCAGCGTTCGTCCTGAGCCAGGATCAAACTCTCCAAACAATGCTTGAAGAACCAGTTGAATCCCAACTGAAAAAGGAATCCGTCATCCACGAAACATGGACATGACGGGGTTTGTGCATCATGCACTGGCTTTTAACACACTGTTGAGTTCTCAAGAAACGGACGCGAACTCCCCGAACCGCGAGAGGCGCACATTTCGTTTTGTTATGTCTTAATCTTTTCACCAGTCCGGCCGAGTGTCAAACTGACCGGATCGGGCACAGCACAACACACGCCAAAGCCACCGGAGTGGGAGAGGTTTGGTTGCGCCGCACCTGGCGACTCCTAAAGATTAGCAGCGCCTGCGACCACTCGAGACACGTTCAGTCCGACGGCAGGCCACAGAACGATCACGGCCGGAACATAGACTCCCCACGTGAGCAGCAACACGCCGCCTGTGGCGAAGAAATCCCCGACTGAGCGCACTCATCACGGTGACACCGTGATCGACGAGTACGCGTGGCTGACCGATAAGGACGATCCGGAGACGATCGCCTACCTGGAGGCGGAGAACGCGTTCCTCCAGCAGCAGACCGCTCACCTCGACGACCTGCGGGAGCAGGTGTTCCAGGAGATCAAGGGCCGTACCCAGGAGACCGACCTTTCGGTGCCGAGCCGCAAGGGCGCGTGGTGGTACTTCAGCCGCACCGAGGAGGGCAAGCAGTACGCCGTGTCCTGTCGCGTCCCCGCGGACGGTGAGACGCCGCCCGCGGTCACGCCGGGCGAGCGGCTCGACCGCGAGCAGGTGCTGCTCGACGGCAACGAGCTGGCGGGCGACAGCGCGTTCTTCTCGGTGGGCACCAGCGCCATCACGCCCGACGGGACGATGCTGGCCTTCTCCACCGACTACAAGGGAGACGAGCGCTTCACGCTGAGGTTCAAGGACCTCGGGACGGGTGAGCTGCTCGACGACGAGATCGAGGGCGTCTTCTACGGAGGGGCGTGGGCGGCCGACGGGTCGGCGTTCTTCTACACGCGCGTCGACGACGCCTGGCGCCCGTACCAGGTGTATCGGCACACGCTGGGCACCAAGGAGGACGTGCTCGTCTACGAGGAGGCCGACGAGCGCTACTGGGTGGGCATCGGCCTGACCCGCAGCGAGCGGTACCTGGTGCTCGGCGCCGGCAGCAAGATCACCAGCGAGGTCCGCATCCTCGACGCGAACGACCCCTCGGGCGAGTTCCGGGTGGTCCGTCCGCGCGAGACGGGTGTCGAGTACGGCATCGAGCACGCGGGCGACTTCTTCTACGTGCTCCACAACGAGAACGCCGAGAACTTCGAGCTGGCCACCGCCCCGCTCGACGCCCCCGGCGACTGGACGCCGCTGATCGCCCACAGCGAGGACGTCAGGCTCCTGGAGATCGACGCGTTCGAGGGCCACTCCGTCGTCCACTTCCGCCGCGCGGGCCTGACCGGCATCCGCATCATGCCGAGGACCCAGGACAGCCAGGAGGGCCAGGACAGCTACGAGATCGAGTTCCCCGAGCCCCTGTATGACGTGGGCCCGGCCGGCAACCCGGAGTTCTCCACCGGCAGGCTGCGGCTGGCCTACACCAGCATGATCACCCCGGCCAGCGTGTACGACTACGACCTGGCCACCCGCGAGCTGATCCTGCTCAAGCAGCGCCCGGTCCTGGGCGGCTACAGCCCGGACGACTACGAGCAGTTCCGCGAGTGGGCCACCGCCGAGGACGGCACGCGCGTGCCGATCTCCCTCGTCAAGCGCAAGGACACCGCCAAGCCGGCGCCGACCGTCCTGTACGGGTACGGCAGCTACGAGACCTCCATCGACCCCGGTTTCTCGGTCCCGAGGCTGTCGCTGCTCGACCGCGGCTTTGTCTTCGCCGTGGCGCACGTCAGGGGCGGCGGTGAGATGGGCCGCCGCTGGTACGAGGACGGCAAGCTGACCAGGAAGAAGAACACCTTCACCGACTTCGTCGCCGCCGCCGGGCACCTCAAGGCGAGCGGATGGAGCGAGCGGGTCATCGCCAGGGGCGGCTCCGCGGGCGGCCTGCTGATGGGCGCGGTCGCGAACCTGGCTCCGCAGGAGTTCGCCGGCGTGGTGGCCGAGGTGCCGTTCGTGGACGCGCTGAACACAATCCTCGACCCGTCGCTCCCGCTGACCGTGATCGAATGGGACGAGTGGGGCGACCCGCTGCACAACGCCGACGTGTACGCCTACATGAAGAGCTACACCCCGTACGAGAACGTGGACGACCGGGCGTACCCCCCGATCCTCGCCGTCACCAGCCTGAACGACACGCGTGTCATGTACCACGAGCCCGCGAAGTGGATCGCCCGGCTGCGGGCGACGGCGAACGGCGGGCCGTTCCTGCTGAAGACGGAGATGGGCGCGGGGCACGGCGGACGGAGCGGACGCTACGACTCCTGGCGTGAAGAGGCCTTCACGCTCGCGTGGATCATCGAGAGGGGCACCGTATGAGCTACCGGCCGGACGACAATCGCTACGAGCGTCAGCCGTACAACCGCAGCGGCAGGAGCGGGCTGAAGCTGCCCGCCGTCTCGCTCGGGCTGTGGCACAACTTCGGCGACAACCGGCCGATCGGCAACTCGCGGGCGATCCTGCGGCGGGCGTTCGACCTTGGCGTCACGCACTTCGACCTGGCCAACAATTACGGCGTGCCGTACGGCTCGGCGGAGCGGAACTTCGGCACGATCTTCCGCGAGGATTTCACGCAGTACCGGGATGAGCTGGTCATCTCCACCAAGGCCGGGTACGACATGTGGCCCGGCCCGTACGGCGAGTGGGGTTCGCGCAAATATCTGCTGGCCAGCCTCGACCAGTCGCTCACCCGGATGGGCCTCGACTACGTCGACATCTTCTACAGCCACCGCCCCGACCCCAGCACGCCGCTGGAGGAGACGATGGGCGCGCTGGACCGGGCGGTCCGCTCGGGCAAGGCGCTGTACGCGGGCATCTCCAACTACTCCGCCGAGCTGACCACGCAGGCCGCGCGGATCATGCGCGAGCTGGGCACGCCGCTGCTCATCCATCAGCCGTCCTACTCGATGATCAACCGGTGGATCGAGGACGGGCTGCTGGACGCGCTGGAGGAGGCGGGCATGGGCTGCATCGTGTTCTCGCCGCTGGCCCAGGGTCTGCTGACCGACCGCTACCTGGACGGCGTGCCCGCCGACTCGCGGGTGGCGACCAGCAGGTTCCTGAACGAGGACCAGATCGACCGGGACCTGGCCCGCGACCTGAACGAGGTGGCCAGGGGCCGCGGTCAGTCGCTGGCCCAGATGGCGCTGTCGTGGGCGATCAGGGACCCCCGGGTGACCAGCGTGCTGATCGGCGCGAGCAGCGTGAAGCAGTTGGAGGACAACGTCGCCTCCGTGGACGGCCCCGACTTCACCGAGGACGAACTCGACACGATCGACAAGATCACAGAGCCTCGTGCCGCTGCAGGTAGGTGAACGACGCCCAGCCGGGCAGCACCGGCAGCCAGAACGTGAGCAGCCGGTGCAGCAGCACGGCCGAGGTGGCCAGCTCGGCGGGCACCCCGGCCACGGTCAGACCCAGTGAGAGCGACGCCTCGACCGCGCCCAGGCCGCCAGGTGTGGGCGCGGCCAAGC
>NZ_JAHKRL010000175.1 GCF_019396405.1 Nonomuraea rhizosphaerae | reverse complement strand
GGCGCCTTGGCCTCGTCCGCCGGCGCCTCCGGCTCGGGCTCCGGCTCCGCCGGGGCCGCCTGGCCGATCAGCCGCTCCAGCCGCGGGCCCACCAGGCGCAGGAACTTGCGGTGCTCACGCTTACGGTCCAGCACCGCGACCTCCAGCTGACCGACCGGAGGACGCTCGCCGCCCGGCTCCGTCAGCGCCGTCAGCGCCACCTCCAGCGCGTCCGACAGCGGCATGGCCTCCCTGTAACGTTCCTTCAGCCGCCCCGCCACCGCGTCCGCCTGGCCGCCCATCGCCGCGAACCCGTGCTCGTCGAACACCGAGCCGTCGAACGTCAGCCGGTAGATCGCGTCGCCGTCGGGCGAGTCGCCCACCTCGGCCACCACGACCTCCACCTCCAGCGACTTGATCGACTCGGTGAAGATCCGGCCCAGGTTGGAGGCGTACAGGTTGGCCAGCCCGCGGCCCGTCACGTCCGAACGGTCGTAGGTGTAGCCGTTGATGTCGGCGTAGCGGATGCCGCCCAGACGCAGCTCCTCGAACTCGTTGTAGCGGCCCACCGCCGCGAACCCGATCCGGTCGTAGATCTCGCTGATCTTGTGCAGCGCCCGCGACGGGTTCGGCGCGACGAACAGGATGCCGTCCTCGTACTGCAGCACGACGACGCTGCGGCCCCGCGCGATGCCCTTACGCGCGTAGTCGGCCTTGTCCCGCATGATCTGCTCAGGGGACGCATATCCAAAAGGCATGGACACCGAAGAGGTCCTTTCTAGCGCAGCGGGGCGATGGGGCCGTCAGGGGAGATCAGCCGGGCTTGCAGCATCTGCTCGACATAACCCGACACCTGCTCCTCCGTCAGGCGGCGGAAGCCCTCGTCGTCGATCACCGACACGATCGGCCAGATCTTCCTCGTCACGTCGGGCCCGCCGGTCGCCGAGTCGTCGTCGGCCGCGTCGTACAGCGCCTGGATCAGCGTCATCGCCATGTCGTCAGCCGACGCGCCGTCGCGGTACAGCTTCTTCAGCGCCCCGCGCGCGAAGATCGAGCCCGAGCCGATCGCGTCGAACTTCTCCCGCTCGTACGGACCGCCCGCCACGTCGTAGCTGAAGATCCGCCCCCCGTCACGGTCAGGGTCGTAGGCCGCGAACAGCGGCACCACCACCAGCCCCTGCATCGCCATGCCGAGGTTGCCGCGGATCATCGCGGCCAGCCGGTTGGCCTTGCCGTTGACCGACAGCGTGCGCCCCTCCAGCTTCTCGTAGTGCTCCAGCTCCACCCGGTAGAGGCGGGCCATCTCGATGCCGGTGCTGGCGGTGCCCGCGATGCCCATGCACGAATAGTCGTCGGCCCGGAACACCTTCTCCACGTCCCGCTGGGAGATGATGTTGCCCGACGTCGCCCGCCGGTCGCCCGCCATCACCACCCCGCCGGCGAACGTGGCGGCCACGATCGTGGTCGCGTGCGGAACCTGGTCGCCGATCGGCGTGGCCAGAACCTCATCACGCACCGGGAGCAGCCCCGGCGCGTGTGAGCCGAGGAACTCCGTGAACGACGAACTCCCGGTGTTGTGGAAAAGCTGGTTCATCAAGCCGGCGGGCAGATCCCTTTGCGATGCCACGCGACTCCCTCCCAAACGTCACTGTCCCTAGGGCGACCCTACTCATGTTGCGTTGCTGTCTGCACTTCCCACGATCAGCTCACGGCGAACCGTTCACCAGATCGTTTCTTTACGCTCGCGACCCGCCGTGCGATTGTCGGTATGTCTGCACGTCCTGAACAGGAGGCCGACATGACACTCCCCCGCCGGCCTGCGGCGATCGCGGCCCTCACCGTCCTCGCGCTCTCCTCCTGCGGGACCGGCGCGCCCGCCGGCACCGAGGACGTCACCCTGATCATCGCCGCCAACTCAATCTCCGGCGGCAAGAACTCCGAGTCCGCCGACTGGATCAAACGCTGGGTCATCCCCGAGTTCGAGCGGACCCACCAGAACGTCAAGGTCCTGTTCCAGCCCAGCGGCGTCAACGACGAACAGTACAAGACCAAGATCGCCCTCGACCTGAAGTCCGGGACCGGCGCCGACGTCATCGACCTCGACGGCATCTGGGTCGGCGAGTTCGCCCAGGCCGGCTACGTCAAACCACTCACCGACGTCGGCGGCCCCACCGTCGACAGCTGGGAGGGCTGGTCCCAGATCCCGCAGGCCGTCCAGGGGCTCGGCATCTTCGACGGCAAGAAGTACGGGCTGCCGCAGGGCACCGACGGCCGCGTCCTGTTCTACAACAAGACCCTGTTCGCCAAGGCCGGCCTGCCCGAGGCGTGGCAGCCGAAGAACTGGGAGGAGATCGTCGCCGCCGGGCAGAAACTCAAGGCCGCCGGCGTGCCGGCACCCATCCAGATCAACGCCGGCACCGCCATGGGCGAGGCCACCACCATGCAGGGCGTCCTGCCGCTGCTGGCCGGCGCCGGATCGGAGATCTACACCGACGGCAAATGGACCGGCGCCTCCCAGCCGCTCAAGGACGTCCTGGCCTTCTACCAGCAGCTCTACAGCGCCGGACTGAGCGACCCCAAGCTGCAGCAGGAGGCCAAGGGCCGCGACAAGTCCTTCGCCCAGTTCGCCGCCGGGAAGATCGGCATCCTGGCCGAGAGCGACTACTTCTGGCGCTCGGTCATCGAGCCGAAGGCCGGCGTCGCCCCCATGGCCGACCGCGACACCGCCGTCGGCTACGCCAAGATCCCCGCCAAGACGCCCGGCGGCGGCATCCGCGGCCAGGACTTCGTCAGCATGTCCGGCGGCGCCGTACGCGTGCTCAACCCCAACTCCAAGAACCCCAAACTCGCCTGGGACCTGCTCGCCTTCATGCACTCCGCCGCCGCCGTGAAGTCACAGCTCGCCGGGCAGGCGCGGATCAGCCCCCGCACCGACGTCAACACCGAGGTCCTCGGCGCCGACCCCATGCTGGAGTACGTCGCCGAAGAGGTACTGCCCGTCACCGCCTACCGGCCCGGCCTGGCCGTCTACCCGCAGGTGTCGGTGGCCCTGCAGGAGGCGACCGCCGCCGTCGTCAGCGGCAGGGGCGCCGACGAGGCCGCCACCGCCTACCAGAGCAAGCTGGAAGGACTCGTCGGTGGCGCCGACCACGTCACCGCCGGGTGACGCCGCGGGACTGGGAAAGGCGCGGGCCGCCGCGTTCGTGCTGCCCGCGCTCGTCCTCATCGGCGTCTTCCTCGTCTTCCCCGCCCTGTGGACCATCTACCTCGGACTCACCGACTACCGGCTCACCGGCCTGGCCGCCGCCGACCCGCAGGTCGTCGGCCTCGACAACTACACCGACGCCCTCACCGACCCGCGCTTCCTGACCTCCCTGTGGCTGACCGTCGCCTACGTCGGCGGCTCGGCCGTCATCGGCCAGGCCGGGCTCGGCTTCACCCTCGCCTGGATCCTGCGCGGCCGCACCGGCCCCGTCCGGCGAGCCGTCGAAGGCGTCGTCCTGCTGTCATGGATCCTGCCCAGCACCGTCGTCGGCTTCCTGTGGTTCGCACTGCTCGACCGCGACGACGGCACCCTCAACGCGCTGCTCCACACCCCCGGCCTCGCCTGGCTGCTCGACCACCCGCTGCTGTCCATCATCGTCTTCAACGTGTGGCGCGGCACCGCGTTCTCGATGATGCTCTACTCCGCCGCACTGGAGAACGTGCCGCCCTCCCACCTGGAGACCGCCCGCCTCGCCGGCGCCGGCGTGCCGCAGCAGCTGCGCGACGTCGTCCTGCCCCTCATCAGACGCCACGTGCTGACCAACCTGCTGCTGATCAGCCTGTGGACCTTCAACGACTTCACGCCGTTCGTCCTGACCGGCGGCGGCCCCGAAGGACGCTCGGAGATCCTGCCCGTGTACGTCTACAACATCGCCCTCAAAGGCGGCGAACTGGGCGCCGGCGCCGCCGTCTCCTTCCTCATCCTGCTCATCAACCTCATCTTCGCGCTGGCCTACCTGCGGCTGCTGCGCGGCAGACGCAAATCCCTCACAGGACCACCGGCATGATCCGCCACACCGTCGGACGGCTGGCCGCCACCGTCCTCATCGCCGTCGCCCTCGCCTTCTTCACCCTGCCGATGCTGTGGCTGGCCAGCGCCCCCTTCGACGCCGGCCCCGCCATCACCACGTCCGTCCCCGAATTCACACTGCGCAACTTCGCCGCCATCCTCGACAACCCCTACGCGCTCGGCTCCATCCGCAACTCCCTCATCCAGGGAGGCGGCGCCGCCGCCCTCGTCGTCGTCCTGGCCGCCCTCGCCGCCTACGCCCTGTCCCGCGTCCGCGTACCCGGCCGCGACGTACTGCTCTACCTGCTCCTGCTGCTGTCGTCCGTCGTCACCGGCACCGCCGCCATGGTCCCCATCTTCGAACTCGCCACCCGGCTCGACCTCATCGACACCCACCTCGGCGTCATCCTCGTCGTCTCCGGCGGCCTCCTGCCCGCCGCCATCTTCATCCTCAAGGACTTCATGGACGAGACGCCCACCTCCTACGAGGAATCCGCCCGCGTCTTCGGCGCCTCACCCCTGCAGATCCTGCGCCACATCGTCGTCCCCCTCGTCCGGCCCGGCCTCGCCACCATCGCCGTCTGGGCCCTCGCCAGCGTCTGGGGCGGATTCCTGTTCCAGTTCATCCTGCTGCGCGACCCCGACAAAGCCCCCGGATCCGTCATCCTCTACACCCTCTACACCGAAGGCGGCGCCCCCCGCCTCGACCTCATCTCCACCTTCTCCCTGCTCTACTCGCTACCCGTGGTCGCCATGTACCTGTTCGTCTCCCACCGGTACGGCTTCCGCTTCCACGGAGGGATCAAACGGTGATCACGCTGCACCGGCTCACCAAGGACTTCCCAGGCGGAGTACGCGCCCTCGACACCCTCGACCTCACCATCGGCGACGGCGAGTTCTTCACCCTCCTCGGCCCCTCCGGCTGCGGCAAGACCACCCTCCTGCGCACCGTCGCCGGCCTCGAAACCCCCACCTCCGGCACCATCCACATCAACGACACCGACGTCACCCCCCTGCCCCCCGGCCGCCGCGACGTCGCCATGGTCTTCCAGGACTACGCCCTCTTCCCCCACATGACCGTCTCCGACAACATCGCCCACCCCCTGCGCATCAAAAAGGTCCCCCGCGCCGAACGCGCCACCAAAGCCGCCGACGTCGCCCACCGCCTCAGCCTCGCCGAACTCCTCCACCGCCGCCCCGCCCAGCTCTCCGGCGGCCAGCAGCAACGCGTCGCCCTCGCCCGCGCCATCGCCTGCCACCCCACCGCCTTCCTCTTCGACGAACCCCTGTCCAACCTCGACGCCCGGCTCCGCCTCGAAGCCCGCACCTTCCTCAAACGCCTGCAACGCGAACTCGCCGTCACCACCGTCTTCGTCACCCACGACCAGGCCGAAGCCCTCGCACTCGCCGACCGCATCGCCGTCATGTCCCACGGCCGGATGATCCAGATCGGCACCCCCGCCGACGTCTTCCAACGCCCCGCCACCACCTTCGTGGCCGCCTTCATCGGCTCCACACCCATGAACCTGCTGCCCGGCCGGCACACCGACGGCGCCCTCCACGTCGCCGGCGCCACCCTCCCCGCCCCCACCGGCACCCCAGAAGGCGACCTCGTGTACGGCGTACGCCCCGAATACATGGACGTCCTGCCACAAACCCGCCCCGACGCCTTCCCCGGCACCGTCTCCGTCCTGGAGAACCTCGGCACCAGCACCCTCGTCACCCTTGAGAACGACGGCACCCTCATCCAGGCCGTCGTCCCCGAGGGCGACGAACCCGCCATCGGCACGCCCGCCTGGGCACTCCCCCGCCGCTCCCTGCTCTACAAGGACGGCCACCTGCTGCAGGCCCCGCCCCGAAAGCCCGTCTACACCGGAACCGCCCTGCTGTAGAAGTCATTCCGCATCGCCTCATCGGCGCGGATCAACTCCTCGACCTCCTCCTCGGACAGCTCCGCGACATCCCACATCGGGACGGTCGCCTCCAGGTACGACCACGCCCGCCGCACCACCCCGGCATCATCCCTGAACTGCCCGATGCCCGAATTGCACGGCAAACAGAGCGCGTAACGCACGTCACCCGTACGGTGACAATGATCCACATGCTCGGGCGGACGCCCCCAGCAGATCACACACAGACCATGCTGATCGGCGATCATGCCCTCGACATCGTCAGGGCGGATCCGGTAACGCTGGGCCAAGTGGTAAGCCCTGGTCCGCGCCACAGCCTTCGCACCGCGCGCCTCCGGCGGGATCACAAGATCGGGCCAGAGGACCTCACCTTCGAGATAGTGGGCGGCCACCTCCAGCAACGCGGTGCTGTCGCTGAAGTGCCCAAGACCGTTGTTGCAGTTGAAACAGAGAATGCCGCGCACCAGGCCGGTCGCGTGACAGTGGTCGACGAACGTGCCGGGGACGACCCGGCAGATGGCACACAGACCTTCCTGCTGGGCGAGCATCCGGTCGAAGTCGTCCTCGGTGATGCCGTAACGGCGCTTCAGGTGGTAGTTGCGAGTGCTGCCGTGTTTCTGGATGCGGTCCTCGCGCATCACCGTGTTGTGGCACGGCTTGCAGTACGCGGCGAGCCCAGACCTCTCCGCCCGATTACGCCCGAACTCCGTTACAGCCTTCACTTCCTTGCAGCGCGGGCAATACTTGCTCCCCGCAGGCACCTCGACCTTCTCGCGAACGATCTTTCCCTGCTCGGCCTTGCGCTTGCGGTAACTCCGCGTGGAGCGCACGGCGAAGCATGGCTTGCAGTAGCGGGCGAGCCCATCACTCATCCGCTTGTTGGCCCCGAACTCAGAGACCGCCTTGGCCTCCCCACAATCCGAGCACCACTTAAACCCGTCGGGCACATCCACCCGCCAACCTCCCCCCGATGTCCGTTTCGCCCCCTACTGACCGCCTTTCTGTACATAGCTCCTGACAAATTCCTCTGCGTTCTCTTCGAGAACTTCGTCGATTTCGTCCAGAATTGCGTCCACGTCGTCCGTGAGCTTCTCCTGGCGCTCCTGCACATCCGGTGCCGCCGACGCCTCGGTCTCCTCGACCTCGGACTCGCGCCGACCGGCCTGCTTCTGGCCGCCGGTGTCCTTGCTTGCCATGTCCTACCTACCTCCGCTTGGGGGACTCCTCTGAGGGATATCTTCCCCGAACCGGCAGACATTTCGCGCGCATCGCGCCGCGATCTTGGCGACTTGACTAGATAGCTTCGCTATCCAATACTGGATCCCTGGTCACACAGGAGGTTCCGATGTCCCCCGCGTCCTTGAGCACGGCAGGTGTGCTTCTGATCACAGTCCCCGCAGTGGCGTTCGGCGGCGTTTCGCTGCTGACGTTCCTCATGCGGAACGTTCCCGGCTATCGCGACAACCCGGTGCGCCGGGGCCTGTGGCGGGCGGGGCACGCGCATGCGGGGGTGCTGGTGTTGTTCAGCTTGGTGGCGATGCTGTACGTGGATCAGGCCGACCTGTCGGAGGGCCTGAAAGGTGTGGTGCGCACGCTGATCGTGGCGGCGCCGATCCTGATGCCTCTGGGCTTCTTCCTGTCGGTGGCGCGGCCGGGTGACACGAAGCCGAACCGGTTGATCTGGTTGACGTACGCGGGTGGCGCGGGTCTGGCGGTGGGCACGCTGACGCTGGGGGTGGGGCTGCTCTGAGGAGCGATCGAGCCGAACCCCCGCCGGCCGGGGGTGGTCAGTCGCCGCCGGTGAGGGCGGCGACGAGGTCGGCGGCGGTGCGGCAGCGGTCGAAGAGTTCGCCGACGTGGGCCTTGGTGCCGCGCAGGGGTTCGAGGGTGGGGACGCGCTGGAGTGATTCGCGTCCGGGGATGTCGAAGATGACGGAGTCCCAGGAGGCGGCGGCGACGGATTCGCTGTATTGGCGCAGGCAGCGGCCGCGGAAGTAGGCGCGGGTGTCGTTGGGCGGGTTCTCGACGGCGCGCTGGACGTCTTCCTCGCTGACGAGGCGTTGCATGCGTCCGCGGGCGACGAGGCGGTTGTAGAGGCCTCGGTCGGGGCGGATGTCGGAGTATTGCAGGTCGACGAGTTGCAGCCGCGGGTGGTTCCAGGGGAGGGAGTCGCGGGTGCGGTAGCCCTCCAGGAGTTCGAGTTTGGCGACCCAGTCGAGTTCGCGGGACAGTTGCATGGGGTCTTCGGCGAGACGGGTGAGGACGGATTCCCAGCGGTCGAGGATGTCCTTGTTCATCTCTTCCTGGGCGGTGCCGCGTTCTTCGACGTACTTGCGGGCTTGTTCCAGGTATTCCATCTGGAGTTGGACGGCGGTGAGTTTGCGGCCGTCGCGCATGGCGATCTCGTAGCGGCAGGTGGGGTCGTGGGAGACGGCTCGCAGGGCTTGTACGGGGTTCTCGACGGCGAGGTCGCGGCTGAGGAACCCGTCTTCGATCATGGCGAGGACGAGTGCGGTCGACCCGAGCTTGAGGTATGTCGATATTTCAGACATGTTGGCGTCGCCGATGATGACGTGCAGGCGGCGGTACTTCTCGGGGTCGGCGTGCGGTTCGTCGCGCGTGTTGATGATGGGCCGTTTGAGTGTGGTCTCCAGGCCTACCTCGACCTCGAAGAAGTCGGCGCGCTGGCTGATCTGGAAGCCTTCGCCGCGGGAGTCCTGGCCGATGCCGACCTTGCCGGCGCCGACGACGACCTGCCGGGAGACGAAGAACGGGGTGAGGTGGCGGACGATGTCGGCGAAGGGGGTGGCGCGGCGCATGAGGTAGTTCTCGTGGCAGCCGTAGCTGGCGCCCTTGGCGTCGGTGTTGTTCTTGTAGAGCTGGATCGGCGCGTTGGACGGGATGGCGGAGGCTCGCTGTGCAGCGTCATACATCACACGTTCGCCGGCTTTGTCCCAGATGACGGCTGCCCGTGGGTTGGTGCACTCGGGCGTGGAGTATTCCGGGTGGGCGTGGTCGACGTAGAGCCTGGCGCCGTTGGTCAGGATGACGTTGGCGAGGCCGAGGTCCTCGTCGGTGAGCTGGCTGCTGTCGGCGACCTCTCTGGCCAGGTCGAAGCCGCGCGCGTCGCGCAGGGGGTTCTCCTCCTCGAAGTCCCACCTCGCTCTGCGCGCTCTGGCGGCCGAGGCCGCCAGGTAGGCGTTCACCACCTGGGAGGAGGTCACCATCGCGTTGGCGCCTGGCTGACCTGGTACGGAGATGCCGTACTCGGTCTCGATGCCCATCACCCGACGCACCGTCATGCAACACCCTCTGTTCGTCCGGGTCTGTCTATCCGCCGTTTATATGCCCGAGCCTATGCCCTTCACAGTGCCCCAGGGTCACAGAGTTATGGCACCGAGGCCTTTTCAACCTTTACAGCCGGAACTGGTGGGGTTTGTGAGCCTTTGCGTGGCTTGAGAAGCTGCTGGATCGGGCGTTCGGCGAGGGCGTGGACGAGGTAGGAGAGCAGGACGGCCGCGACGGTCGTGGTCAGCGCGACGGCCCAGGGCGGCATGCCGCCGATGAGCACCGGGATGAGGACGACGGCCACCACGGAGTGGAAAAGGTAGAGGGGGTACGTGGTCGCGCCCAGCGCGGTGAGGATTTTCGAGGGCCGCATCCTGATCACGCCGAGGGCGACCAGCGCCATGACGGCGAAGACGAGGGTGACGGTGACGATCACGCTGACGTCGCCGACGGGCATGCTCCTGAACCCGGCGACCTCGATCCGGCCGTGGACGCGTTCGAGCGCGGAGTGCACCGACATGCCGTAGCCGCCGAGAACGTAAAGCCAGGGCAGCAAAGCATTGCCGTGTCTGTGGATGAGGTACAGCGACATACCGGCGACGAAGTAGGGCGCGTACCGGGGCATGACGATCTCGCTGAGCGCCTCGTTCTGCAGCACCTCGGTGACCCTCAGCAGCTCCACCCCGAGCGCGCAGACGAGCCAGGTCCCGGCGAGGACGAGGACGCGCCGGTAGGTGACGCCGATGATGACGAGGACGGCCATGATCAGGTAGAAGCGCAGCTCGGCCCAGAGCGACCAGTAGACGCCGCTGGCGTCCAGGACCCTGAACAGCCGCTGGAACATGCTGGCGTTGACCAGGTACTCCCCCGCCGACAGCTTGGGGTCGAGGGCCTTGGCGCCGGTGAGGCCGTAGACGGCGGCGACGGCGGCCAGGCTCAGCCAGTACGCCGGGTAGAGGCGCACCACCCTGGAGCGGGCGAACGCGCCGAGCCCGCGCCCCCAGGCGCTCATCAGGATGACGAACCCGCTGATGACGAAGAACAGCTCGACGCCGAGGATGCCCAGCCCGGCGACGGGGGCGACTGCGGGGAAGAGCTCGGCGGGCCGTTCGCCCCAGACGGAGGCGAAGGCGATCAGGTAGTGGAAGGCGAGCACCGCCAGCGCGGCGATGAATCTCAGCAGGTCGAGCTCGGCCAATCGGCCGTCCCCGCGAGAATGTCGCGGCCGGTTGGAGTGATCATCCACGCCCGCTTGGACGTCACTTGTGCCCCTCTGGTTCCCTTGGCACCGATTTTCACACGGGGCCTTCGGTGCCGACGAGCAGCACCCGGCTGTCCGGGCCGAGGCCGAGGGCGTCGCGGGCCGGGTCGTCGAGGGCGAGCAGCCCGGCCGCCCCGGCGGGTCCGCACGGCGGGGTCGGGAGGGCACACCTCTGAACTCCAGTCCCCAT